>JAWCLZ010000048.1:0-5459 GCA_038850275.1 Methanocellales archaeon | reverse complement strand
ACTTTTGGAGGCATGATTTTTAAAAGGCATTACTTAGAGATAAAAATATTTGCGGACATGGAGAGGAGATATTCACCCTTAATTCGGAATTCAGAAGTACTCTACTTGCTTTTTCAGTCTTGCCTGAGTACAGGCAAAGCTCTTACTTCCCTCTACAGCTAAATTTGAGAATATCAAAATTTTCATTTGCTATACAAGTTCTCTCGAGATAAATCTATATATTCCACCGATTTCCCTTAGACTTATTCTTATTCTTGAAACATGCGCTATTTTATCAAGCGTTCTCGCGCACTCCTTAATATTCTTCAACAGGTTCTTCGGCAGGTTACTTGCCATTCTATCTAATTCCAAGAGCGCATAGCTAGGTTACACTGAGTTATGAGTTACATTACTTAGCCTTATTCTCCCCTGCTACTTCCTAGCGATAAAGCGCACTCGATATTTGGAGGAGATTAATGCCATGTGTAACGCGATTTCTCCAGTCAATAGTTGTATATATTTGAATAACATTTGCAACCTGAAAATAAAAAAACTTTAGAATCTTCATCTTCTAAAAACTATTAGAATCACAAAAGTGGCGTTGAAAAGCCTCTTTTTCTTATTAAAACCTACGCCTAGCTGGCCTATGTTTTTTATAGCATTCTTGACAATAAACAGGTCTATCAGGCGCTGGCTTAAAAGGCACTTGAGTTTCAACTCCACAATCCGCACACTTTGCCGGAAACATCTCCCTCGGTCTAGAGTTTCTCTCTCGACCTTCTCTTCCTCTAAATCGCATATTACTCTCCTATCTCGTACACAATTGTGTATGCTTCTTAAAAAGCAAGCTTACTATTTAACTTTAGCGTTACACTTGCATTAACACGCAATAGGTCAAACTTCAGATAAAATATAGCCTCGATTTTCCATCCCTACAAGAAATAATTTATTCTCATGAAAAAATCATAGCTATGAGTGAGGCTTGCTAGATATGGAAATCTTTATCGGTACATCTGGTTGGTATTACTCTTGGAATGAAGGGGGAAATTTTAAGTGGTTTATTGAAAATTCAGGTTTGAACTCGGTGGAACTAAACGCTAGTTTTTATCGCTTTCCATTTCCAAATCAAATAAAAGCTTGGGCTAAATCAGGGAAGCATTTGAGATGGGCTATCAAGGTGAATCGTTTAATCACACACGTTTTTAAGCTTGATTCACATGCTTTTCAAACTTGGAAGGAATTTGAAAAACTATTCGAGCCACTCGCTAAATGTATTGATTTCTATCTCTTTCAGCTTCAACCAAATACCACGCCTAATTCGATTGAAAAGATTGAAGAATTCATTCATAAAGTAGATTTAGGCTCTAAATTTGCATTGGAATTTAGAAATGAAGAGTGGTTTAACAATCTCTATGTCAACTGGGCGGAGAAACTTGGAATTACCTTGGTTAGTATTGATGCACCAGATTTACCAAGAACAATTTTCAATACCAGTGGCGCAGTCTACGAAAGGATTCACGGTCGAAGCGAGTGGTATTCACATTTCTATTCAGATGAAGAACTCCAGGAAATTGCCGATAAAATCGTAAATGCAAAGCCAGAGAGAGCCTATGTGTATTTTAATAATGACCACGCAATGCTGGAAAATGCACAGCGAATGAGGCAAATTTTCATGTCTATGAAAAAATAAATTTTCTGCCGAATTTCTTACCACCTTTAGAGCTTTAACACATCTATCTTCAAACAGGAGCTATTTAAAAGGTAAAGAAAGCAGAATATCTAGAGATGCATCTCGCACTATTTAAACCTTAAACCTTGTGCATTAATAAATAATTGTGCGCGCGCATAGCATGCGTATAGAATATTTTTTATAAAAATTAATTTTTATTTAAAATATTGCGTGGTGTTTTATATCGTCACATCCAGAAATAGCAGTTAAATTTAAATATTATTAGAAATAAAATAATATTATGTTTTTATTTGTTCGATGGGGGGGGTTGAATATGAAAATCGAAGCAGCTGTACCTCTAATAACAAAGATATCCCTGCCAGCGGGAGATGACTTTGAATTTTTGATTAAGCTGCAGCAGAAGTGGGAAGAGATTACTAAAACTAGAAAGGCTGGGAAGACTTTTTTCTCAGGCAGTTTATATCTCTTCATCCAGAACTTCCCCGATGGCTATCACACGCTTCAGGAGATATCATTGCAGATGCAAATGCTTTCACCTCGTACAATTGAAAAGCATATTGAATGCTTAACAGCTATTGAGATACTTAGAAGAGATGAAAGCAAAAGAGTCGAATTAACTTTAACCGGTAAAAAAGTTGCTGAGATTCTGCATAAATGTGATCAAAATTTTTTGGAAGAGCAAATTTTAAGTCGACTTGAAGAAATAAAGCTAGAAGATCGCTTATGCTATCATAAAAAGCAGGTTAATATTACGTCTAAATTCAGAGAAAAGCTATGTGGACATTGCAAATATAGAAGGACAAATAGATGTTTGTTCCACGGGCACTGTGAGAGGAGATCAAGCTTTTTTTAATTCTTTAAGACGAAGAAATAACACAATTTGAAAGAGGGTTCCCCGTTAAGAAGAAGAGAGATAAATTCCATAGCTATTTGAAGTTGAGGGTAGCAGGCCTGAGATGACTCCCACGGCGAAACCAAAAAATCCCACAGAGCAGAGTTAGGGGTTTTTGAACGCTATTCCTTTCAATGATATCTTTATTCCATTTCATTTGTATATGATCTCTATCGATTCGCTTAGGTCTTCAACATTGACAGTTATCTTTGCTCTGCCGCTGACTATTGGTGCTATCAAAGTTGCAGTTGCCACTGCGCTATCCCTAGCAATCTTAATGGGGCTTCCGATAGTTCCAAGTGTCGTTGAGAGGTGAACAATTCGTTCTCTAGGAAGCATGAATGGATTCCCATTTTTATCCTCAATTCTTATTGTAATCGTCGATATGGACTTGCCATCTGCAGGCAACTCGTTGGGCTCAGCGCTGAGCTTTAAGAATAACTCAGGAGCGATAAATATCACTTTTGCTCTCGCTTTAAGATCATCAGCCTTTGCAACTATTTCCGCGGTTCCAACTTCCTTAGAAGCAATTAGAGCTGTCTCAACCCTCGAGCTCCCCTTTGGAATTAAGATACTGCTTGGCAATGTGCCAATTGTGGTGGATAGCTCAATCTTTGTGTTTGATTTCACTGGCTTAGGAAATTTGAAGTAGTTGATGGATTCTATCACAATTCTGGCCGATGAAACTCCATCTGCAGGGATTTCTCTTGGTAGAGGATATATCTTCAGTTTTTGATTAAACCATAGTATCACACCAATAACCGCAATTACTATTAATATTAACATTGCTAATGCCTGGTTCAATATCTCCAAAGGCGTGGGCATAACTACTATTGAGGCTTGAGCTGAAGTATTAATATATCCAACTTTTTCCACAACTGCATTTAAAGTGAAATTACCGGAGGTATTCGAGGTAAAGGTTGTGCTGAAGCTACCATTTCTATCAGTTAGCCCCACTGTTTCTTGCAGACTACCATCACTTATATTCAGCAATATTCGTGCATTCGCAACAGGTTCGGTATCGCTAGCAACGGTAATTGTAATGTTTGCCTTTTGAGCCGGGGTAATCTGTTGGGGATTTACCTTAATTTCAGCAGAGAGCGTCGCAACAGTTTCATTTGAGATGAGGAATGTATATTTAATCGCTACATAGCTCTTATTCGTGGTTTGCAAAATATCTCCTAGATAGCAAATGAATTGAGGCACATTTCCTGTCCAAGCAATAGTTGTTTTATAAACAAAAATATTATCTACTGGCGCTGTGCCTCCTTTTATTTCTTCCTTTAACTTCACCTCATCGCGATAGAATTGAAGCCACGCGAGTTTCTTCCCAACATCGATCGAGGCAATTCTTAGCGAGTAATCCTCTCCTAATTGCCATATTTCACCCTCGGAAAGAATTTTTTCTTCATCAAGGCTTTGATTCACAATTATCCTCGCAAGCTTGCTCGGGTCGCCGGCGATTGCAACATAATCAGCTGATTGCCATTTCAAATAGTGATATTCCATTGCTCCAATTGCATTTGCAATATTTATATCACGACCAGTTGCTTCATATGCAGTATATAGCTTTGGAGATGTTTTCAAAAAGGGAATAGTGCTAGGTAGGGAGATGGTTTGCTCTGAAATCAAGAAAACATATTTTATCACCACGAGGCTTGCATCGATGCCATGAAATACATCGTGGAGATAGCAAATGAATTGAGGCACATTTGGCACTCCCGCTATCTTTCTCTTATAAATGAATGTGGATTGATTCGGTAATATGGTCCCGACAATTGAATCCTTTAAAACTGTACTATTGTGAAGGAATTGCATTCTTGCCTTTTTTTCGGCGAGGTCGATGGATACTACTTTTAGTGAGTAATTTTCTCCCATTTTCCATTCTTCTCCCTCACGCAATAGCTTTTCATCATCTATTTCCTGCTCAAAAATTATCTCAGCCAGCTTCGTTAGTTCATTATTTATCGCAGAATAGTTTTTAGACTGCCATTTCAAAAAGCTGTATTCACTTGCGCCTATAGCATTTGCAACTCCTTCATCGCGAGTAGCAATATAAACTGCATACTCCTTGGGGTGGGTTATGAGGGTGCAGCTTGCATATGTGGAAAAAAGCACAATAATTAATATAAAGTAAAAAATTAACTTTCTCCACATTTTAATTCCACATGTTGATTTAATCTGCCTTGAATTAACTTCTTTCATTTCGACTTTCTTTTGTCTCTATTTTACTCTAGTTCTAACTTTTTTGTTTTTTCTTCTTGAAAGTTTTTGTGGTTTGGTGCTCTTTTTTCCTTTTCAGGGATGGATTTATGATTAAGTGAGTTGGTGTGCCTAGTGAGCTTGAGGCTTCGCGGAAATTTCGGGATTTGTTTACTAAGCCGAGCTTTGAGTCTTTTTGTCATATGGCTTCGGCTGTGGCGGTATGTTTTAAGCGTAGAACGATTAACAATTTGGTTGAGACAATGTCGAGGAACTTTGAAGAGGGTAAGGCTAGGTCGAGTTATAATTGGTTTTTCAGTAAGGCGAGGTCAAGAAAAAGAAATATTGGGTTTTGGATCGAGTGGTGGAAGGTTTTGCACACGTCTCGGCATTTAACAATCTTCTTCCCTTCCTAAGTAAGACAATTGTAGCTAGGAAAAAGGCTCAACAACAGTGCTTCTTTTCATCACCTCAATGGTGCGATAAGCACTTGGCCGGAGTTTCTACGCATGTTTACTGATGGAGAGCTTTTGATTCCTCACAGTTAGTCGATTAGATTTTAAAAATAACTGCGAGTTAAGGGTCAGTCATTTTGAATTTTCAGTAATAGGGGCTATAGACTATTTTCTACTGATATCTAGGGTTATGTCGGTATCTGTAATTGAACTCACAACCTTGCAGTTGCAATATCGCTCT
>JAWCLZ010000047.1:0-5605 GCA_038850275.1 Methanocellales archaeon | reverse complement strand
ATTGCATTTACTCAATTTTTTTCAGCTCTTCAATCAAATAGGGATTGTGGAAGCATCCCAGTACTAGAAAATTGCCATTCTTAGTTATTGCTATCCAAGAGCTAATGAAATTTCGAAAATCTTCAAATTTCGAACTTAATATGATAATTCATATCACAAGGAAATCATAGAACCTGAAATTATTTGCGCCCAAGCAAAAGTTTTATGCTCTAGCTTAGCCATAGAAAACTAGGGCTCGTGGTCTAGTGGTTATGACGTCGCCTTGACACGGCGGAGTTCCCCGGTTCGAATCCGGGCGAGCCCATTTTTCTTAAATAGGGTATTGCGATGAAAATCTATATCGATGGAGGGGTTAAGGAGCATCAATTCAAGGGTAAAAGGATTGGTTTTATTGCTATAGTTTTAAACCAAGAAGAAATAGTCGAAGAAGCCGGCGCGGTGACCAATAATCAAGCTGAATATCTTGCCTTGATAAGGGCACTTGAAATAGCCATTCAGAGGAAAATTGCAAAGGTAGAGGTGCTATCGGACAGCGAGCTCTTGGTGAAGCAGATTAAAGATGAATATAGAGTTAGAAGTGAAAATTTAATCACGCTTCATAAAAAGGCTAAGGAATTAATTTTGAAACTTAACTTTTTTGAAATGCACTGGGTATCCCGAGACCAAAATTTAGCCGGGAGATTGCTGAGCAGAAAACCAATGTAGTTAAAATTATTAAATGCATTCACTATTTTTCCCACAAAGGAGGTGAAATTATGGTAGAGAAAAGTGTAACAGAGATCAAGATTCCTTGGATTGAGGCAATTAAATTCTGGCTGGCAGGTGTAATAGCGATGATAATCGTTTGGATAATAGTGCTATTGTTCTTCATTTCAATGTTTATACCACTCCTTAGTCGAACAAGATGGTAAATGATTTACCTACTTGCGAAAGAATTAAATTACACTTGCTTATATTTCTACTGAGGTGATTGAAGTGGTAATGTTTTCTTCCGAGGAACTTAGGAAATGGCAAGATAAGATGTTTAAAGAAGGTAAGATAAAAGACTGGAAAACAGACCACGAGAGAGGTTTAGATGCCACTGCTAATCGAACGAGGAGGGCAATCTTAGGCTTCATAGGCTTCGGGAAAAGCTTCGAGGAGATAAAGCAGCACTTCAATTTAAGCGAGGCTCTCGCGAAGTATCATTTAGAGGTGCTTGAGCAAGCGCTCTTCGTTGAAAAGCAAGTTAGAAATGGAAAGATTTACTACGCATTAACCCCGAGAGGCGCTGGCTTCTGCGATCATGTTTCCTGTTTATATAGAGTTGAAGAACTATAACTTATAACTTATAACTATAATTCCTTGAAACGCAGTGCGTCATCCCACATAGCAATGTTATTAAACATGCAGTATATCTCCCCTCTATCTTCATAGCTCTTGATTTTTTGATGCAGCAAACGAAGGTCGCTATCGCTATATCTATAGCTATACATCTTTTTACCCGGTGGCGATCCATGCAGGCGGAAGTAGAGGGTTTGCTTCAAATGAAAAGGTGGCGAAGCAAATGGATCAACGCAGTGAATTAAATCATATTTTTCACAGAGCTGCTTGATAACATTGTTCTCCCATTTCCCCCGCAGCTCTAAAGCGATTTCCAAGCTACCTTTTTCTATGTTTGAGAAAAAATTATGCATATTAACTAGGTTTTCATCACTCGGAGTAAAGCTAGCTGGAGTTTGAAGTACAACTATCCTTGCTTTTAGCGCTTCGCAGATTTTACGCGTTTGCTCCCAAGCATCGAATACTTCTTGCGTTGGTTTAAATAGGCCATATTTAGCTCTATCCTTCATCGCTATCTCAAGCTTGGCTCTGCGATAGGTTGGACTCATAGGCGGGTGGGTGATGAACTGCGACCCTTTAACTGTGAATTCGAAATCTCTAGGTGCTTCTGCTTTCCACCTCTCCACGAACTCAAGCTTAGGGAGGGAATAAAAGGTATTCTGCAGTTCCACAGTGCTAAAGTGTTGATAATAAAGCTTTTTGCTCTTGGGAAAGCCGCAGCAGCCTATCTTTAGCTTCATCTCAATCGATTGCTATTAATTCATAGTCATATGTACCCAATCCGCTCTTCCTCGCGGCTTCAAGTTGATATTTAGAGTGATTCCAGTTGAAAGTTGTATGGAATTTATCCTCGGTTTCCACGTGCAAACTCGCGAGTGATCCTTGAATAGTGGGAGCGCTATTTATCATATCAATTGAAGCTTTCTCCAAAGCTAGAATTTCCCTAGAAGCAGCGATGCCTAAATCTGGTACTATAGGGAGATCTGAATAGGGATGGCAGTCGCAGTGGGGTGTTATATCCACCAAGAAGTTCAAGAAAGCAAAGTTTTCTCTGCCTTTGAAGTCAATCACTGCTTTTGCGCAGTCAATTATTCGCTCGGCTATATCTCTGCCTATCGTCCATTCCACTTGAATTGCATTTGGCTTGCAAACTTCATAGCAGCCTAAGCAGCGGATGCATTTTTGCTGAATAAACTCAATTTTATTATTTTGAGTTATAATAGCACCCGCGGGGCAAATTTTGAGGCATTCAAAGCATTTATTGCATTTCTCTTCATCTATCCTTGGTAGATCGTGGAGGTGAATGTCATATTTGCTTGGCTTTGCCACGCAGCCAACTCCAATGTTTTTGAAAGCTCCTCCAAAGCCGCTTCTGAAATGGCCTTTAAAGTGTGCTAGCGAGATTATCTTATCTGCCTCCGCAATTGCCCTTGCAATATAAACCTTTTTAAGCTGCAAGCCGTTAACTTTAACCTCCACATAGTCAAATCCCTTGAGGCCATCTGCTATAATTATTGGCGCGGAGAGGGTTTCATGGGTATAGCCATTTTCCATTGCTATTTTAATTCTCCCAACTGCGAAGTTTCGATCTCTGATCAAACCCAAGCCAGTGGTTTCAGTGACAAATGGCATAGCACCTTTTTCTCTCACCATTTCTGCAACTTTTCGAATAAATATGGAGCGCAGCATCTTTGTATTCCCTCGATCGCCGAAGTGGGTTTTCAAGGCAACTGTGTCGCCCCTCTCAATGATATCCAAAACCTGGCTTTTAGCGATCAATCGCTCAAGTTTGCTTGTAAGACTGAGCTCAGGCTGATACCACTTTTCAAGTTCTACAACAGCTGCTCGAGCATTTGTGAAAAAAACCTCTGGCTTCATAGTTTACTACTTTATAGTTTAAATATAAAAAAATTCAGGATCAATGTAAAATAGGTGTTGATATGCAGTTTGAAAACATTCTCATCGAGAAAGAGGAAGGAATTGCAATATTGAAAATCAATCGACCTGAAAAGCTCAACTCCCTCAACAGCAAGGCGCTGCAGGAACTTGAGGCAGCTCTGGATTTAATTGAAAGGGATAGCGAGAGCAAAGTGGTAATATTGACAGGCAGCGGGGAGCGTGCTTTCATAGCAGGTGCGGATATAGCTGAGATGAAGGATAAAAATGAAATAGAAGCTAGGAAATTCGCTGAGCTGGGGCACAGGATTACTGCTAAACTTGAGGCAATGGGAAAACCAGTGATCGCTGCAGTAAATGGCTATGCTCTCGGTGGAGGCTGTGAAATTGCTATTGCCTGCGATATTATAATTGCCAGTGAAAACGCGATCTTTGGCCAGCCTGAAGTTAGCTTAGGAATATGCCCTGGCTGGGGTGCGACTCAGCGGCTTGCAAGGTGGATTGGAATTGGCAAGGCAAAGGAATTAATCTACACTGGTAATAGGATAGATGCAAGGGAAGCTGAGAGAATTGGTTTGGTGAACAAAGTTGTACCGCTGGAGAAATTGATGCAAGTTGCAAGGGAAATTGGGAATAAAATCGCGAGCAATGCACCGCTAGCGGTGAAATATGCCAAGGAGGCGATAAATGAAGGGGTATATAAAAGTATAACCTCGGGATTTAAACTTGAAGTTGAGTTATTTGGAAAGTGCTTCGCAGCTGAGGATCAAAAAGAGGGCATGCTTGCCTATCTGCAGAGGCGGAAAGCGCAGTTCAAGGGTAGATGAGGTAAAATATATTAATATTAATATTAATTTTATATTAATTTAAATTTAATATAAATTTAAACAATAAGCTTATTTCTCTCCGCCTTCATAAATGCCAGCGATGAGTCCAGATCTGCCAGCTGATAAGAAAATGCCACTGTTGGAGCATATCATAGAACTTCGAAATCGCTTGCTAAGAGTGGTAATTGCATTCATGGTAATTGCATTTTTAGTTTTTCCATTCACAAATTCAATTATAGCAGCAATCTGGAGATATCTTATTCCAGAGGGCGTGAAGATGGTGATGTATGAGCCACTGGAATTTCTCATCGTTCAGATTATGCTTGCCTTAATAATAGCTGGCACTGTTGGTATACCACTGCTAATCTACGAGCTGTTTCAATATGCCAGCCCAGGTTTATATCCTCATGAAAAGAAATATTTTTTCTTAATAGTTCCATTTTCCATGCTGCTATTCATCGCTGGAGTAGCGGTTGGCTTCTTCGCTGTGCTCCCCGTTTTTTTTCATTTAATGGTATATTACTCAAATGATGTAGCAGTGCCAATGCTTTCAATTGGCAGAACCTTTTCAGTGGTAACTACATTTCTCGCTGGATTGGGACTTGTCTTCCAGCTGCCATTATTAATCGTATTTGCATTAAAACTTGGGTTGGTGAAGTATAGTGATTTAAAAAAACAGAGGCCATTGATCTATGGAGCTTTGATTGCGTTTGCAATTTATATTTCACCTGATCCAACTATGTTTTCTCAGCTCTTAGTTGGCGTGCTTTTAGTGCTGCTTTTTGAAATCAGCCTTTTAATAGGAAGGATACTGTAATGTAAATGTGTTTATGCAGGAAAAAAATTTCCATTGCCAGTTATATGAATTTCAAACCTGCTAAATTCGACCAAATAAAATATTTTTTATAAAATCAATAAAATTTATAAAAATATCCCAAGTATTTATTTTTTTCATCTCACTATAGGTGAAATCATACCCACCCTGGCTAGTACCGCTCATCACAACCAAATTACCTTTATCTCCTGGTATCCAAAGTCCTTGCCATTCGCACCTTTCAAGAGAAAACTGATTGAAAACAGGTTCTATTAAGTAGGTGCCATTGCAAGAAGCAATTGATTGATATACAAGCAGAGGGTTAGGTCTAGGTCTAAGTGGCGCCTTTTCCTGCGATTTGGGAATTATGCGATAATACCCTTGGTCAAAGCTTCCATTTAGTCTTCCTTCCAAACAAGCTTGAATTAAATCCAAAGCGGAAACATTTTGCCGATTACGACATTTCGTTGGGTGTTGGCCTCCTATTCCTGGATTTGGAACAGGCAAGCCAAAAAGAGAGAAGCAGTTATCAAGTGGCTCGCCAAAAGCATCTGCAGGCCTAGTAAAGGTAGGAGAGACATAATCTTCAGTTAAATAAACATCAATTGGTAAAGAAAACCCAGAGTGCAGCGCTTCAAATAATTTTCCATCTTCACGAACCCTCCACACACAAATGGAGTATTGAAGCAAATTAGCGTAATTAGCACCCGAATTCTCTATCACGTGTGAGTCGCTTTGGCATGTT
>JAWCLZ010000046.1:0-5706 GCA_038850275.1 Methanocellales archaeon | reverse complement strand
AGCCAACTCCCCACCCTCTATCAATCCAAGAAGCTTTTTAGCTTCACCATGCCTAGGTTCTTCCGGTGCATACCTCGTAAGGATTACATTGGTGTCGAGGTAAAGCAGCATTCCTCATTCCCTACCTTCAGCCACAAGGTCAGGCACACTTAAACCCTTAAACAACTTAGCCCCAAGGTGCTCCAACTCATCATCCCTCAAGCTCGGCGCCTTCGCCAGTAACTCTTCAACTCCATCGCCCAAGAACAACTCAGGATGCTCCATTAGATACCTCTCCACAATTACCCTCACAGCCTCGCTTCTACTCTTAAAACGCCCCCTCAAAACCGCTTGATCCATTTTCCTCAGCAATTCCTTGGAAAACCTAGAGGTAATAACCTCCTCCATAGAGATTCCCATCGAAATTGTATACATTTCGAATACATAAATCTTATGCCCTAATTGGAAAAAATGCCTTAGAAGAGCGATGCATGGTCAAGAATACACCACATATCTACTGCCAGGCTTGGAATTTCCATCAAAGGTCTCCCAAAAGAGGCATTAATCAATTTAATAAAAAAGGACTCAAATTTCAAATTTCCATAAGCGATCTTCCGCTATTGCAGTGTCTCTTCGATTGAGGATACAATTAAATTCCGTGAGATTGACGATGTTTAGAAATCCTTTTATCTCTTAATCTGGATTCTTCTAAGTAAATCTTCCACTACATCCGCCCAATCTTCACCTAATTTAATAATTAATTACTTTAACATCACCAAGGTTTTCGAAATGCTTATCAAAAGTATAAATCTCCCTTATCCCCCTCCTTTCCATCGATATATAAGCAAGGGCATCATTAATACTAACCCCTTTCTCCTCTGAGAATAAAACACTCTCCATATAATCTTTATCGCTAACTGCTTCAACTTGAACATTTCTCTTAAGAAATATATCTCTTATGAAAGAGATTGCAAAACTAAGACCTCCAGCATCCTCCAATACATTCGCCACCTCACTCAAATGCACTACCGTTGTTACAACTTCTTCACCCTCATTCACCCTTTTAAATATCTCCTTTGAAGCATTTTTTATCCCCCGCTCCCTTTCACTCAACTCCCTCTTAAGTTTTAACACCGCATAGATGAAAACATTTGCATCAATGAACCTCATTTCTTCCTCAGCTCCCCCCTCAATCTATGATAGTCCTCGAAGGCGCCAACCTCTACCTCTACAGAATCTAGGTATTTAGATAGATCCACATCCCTTGGGAAAATCTCAACCTTCCTTTCCCCCTCGACAACCACTACTTCATCTACCTTCATCCTTCTCCTCCAAGAAATTGGTAATATAACCCTACCCTGTGAATCAATTTTTTTAATTTCCACTTTCAAAAATTATCCCCAAAATAGATTATATTTCCCAATATTTAAAAATATCCCCATTTTTTTACTTTTAAGTAGCGATGAGCGCGAAGAAGTTAATATTCATGAGTATTAAGCAATATGAACTTTACCAGCAAATCCACTTCTCTCTCCAAGCCTTAATTATCGCATATAAACCGCAAAAACCATAGCTAATTAGCCAAGCAATTCCCACACCAACTATTCCAAATTTAATCATAAAGAAATAGCTCAAGCTAAGCAAGAGCAAGGAAAGCAAAAAGGTAATTGAAACCAAGGCTTTAACATCCCTCTGGACCTCCTTAATGGAGATATAAATATGAAGTGGAACAGCAAATAAACTAGAAAATGCGATATATCTGAGTAAATCCAACCCTACAATATAACCCCTTCCAATTAAATCAAGCAAATAGCCAGCGAAGAAATAAATAACAACCACTCCTGGAATGAGTAATAAAAATACGCCGAATAAAGACTTCAAGGTCTTAATTCTCAGCGCCTCGCCATAGCTCCCTTCGACAAATAGGGAAGTGCTAAAAGCACCTGGAATTATAAATAGAAAAACCCCAATTGCATAGGCAATGTAATAATGAGCAGCTTCCTCAGCACCCAGAATATTGAGAACTAAAATGGGTAAAATAAGACTAGGCGTGCTATTTAACAACCCAGCTATATAATTGCCAATTGAGAAGTGAAAACTTTCATTCAAAAAAACCCTATCCAAACCAGAGAACCTCAAACCAAACTTAAAGAGAAAAAAAAGGGAGAGGGAAAGGGAGAGCAAAGAAGCCAGGCCAATTGAAGTGAAAATACCCAGCGCTCCTAGGAAAACCAAGAGGGGTAAGAAGAGAATTTTAAAGCCCATTAAAACACTTTGAATAAAATCAAATTCAGCTTTCCTTAAAGCAATGAATGCAACTGCAGTTAAAGAAGAAATAGAGCTAATAGCGAGGAAAATTAGATAAATAGCCGCGTAATCCCTAGCAATAGCAAGACCAGGGGACCAAAAATCAAGGCTTAAAATGAAGAAGAAGCCAAGTAAAAAAGCAGAGAGAGTGGTAATTAAAACCGAGGTAAAAAAAACTCTGCTCCTATCCATCTCAGGGAAAAATCTAATTAAAGACTGAGGAAAGCCAAATCTAGTGAATAAAATAAGTAAACTTAAAGAAGAAATTAAAGCCGTGGCAACTCCAACTTCACTCTTAGGATAAAGCCTAGCTGCAACCATCCAAAAGAAAAAACCAAAGATAGCATTAGAAACTGAGGAGAGCATGATGAAAAAAGAATTCTTATAAAGTGGGTCCCTTAAATGCTCCTTAAACTCCCCTTTGCTCCTAGGAATCCAAATTTTCATCTACATTCTCCTAGATCTCTTCTTTTAAATCACTCTTCCAATTAAAAGAACTTTCTTTAAAGCAGGGAAAAGGAAAGTAAGCAATTAAACAAAAAATATATATGTTGTTATATAGCTATATAGTTATATGGTGATAATTTTGGGGAAGTATGCAACAATCTCAGTTCCATCTGATGTTAAAAAACTTCTGGAGAAAGCAAAGGGTAAAGATGAATGGGGTAAATTTCTACTCAACCTATATGCTGAGGTTAAGAGGTTAAAGGGCAAGAAAGCCTTCGAAGAGCTGGCAAACACACTCACAAGGGAAGACCTGAAAAACATACTTGAATCCAGCAAAGAGTTTAGAGAGAGGTTCGAACTTAGATGAACCTACTCGACACAGATGCAATCATAGAATTGCTCCGAGAGAAAAAATATGAAATAGGAGTTATCTCAATCATAACCCTCCTCGAAGTATTAAGAGGACTAGAAGCCAAGAAGAGACCCAAAGTCAAGGAATTACTCGAGGAAAGCTTCAATATACAAAACCTAGATAACCAAATTATCGAAGCCTACTGCAACCTATACCAAAAGCTTAAAAATATGGGCATATCACTCCCTGACGCCGACCTACTCATAGCAGCAACAGCTATATCCCAGGAAATGACGCTGAAAACAAGCGACAAACACTTCGAAAGATTAACTGAATTTGGCCTAAAACTTGCTGAAGCACCTAGTAAAGAGAACGAGAGCCATTAGATTCTAATACACCTAGTAAACCCTTTAAAGAAAAAGAGCCAAAAACCATTTAATCTCGCCTTCCTATAGAGTGTACTTCATCGTTAACATCACTAGAAAATAACCTTGGAATGAGAGAGGCGAGTCCTTAGATTACTCACTGCTTTTTAAACGTAATATTTAACTACCTCAATTTCTTAAGGCAATGACTTGGGGTAAATAAATAAAGATAAAGGTACTTGCCTCAAAGTTTATTTATTCAAATGAATATGACTTAAGCAATTTAGCAGAACTAGCGATACAGCTATCTTTTTATAAGAAAAAGCAATTTTTTTCAATCGATCATCGCATGCTAAAGCAAAGCCTTAGGGAGCTTAATATAAAGGTTTGCAGCGTTCACGCTCCAACTATTGATGTTTTCGATGAGGATTTCTTAGATGTATTAAGATTCATCAAGAGGGAATATGAAGTTGAATTGATTTCCCTTCATCCTCAGCGGGGTAATAGAGAACTAGCTATGGCTAAGCTAAGTGAACTAGCAGGGGAGATAAATGAAATTGGGGTAATTCTTGCTTATGAAAACTTCCCTAGCTCGAGCTATAAATGGATAGCAAGGGCTAGGGATATGTATAGCGCTTTCAATATGCCCTTTTTAAAGCTAACTTATGATACTAGTCACGCTGAGGTTGAGAATAGTTTGAGTGAAGTTGAATTCTGTTTGAGGAAAATTGAAGCTATACATTTAAGCGATCAAATAAAGGGTGATGAACATTTACCAATAGGCACTGGTAGATATCCTGTGTTTGAGCTACTCTCACTTTTAAAGGTTAAGCAATACAGTGGATGCATAGTTTTAGAATACATGCCTTGGTATGAAGAGCTATTGAGAGAGGATGTTAAAAAAGTGGAGGCTTTTCTCTCAATTTGAGGAATTTGATAACTTCACTAGCCACACTATATATCTTCAGCTTTATCTTTTCACTTCAGCTACTGCTTTTACCTCTTACATCTTTTTAGCCATCCCCTTAAATTCTTTTATTCAAGATTGCTTTCTCTAGTTTTTTAGCGAATTCCAAATCTGAAGCTGCCTTTAATCTTTTAATTGTGGTATCATAGGCATCTATTTGCTCTTCCTCTAGTGTTTCTGAGTAATTTGCAGCTGGATCGATTTCATTTAATCTCTCTATTAAAATTTCCCTTTCCCCAACGGGCATTATCCTAGGATCGGTCATTGCAGCTGCTCTTGCAGAGATTCCCTCGTCTAAGAGATATTTAAGTGCTTTAAAGGGAAGTTCATAGTACTCGCCAATGGCACCAGTTCTTTTAGTAAACCCCTCTGATGTAGCTGCTTTGAAGGAAACTCTAACATAGAGGAATTTAGAGAACCTAGCTAATTTCTTCACATAATCTCTATCCACGCCTAGGATTATGCCATTGGTTTCTAAATAGAAGGGGTAGCTTGATTTCTCCACATATTCAAGTAGAGCAAGTAAATGTGCCTTTCCAATTGTGGGCTCGCAGCCTGAGAGGCGGAGTTTATTTACCTTAAGGTATTTAAATCTCTCCCAGCCAGGTGCAGTTATGCCCTCTCTAGCTGCTTTAAATAGTTTTTCCGCAGCTTCCCTAGGGGAATAGAAAACTCCAAATTTCTCAGGATAATCTCTAGACCAATCTGTCCAGCAGTAAATGCAGCGCAAGCAGCAGCCTGCAGCATATCCAGTGGCAATTCCTCTATATACTGGAGCGGAATAAATACCAATGTATTTCCTCTCCAAGCCATCTTTCCCCTGCCTGGTTACTAGTTTCTCAGTTTCTCCAGCAAGTTCAAGGGGATCAAATGGCTTGAATTCAGGGGTTAGAAAACGCTGATAAACCATAATATTAATATTTTTATATTATATTTATATTATATCAAGGTTAGGTATACTCTTCTATTGTTCTTCCCTTTGTTTTCAGCTTTCAGAAGCTTTAAATGCCCCACTTCCCTTAGATTTTTAACATGCGTTCCACCATCCGCTTGCTTATCAATACCAACTATTTCAACTATACGCAAGCGAGGTAAATCTGGTGGAGAAGCCCCAGCCATCTTTATAACCCCTGGGATTTTAAGAGCTTCTTCTCTAGATAGCTCATACCACTTCACCTCTATGTCTTTCTTGAATAACTCGTTGGCTTTCTCGATGTACTCTTCAAGTATTCTTCTATCGAATTTTTCTAAATTAAAATCGAAGCGAATCTTGTCCTCTTCAAGTTGAT
>JAWCLZ010000045.1:0-5894 GCA_038850275.1 Methanocellales archaeon | reverse complement strand
GCGGTATACAGCGATTTAACTATATTCCACCAAATATGCAGCGGGATAAAATCCTATTTAATGGAGAAAAAATGCACGCTTGAGGAAATAAGGGGAAAAGCCCACGGGGTTAGGGGGTATAATCTTGAAACCCATAAACGCTGAAATAGCTAAGGTTAAGGCTGAAGCGAGAAATATCAAGACCTTTTATCTCAACCTTGACTTTCCAAATGCAACACCAGGGCAGTTTCTAATGATCTGGATTCGAGGAGTGGATGAGATACCAATGAGTCTTTCCTATTCAAATGCCATAACGGTGCAGAAAGTAGGCGAGGCTACGACCGCGCTCTTCAAATTAAAAAAAGGAGATTCAATTGGAATTCGCGGGCCATATGGAAATGGATTCAAAATCGCTGGAGGGAGAAATCTTATAATAGCTGGTGGAGTTGGAGCCGCTGCGCTCGCACTGCTAGCGGAGAAAATGGCTGAGAAAGGCATAGAGGTAACAACATTGCTTGGGGCAAAAACCCAGAGCGAGCTCCTCTTCGTGGAGCGCTTTGAGAAAGCAGGCAAGTTATTCATCGCCACTGATGATGGCACTCTGGGATATAAAGGCTATGTAACTGAACTTGTAAGGGAAACTGGACTTGCCTTTGACCAAATTTACATCTGCGGCCCAGAGTTCATGATGGCAAAGTTATTGAGGGAGCTTGAAAAGAATTCCAAAGCCTCAATTGCACAGTTCAGCTTAAGTCGCTACATTAAATGTGGCATTGGTTTATGTGGTTCCTGCTGCATAGACCCAAGTGGCTTAAGGGTATGCAGAGAAGGCCCAGTTTTCCAAGGCGATAGCTTGATAAATAGCGAGCTGGGGAAATATATGAGAGATAGCTCAGGTAAAAAGGTGAGGGTAAGATGATAGGGAGATTTCTATATCGCGGGAGGGAATTCTACGGCAGAATAGAGGGTGAAAAAGTGATAGGCGAGCGAGATGGAAGAGAATACACGTTGAAAGAGTTAAAGATATTGCCACCAGTTATTCCAACTAAAATAATATGCATAGGACTAAACTACCTAGATCACGCCCGCGAGTTAAACATGCGAGTTCCCGATGAGCCCATAATTTTCCTCAAGCCTCCAACCTCGGTAATAGCCCACGAGGAATACATCGTTTACCCCAAAAGCTGCAGTCAAGTGGATTATGAAGCTGAACTCGCAGTGGTAATTGGAAAGCGCTGCAAAAATGTGAAGAAATCTAGAGCAAATGAAGTAATACTAGGCTATACTTGCTTCAACGATGTAACTGCTCGCGATTTACAGAGGAAAGATGGACAGTGGACGCGCTCAAAGAGCTTCGATACCTTCGCGCCACTAGGTCCATTTCTCGCGGAGAGCTTTGAGGATAACATCGATCCAAGCAATCTTAGAATAATGAGCCGGCTTAATGGCAAAATAAAGCAAGACTCAAGCACCTCGAATTTCATATTCGACATTCCCACTTTAATTGAATTCATCTCCCATATCATGACGCTTGAAAGTGGAGATGTAATAGCCACAGGCACGCCCTATGGAGTTGGCCCAATGAATCCAGGTGATACTATAGAAATAGAGATTGAAAAAATGGGAGTACTTAGAAACAAAGTAATAAGCGCGAGATAGAGTTAGATTAATAGCACTCTTATCCTCTTATCCTCTTTCTTGGAATTGGAATTCAGCGAGCGGCAAAGAGCTATTAAGCATTAAAATATTACATGGTGATTTCAATGAAGCAAAAACTGGCATCACTTAGGGATAAAATCGTGGTGGCGAAATACCATATAGATTTGGGCTATAGCTTAATGGGCTATATAAACTTCATATTGCTCGTGATAACTGCGAGCTCCCATATACTTCCCTTTCTAGAGAAATTTGGCTTGAAATTCGATGTAATTCAACTAGTTATAATCGCTATCCCATCTATGTTCATCTTAGTCTGGCTATTAGGCGTAATACTAGATAGAGTGGTAAAACTACCTCAAACTTCCGCGAAGGAAGGTGAACTTCGAAGTCCATTTGTGAGCGAGGTAAGAGCATTCATAGCTAGGACAGATGAAAGACTAGCGAGAATGGAGAGAGAAATGAGAAAGGAATAATAAGCACTAGCAATTTTGATTTCCAAAACGCTTCAGTTTCCATCGTGACTGGCGAATATTCGTGAAATATTCTCAAAAGATCTCTACAAATTACCAGTAATTGATAAACCTCTTGTGCCAAGATGCACGGGCAAAGCTACTATGAGAGGAAGTTTTAAAGTATCCCGCTTACAACGCTAACAAATAGATTCCACTTCTTTCAACTTTTTTCAACTTCTTTCATTTTCATTGATTCTTTCTCTAGATGCGCGGGATGAAAAGAACTTCTCTTTTGCAATATTTTTTGGATGATTCATTTGAAAAGCATCTTGATTAATCTCTCGCATGAATCAAATACATCCTTTGCTGAGGCAATAGCATCTTCGCCGTCTTTTCTATCGAAGAGCTCAGTAGCCGGTTTGAACTCAGCTTCATAGCCATACATCGCAGGTCCTCGCTTTTTGCTCAAATCTCTGGATATCTCCATAAATCTTGGAATTTTAACGGAAAACCACTGGGGAAATTTATCACCAACTACTTCGAGAGCCTTACTTACATCGTGCTCCTTGGGGTGCTCAACTCCTACGCTTCTCAATGCAGCTTTTAAACTTAATTCCACACATTCCTGCGCTCTCCTAACTGCCACGGGGTAATCGCTATCTTCAAATGCAGATATGCATTCTTTAAGAAACCTCCCAGCTCGTTTTATATAATCTAAAGCCATTAGTTTTGTATTCATAGCTCAAGTTCCTCTCCAAACTTCAAATCGGGTTTTAAAATCCAGAACCAAGAATCACCTGTTTCTATCCTCCTTGCTCCGAGTTCTTTTAAACGCTTCCTCAGTTTTTCAAGCTCTATATTTAAAATACCTGCATCATGAAATATTATTACCTCCATCGTTAAATCAAGAAGTAAGGGCGGGTGTTTCTTGAGTTCTTGGGGTGTTAATATATGCTCTTGAATGCTTGGACTGTAAATAAAAGCTTCTTTAAACTTCAGATATTCCTCGGTTTCAGTAAGTTTTTCATATGCATTTTTCATCAAATCAATTCTTTTGCCAAAGGAGAGACCATTTATTCCCTCAAGGATTAGCAAAACATCGATATCACTTATAGGAAATTTCGCCACTCCTCTTGCTAGAGAACCAAAAACCGCAGCTGCTAGTAGTTTATCACCAAATTGATTTCTAGCGATCTTTATATATTTCTCTACTAGTTTTAGCGCTAAATTTGTCTCATTAGACATTATTCTTCTATATATTAAACTTCGATTATAAGATAATGCTGCTTAAGCTTAAGCGAGAATCTATTTATATCTATATTGAAAAAATGAATTGTTAAATGGAAATATCCATCATAGGCGCGGGCTATGTTGGCTTGGTAACAGCGGTTTGCTTCGCCGAATTAAGCAATGAAGTGATTTGCTTAGATGTGGATGAGAAGAAAGTGGAATTGATAAATCAAGCCAAGCCCCCTATTTATGAGCAAGGATTAAAAGAACTCTTGGAGAAACACACGGGTAAAAATTTATATGCAACCACTAGCTATGAACAAGCGATAGCTAGCTCAAAGGTTTCGTTTATTTGCGTTGGAACTCCTCAAACTCAAACTGGGGGGATAGATCTATCGCTTATAAAAGAAGCCAGCGTTAATATAGGTAGGGCATTAAAGGAAAAGAAAAATTATCACATCATAGTGATGAAGAGCACAGTTTTACCTCTAACTTCTGAGAAAGTAGTGATACCAATAATTGAAAAATACTCCAGTGGTAAGCGATTTGGCTATGGAGTGAATCCAGAGTTCTTGAGGGAGGGCAAAGCTATATATGACTTCATGAATCCAGATAAAATTGTAATTGGCGCGAGGGATGAGAAATCGAGGAGAGAGATAGTTGAACTTTATAAAAACTTCAAATGTCCAATTATACATACGGATCTTAAAACCGCTGAGATGATTAAATATGCAAATAATGCTTTCCTCGCTATGAAAATTTCATTTTCAAATGAAATTGGAAATATATGCAAGTACCTAGGTATAGATACATATGAAGTAATGCAAGCGATTGGCTATGACTATAGAATAAATCCCCATTTCTTAAACGCAGGACTTGGCTACGGTGGATCTTGCCTCCCTAAGGATTTAAATGCCCTTATAAATAAAGCTAGAGAAATTGGATATGAACCGAGATTACTTGAAGCAGTGGTTAGGATAAATGAAGAGCAGCCTGCTAGGATGATCAAACTACTGGAGAAAAAACTAGAGATTAAGAATAAAAAAATTGCCTTACTTGGGCTTGCCTTTAAAAATGACACTGATGACGTTAGAGAGGCAAGAGCAATACATGTGATAAAAAAGCTCAAGGAAAGGGGAGCGAGGATTTCCGCTTATGATCCACGTGCAAATGAAAATATGCGAAAAATACATCCAGATATAGAGTACTGCAGCTCAGCCATAGAAGCATTGAAAGAAGCTGATGCTTGCTTGATATTAACTGAGTGGGGAGAATTCGCAAAATTAAAAGAAGAATTCGAGGCGATGAAGAACAAACTAGTTATAGACGGCAGACATGTCTTAAATCCAAAGGGCTTAAATATAGAATACGAGGGGCTTTGCTGGTGAGAGGAAAAAAAATATGAAGGTAGTTATACCAGCAGCAGGCGCTGGCAAGCGCTTGCATCCTCATACTCATACCAAACCCAAGCCAATGGTTAACGTGGCTGGCAAGCCAATAATTGGCCACATACTTGATAGAATGATTGACCTAAATCCAGAAGAGGTAATAGTTGTAGTGGGCTATATGAAGGAGAAGTTAATCGAATATATTAACACGCATTATTCTCCTTTATTTAAAAAAATTTCATTTGCAGTTCAAGAAGAACAGCTTGGGCTTGGACACGCGATTTATGTAGCCAAAGAAATGGTTGAAGATAGCGAGGTAATGATAGCCCTGGGGGATATGATATTTAAAGCAGGCTATATCGAGTTTAAAGAGCATTATTTATCGCTTCAACCTTGTGATGGAGCGATTGGAATTAAGAAGATAGAGGATCCTAGGAATTATGGCATAGTAACTTTGAATAAAAATGGAGAGATTAAAAAGCTCGTGGAGAAACCTAGGCGCTCTAAATCAAAGCTTGGCATAGCTGGAGTTTACTTCATAAAAAATACCCCTCAGCTTTTCAAGGCTATAGAGAAAATCGCTAGGAATGATAAGAATAAAAGGGAGATTCAGCTTACAGATGCTCTCCAGCTAATGGTTGAGGAAGGCGTGAAGCTGCGAGCCTTTAAAGTGCACAACTGGTATGACTGCGGGAGAGCAGAAGCACTATTGGAAGCGAATCGCGTGCTACTAGAAGAAGCACAAGGCTCCAGTTATGGATATGAAAATTCAGCGATTATAAAACCAGTGGCAATCGCGAGTGATGTGAAAATAGAGAACTCAGTGATAGGCCCATATGCCTCGATTTCAGAAGGATGCACAATAGAGAATTCGATAATAGCAAATAGCATTGTTGGTGCAAATACTAAGATAGCGAATATGTATTTAAATGCCTCAATAATAGGAGACAATGTAAAATTAATTGGAAAAGCAAATTCCCTTAACATAGGTGATTCCTCAAGCATAGAATTTTAAGAGTTTTCGAAGGTGAATGAAAATAAATGGAGAGAAGTTTGGTCACAGGTGGCGCTGGATTCATAGGTTCTCATCTCTGTGAATATTTACTAGAAAGAGGGCAAGAGGTAATATGCATAGATAACTTAAGCATTGGGAGTGAAAAAAATATAGAGCATCTCATTCGAAATA
>JAWCLZ010000044.1:0-6566 GCA_038850275.1 Methanocellales archaeon | reverse complement strand
CATATACAAGTTGGAATTATCTTAAATCCTTGGGAATTATAATTGATCCAGATCCAACTAGGTTTGAAGGTGATATTGCTACTTGGCCTCTTGAGGAGCAAGCAGTTGCTTGGAAAACCTATGGCTATAATTTACTCTCCAAAATTGGATTAGCTCTCTATAACAATCCCTATCTTGAATTAGCTAAAACCCTTGGTTTAGCTGCGATTATCGGTTTAGTTTCAGCCTCAGCTATTAAGAAGCTCATTGAGGATTGGAGAAAACCACCATCGGTTGGAAAGGGAATACTTCGAACTCAAAGTGATCCTGCGAATGCAGAGGTATATGTAGATGGAGCTAAAGTTGGCAATGCTGGATCAATTAGAGATGGGACCTACAGGGATTATTTAGTTGCAGCTGGGATTCATACTATTACATTCAAACTCCCTGACTATAGGGATAAGAGTTACACGATTGAGATAGCTGCGGATGAGATAAATTTTGTTTCAGCAGTTCTCTTCCCAATAACTTTACCAAGTGCAGTGCGATATATAACGCCAGCTGGGGCTAGGGGTAATGTCTATGAACTTTGGTTCGATGTTATGCCTACAGAGAGGAAAGTGGCTCAATATGAAAAAGGCGAACTCGTGCAAATAGTGGAGATAACAAGGGAATACCTAGACTTCTTATATAATTGGAATTCTAATGCTTGGAGGCATTGCTTTGAAATCTATTGGGGACATCCCTATGAATACTACTACCCACCACCACAGCCAGCACCTAATGTTTTCACATTCGATGTTTCAACTCAAGATTTAGCTGGCTACTTAGTTGTAGGCGCTGGAGCACTTGCTCTTGGCTGGCTTGCCTATGAATTCATGTCCAAAGCAAGCTTAGCAGTTGGTGCATATGCAGGGGCTACTCTACAATTCAGCAGAACTATCTACAATATTTGGGGAGATAAACTCATAAATTGGGTTAGAAGCGCTTTTCCAGAGTATAAAATAGAAGTAGCTTAAAGAGGTGAGGTATTTTGAACATGGAGATGTTGAATGCAGGAATACAACTTGTTCACGAGGCTATTGAACTTTTGAAAGCAGCAATTGAAATAATAAGAATTGCAATCACTGGGTGAAAAATCGAGAGGCAGAGGTATGCGAGAGGAAGACTTAGAGGCAAAGCTCCTCGATATTGCAACGCATATCTCTAGACTATACTCTGAGTTAGAGTTAATTAGAGAAGAAGTTTTTCAACTCATTCGAAATCTCAAGAAAAAAGGATGAATGGTAATGAATTCTTTATTTCGCAATTTACTCATAGCGAGTGGTTTATTTGGAGTTTCAACGCTAGCTCTAGAGAATCATATTACTTCTAGAGCACAAAATGCAATTGATGAAGTTAAACCACCCATTGGCTCTGTATCAATCATAATTCCAACTTATAATGAAGAGGCATTAATTGAGAATTGTTTGAGGAGCATTAGAGCTCAAAATATCCTTGCTAAGTATCCCGATTATTTCGAGGTCATTGTGGTGGATAGCTATAGTAGCGATGCCACGGTTGAAAAAGCGAAGCGATATGTAGATAGAATAATTTTTGCACCTAGGGGTAAGCTCAATGCTAGAGATCTAGGGATTAGGAATGCTAATGGCGAGATTATAGTTAGCGTGGATGCAGATGTTTTTGCACCTGTGAATTGGCTTAATTTATTGCTCCGCCATTTCCGCTGTCCTCGTGATAATTGCAGGTGGAGCAGTGTTGTTGCTGTTAGTGGTCCAACTATTGGTGAATATGGTGCTCTAGATTCTCTCTATCTCTGGAGGTTTCTACTCTATGGCAACTCCCCATTGCAGTTGAAGCGCTTATATGGGAGGAACTCAGCTTTTAGAAGAGAAGCCTATTTTCTAGCAAATGGCTTTAACCTCGAGGTGGATCAATTTGATTTAAATTCAATTATAAATGAAGAGGAATTTAACTTCGCTAGGCGTTTATCTGAACTTGGGAAATATGTTTTTGACCTGCAAGCAAGTGTTTTCACACAAAATAGGAGGATTAAATGCAAGGATATCGATGTGGAAACCTATGATGTGAGCGATCCATTATGTCGATACTGTCGAGAAATAGAGGAAGGAGAGAGATTTTAACAAATCACTTATTTATTAAGAGTCAAAAATTGTAAGAGGGCTGCCAAGTTATATCCAATCTTCATAATGATAAAAAAATAAAAAGGGGATGGATGATGTTATTGTAAGACCCTAATTTGCAATTTTATCTTTGAACCATAGTTGCAAATTCACTAGCAATATACCTTAGGTAAGAGCAAAATGAAAGTATTAGAAAAGATGTTCCTATTATATTTCTTCCAGAATTCTAAGAGGTAGTGAAGAGCGTCTTCATTATCGATATCCTCTTGATTCTTCATTATCGATATCCGCTCTATATATTCTAAGGATAGTTTCTATTAATCTATTTCTTGCTTCCTTAGTTATTGGATGGAAGATGTCTCTATATGTTCCTAGTGCGTCCTTCTGTCTTGGCATAGCAACCCAAAGTCCTTTTTCATTCTCCATAACCTTGATACCGTGGACTGCATACTCACCGCCTATCGTTAAATTTACATATGCCCTAAGCGCTTTATTCTCACTTCGAACTTTATGGACTCTTACATCAATTTCAATTGGCATTGGATGCAAACTTGAAGGCGACTAAGATAAATGTTTTGATTGATATTCGAAAAATAAAAAAGGATAAGAAGTGAAGATGCAATTTTCCCTAAAAATTTAAATCCCTTTATATATCAAAAATCTTTGTTCGATGTCTAAATATGTTAGGAAAAAGGTTAAGAGGCAGCACGGAATAATTAAAGGCATTTTGCCGCTTTTGGAGAGAATATCAAAAATCGAAGGAGTGAAAAAGGTCGTTCCAGCTGCTATTTTCCCCGCTGCTTCGTCCACAGGTAAACCTAGAATAACACTGCAGAGGGAAACAGTATCTGGATTCAAGCTTCTTGCTCATAGCAGTGGTGCGGTGCAAGAAATTTTCTTAGTAGTAACCAAAGAAAAAAGGTTAGATGTAAAGCAAGCACTAGAGAATTATATTATAAATTAGTATTCTGTAAATACGATTTCTAATTTTGTTTTGTATTTTAATTTAAGTTCTCGAAGTAATACTTGCTCCAAAATTCTAAGTCTACTTCAGGTAGCGGTTGGTATTACTTTAATGAAAAATTTTAGCAAAAAATATTAAATTTGAAAAAAGTGGACTAAATTGATCGCTCTTGAAACTCGCTTGCGAGTGATTTAGTCCTACAATATACCAAAAGTGGACTAAATTAATCGCTCTTGAAATTCGCCTGCGAACATTTTAGTCCACTTTTAGAGATGTTTATATCTCAAATAAGTTTTAGATATATATTATGGGCATAAGTTGTTATCGTGCGAATAGGAAAAGGGGTAAATCGATTTCGATTTTAGTACCCCTCTTAAGGGAGATGGGGATTTGCAGTTCTATAGCAGCTAACCGCTTAGTACTCGTTGACATTGAGGGTAAAATTCCACCTCATATTCTATTGCGATTCCTCGAAGATGAAGTTGAGCCTAAGTTAGATAGTTGGCTTGAGAATAGGGGGTTGGAATATAATGGATGAACAGGAGCTTAAGGAGAGACTTAAGATGGGGATAGATTCGCTGGATAAAGAACAGGTTTTGAAGTTCATTGAGTTGATTAGAGCAATTGCAAAACTCAAGAGAGATGGAAAATGAAATGCGGGTTGGTAGTGGGATGGAAAATTAACTACGAGAGGGTTGAAAATGGAGTTCGATAAGCCATTGCCAGTTAAAATCTCACCGGATTGGCAGAAGCTACCATCAGTTTACTACAAAGAATATGAAACTGGAGAGGTTACAATTAGAAGGAAAAACATTATAATTACCACCAGTCATAAGCGTCTTCAAGAACTAATTTCTAAGAAGAAAATCATTACAACTGAAGATGAAGACTTAAAAGTCCATAAATCTGGTAGAAGCATAATTTTACTCTTCCTAAGCGAGCACCCCAAGTATAAAGATAAAGTCACCTTAGAACTCGGGAAATTCAATAGATATGTACTCAAAGTACTCGAATTCTCAAAAGGTGGGGGAAATGAATAAAATTAGAACTTGGGGATTTTACAACCAACTTGGAGAAGAACTACCACCACTAGTTTTCTCCAATGGTAAAACTCAGCAGAGCATAATAGAGGAAATAATCCAAGCCTTCAAGAGCAATGACATAGTTTTCCTCAAAGCCCTAGTTGGCAGTGGGAAGAGCGTAATTGCAACCACCATATGCAAATTAATGGGTCGAGGGATAATAGTTGTTCCAGTTAAGAAACTGCAGGAGCAATATGAAAATGACTATTCTGCTAAGCGATACATAGACCTAGGCAGTGGAAGAGCTAGAATTAAGCAAATCAAAGGAAGGGGTAATTTCAAATGCCCAAGTTATGGTGGCTCTGCTTCAAGGCGAGACCTACCCTGCACTAGAAAACTGAGTAAAGAACTTGAGGAAACTAGGTGGAATGTTGCAAGCACTTGTCCAATGTGGAATCCAATTTATCCTACACCACAAGGTGGAATACCACTAGAATATCAATCAATCTCCGGAACCAAGTATTATCTAAAGCGTGGGTCTGGCTGTGAATATTGCGATCAATTTGAGAGCTATGTCAACGCAGATATAATCGTAATGAATTCAGCTAAGTGGACAGTTGAAACTCATCTCGGTAGAAAGCCAAGTGTAGCAATAGAATGCATCGATGAAAGTGACCTATTCTTAGATCAACTTACTCTTGATACCTCAATTGGTGAGACCATTGCCAGGAAATTGGGGAAAATAGGATTGAATATTCAAGAGGAATTAAGCTTAGTTTTAAAAGGCAAGCTAGATCCCAAGGAGTTTCTAGCTTGGTTAATTAAAGAGCTTGATTATTTTGAGGATGAATATGCAAGCGAGCTACATAGCAAGTTAAGTTTGATCTCTCAATACAAAGAGGTATTGGAAACAAGAGTTGAAGGCAAGAGTGTTAGATACTTTGTTCCCTATCCAGATTTGGTTTTAAAGCACTTGCTCTCTAGAAGTGCTCCTAAGTTATTGTTTATGAGTGCAACTACTCAAGCACCAATGGTTTTAAAGGAGATATATAATATAGAGCCAGTTTTCGTTGAAGGCGAAATAAAATTCCCGGGTACGATTCTGCATAGAAAAACTGGTAAGGAGCAGCTCATTAACTATCAAAAATGGAAATCACAAAGGGTTAGAGAGGCTTTTTGGAATTGCCTCGAGGAAATTCTCGATAGTGCTTCTAGACCTATACTTGTTAATGTTCATGCTTATGAATATCTACCTGAGCAAAGCCGGGGCTTAATTCCAAGCAGAGATGAGGTAAGGGAATTTCAAGATCGAGAAATTGATTACTTCACTTCAGGCACTAAAGATATTATTTTCACTACTAAGCTCGACCGTGGCATAGATCTACCTGACGAGAAATGCCGAGCAATAGTTTTACTTAAATATCCCTATCCCAAGCTCACAGATCCAGTTCTCCAAGCTATGGCCAAGCGCCTTGGAAATGTTGCTTTTAATAGATATTACGAAGACGTGGCAGCTAGAGAGTTCATCCAGAGTATAGGACGTGCTGTTCGCTCTAAGAATGATTTTGAGGAATTCTGGAGTCCAGATCTACGCTGCCACATAGCATTACACGAACTATGGAAGGGTGATATAATTTAGAGGTGGTAAATATGGGATTGGAAGATTTCTTTGGTAGTGAGTTTGCAGAGCGATATAGAAAATTTGAGCATAAACACTATGAACCGCTACCCAGCGAGGAAATTGAGGAGATTAAGAAGCAAGCTAAGCAAATGACACCTGAGAGCGCTAGAATCCAGTGGAAAGGCTATGATATAGTGCTTGTTTCAACTCCAGATTCACTTGAGAAGCTAAGGACTACGACTGCCAAGGGTAATGAGAAAATTGCTTTCCTCTGGAGGGGAGAATGGCTTTCAGGGTTCCTTCCAGCTGAACTTGCTCAGAAGATAGAACCAGCGAGTTATTACCTATTAGTCGGCAGGCTTAGAGAGAGGGAATGGCAGGGTGGCACAAGTTATTCAATGAGCGTTGATGATGTAATAACAATTGGAAAGGAGAAAGAGGTCAAAAGTGTTCAAGAAATTGTTATCGAGGTACCGAGTGATGAGTTAATTGATAAGCTGAAGAAAGCAGCTGATTTGCTGGGTGAGGATAAACTCACACCTAAACAGCTAAAGGAATTGGGAATAGTTGATCAAAAAGTCAGTGATAGCTTAATTCAAAAGGCAATTAATGGAGTTAAAAAGCAAGAGCATATTCCAACTTCAACTCAACCTCGAAGACCTACTTCAATTTCCCCTGAGTTGCAGCACACTATTAACAAGTTAAAGGATGCTTTTTCCATTCTAGGCTACGATGGGTTTACCCTGCAAGCTGTAAGACAACTTGGAATTGCACCTGAGATACACGACCAAGTTCTTGAGAAGATCATTGAGCGAGTGAAGAAAGGAGAGCTATAA
>JAWCLZ010000043.1:5247-6715 GCA_038850275.1 Methanocellales archaeon | reverse complement strand
AGCTGGAAAAAAATTAAATAAGCAATTCCAATGCTTAAGAGAATTGGAATGAATATACAAGTGCTTAAAAGAATTGCTTCTTTTCTATTTTTATTCCATATAGAAATCAATCCAAAGGCAAAAAATACTATGAAAAATGGAAGATTAAAATATCCACCGCTAAAGCTCCCAAATATCATTGGTATAAATTCCAGAGAAGGCCTGACTCCCAATATCGTTCCTGGAGATGTCTTATGTAAAATGGTAATGTAAAATCCAAATGCAAGAGGTAAAGATAGAATTGCGATTCCAATTAAACTTAATAAAAATTTTCGTAATTGAAGACTTTTCAAATCCCAGAACTTCATGATAATTAGGAAGGTAATGTAAGAGGGAATTAAAAGCAATGCAAAGTAATGAGAATATATACCCAAAATAGTTGCAAATATAAATGCAATCCAAAATCTATTTTGATTTTCCTTAATAGCTCGAGAAAAGAAATATAGGGATAATGCCGAGAAAAATAATAGCTGTGCATACATCCTTGCCTCTTGCGAATATCTAATATGAAAATAAGAAATCGAAAGTAGAAATGCACTTATTAAACCCTCGCTTTTGCCAAAGTAATACTCGCCCAATTTATAGGCTACAGGAATTGTTAAAATACCGAAAACAGCTGAAGGAAGACGGAGGATAAATTCGCTCTCTCCAAAATATGTCATAATATGAAGAAGGAGGTAATGAAGAGGTGGATGGTTATCGAGTAAAGCAGAGCTATATACCTCAATAAAACTCGGCTCCCTCGCGATTTGAAAACTAACTAACTCATCTAGCCAGAGGCTATCCCTTCCGAGATTATACAAGCGAAGAAAAACTCCGAGAAGAAATATAGAGAGGAATATAAATTTCTCCATTCTATGCTCCCTATATTTTGAATTCATCCATCTCCCTTGATTTTACTTTTACTTTAAAAAATTCCCGCTATGAATCTCGAGGAGTATTCCACTATCTCTTTCACTGCTTTGAGTTTTTCATTCGCATATTCTCTGCCAAAGGCTTTGCTTGCTGGAATTCCTTCTCTTTCATAGCCATACATCGCAGGCTCTCTTACCCTTGCGAGTTCATAGAGTAATTCTCTCATAACCGGGATTTTCTCTTTAAGATAATCTGGGACTTTCTCACGCACTTCTATGAGTGCATCTCCTACATCATGCTCCTTGGGATATTCTATAGCGAGATAGCGCAGCATTGCTTTAACACAAGCTCAAGTGCTTCTTGGGACCGTCTAACTGCTGTAGGTCCCCTTCTAGGAAGGCTCGATCTGCTTCTACATATCTCTTCGATCTCTCTATGTAGTCCCTCGCCATCTCTATGTTAATCATATTCGCACAACTTCCCCAGGTTTTATATCAGGCTTTAGTACCCAGTAATATCCTTTTTTTGTAATTATCTTCCTAGCACCAAGTTTTCTAAGATTCTCCCTTATCAC
>JAWCLZ010000043.1:0-5207 GCA_038850275.1 Methanocellales archaeon | reverse complement strand
AACTTCATCGTATAGTATTATGCCATCTTCTGCTATATCAAGCAATATTGGAGGGTGCTTTTCAATCTCATTCGGGGTGAAATATAGGTCTGAAATTAAACCACTTTTTCCAAGAGCTCGAAGTGAACTATAGCCTTCTCCAGTTTTTAATTTCTGATGTATATAACTTGTTTCTTTTATCCTCAGTCCTATCTCCTCTGGTAAATCATCAGCGACGACTAAAATATCAATATCGCTATTTGCAGCTGCATTTCCTCTAGCCACTGAGCCAAATAGGCAGATAGATCTAAGCCTCTCGCCAAAGTGCATTTTCATTAAAGCAATGTACTCCTCAATCAGCTTCTCATACTCACTTTGAGCTAAACGTTTCATATCCTACTCATAATATTTCCTTGCTGTATAAAAAATTTCATTTTGTTTCTTAGCTTCTTGCATTCAACTTCCAGTTAGCTGCGCGAGTCTAAGGCTGGCTTGTGGATCTTCGCTTCCACTAACGATGAAAATAAGTTCTTCTTTTTGCCAGATGTATTTATAGATGAATTTCTGGGCATTTGGATCGGGGTGAGAACCTAGAATTTGAGTTGCAGTGTGGCCATTGAAACTCACTAAGCTGAATCTAGATATGGGTATACTGGGTGGGAACTCTGGATATAGTGCTAGATAATTTTGAGTTGCATTACTAGCATCTCTCGCTGAAGCGCATTTAACCACTAATACATATCCATCAACTGGAGCTGATTCAATGAAGTAATACCCTTTAACTGCGCTAGTCACGTTCACCTCTAATTCTCCCATTATCAAGTCAGCTATAGAGGTATTATTAACTATGCCAGCTAGCTTGAAATTTCTAGGTAAATCTCTAGCTGGGATATATTGCTCAAGCCCAGTGGGTTGAATAGGCGGCTGTGAAACACAGCCCAAGAGTGATATAATAAGACATAGCAGCAATATTACCTTGATTTCTCTCATTCAATCACCGCTTTTGCAAAGATAGAATTTATTTATGAAAAACTTGTTGGTTGAATATAGGTAATTCTCAATGTCTTTTAACCTATGCGTGCAAAGAGGGCATTTGAAGAACTGCTAAATATTTTCACCAGCGAAGATTTGAAAAACATACTTGAATCCGGTAATGAGAAATTCGCATTAGATGAATCTATTTGATACAGATGCAATAGAGCTTCTTCGGGACTGGAGATACATCGCAGCACAAAAATTAAATCAAATTATCGAGACTTATTGCACTTTATATGAAAAACTCAAAAAACAAAAAATAGCATATCGCTGCCAGGCCGACTTGCTTATAGCGGCAACGGTTATATCTCAAGGTCTCACGCTAAAAAAGTGATAAAAGCGATAAACACTTCGAAAGATTACAGGACTGAGTTAAGACTTCGAAGTTACTTAAGCATTACTAGTCAAGTTGCAGTCGTAAATATTATATTTTCACTTCAGCGAGCTTTCTTGCCTTCACTTCTTCTATTTCCCCAAAGTGAGGGTCTTCAGTTATGATAAATTCAGCTTTAGCCAAGGCACCAGTTGCGGCTATTATGCAATCACCCCAGGGGATCTTTTCTTCATATTTACGCCTGTAGATGGCTGCCTGCTTCGAGATTTCCGCACTTAGCTCGACTATGCTTAAGCCTGAATGTATAATTTCATTAAATCGCTTTTCGGCCAAATCCCTGCCCGCTTTCTTATGGGTCAAAGCATAGAGTTCGCCGAGCACAATAGTTGGCACCAAGCCTTTATTCCCAAGCCTTCGGCTGGCATATAATATTCTTTTAGTTTTTGATAGTAATTCTTCCTCTCTGGAGAAATAGTGGAGTACAAAGAACGTTGTATCAAAAGTAATGATCATAAACCATCTCTTTCATCGAAAATTCTCTTTTCTGGTTTTCATTAGCTCTATTAAAACTTCTTCTGGAGCGGCAAAATCTGAGAGCACTCCTGCTGAATCTGCAATATCCGGTATAGGCTTTATAAGCAGACCTTTATCCGTTTCCTCAAACGCTACCCTAATTCCTTTCTTCAAATTATACTTCTCCCTGTATCTCGCAGGAATGGTCATCTGACCTTTCTTAGTAATTTTTGAGTAAGACATTTTTTTAAATCCTTACTTTATTTAATGTATTACTAATATATAATCCTTACATTTGAACATATGAAAAATGCGTCTTACAATGAGTAAATACACCAGCAAATTTCCACTAAAACACATAGATAAAGAACTATTACAGGAATTAAATTAAGAAATTTAGAAAAGGCGCTTTTTGTCTTAGCGCCCCTCCACTTTTCACTTTTACTTTTACTTCTTGCGCCTTGCAATCAGATAGGCAACTGCAAGCAATCCAACTAATGCAAAGACTCTTCAAAGCCTGGAGTTGTCCTTTTTAGTCGAAGTGCCAAGCAATTTGCTACTTTGGTTATGCACCATACATTATAAGATTATAAATAAAATAAATTCTAGATCGAAAAAAAATATATTTGACTCCATTCAATTGCAATTAAAAGCGAGGGATTTGATATTGATCTCTCTCCGATAGCTATTTGGTGGTTGATGGTAGAAATCGTTGGATTAATTGCATTTCCATTTCTTGCTTCCCTATGCCAAGACCTCAATGATAAAGGTTATTCGGTTAGCAAGATATTTGGAATGCTTTTAACCACCTATCTCACTTGGATAGTTTCAGCTCTAGGTCTTTTTCCTTTTAATTTCTATACCATTTTAATTCTTTTGCTCATAGTTGGTGCAATTGGCCTTTATCTAACGCTTTCTGGACCAATCAAGCCAAGAATTAGTTGGGAATGGGAGATGATGGTTAAAAATGAATTGGTTTTTACATTTGCCTTTTTGAGTTTTAGCTTCATCCTTTCAATAAGGCCTGATATCTATTTTACCCATTCTGAGGACTTCATGAATTTTGCAATGCTTCAATCTATCTTGAGAAGCGACTATTTCCCTCCAATGGACCCATGGTTCGCTGGAATGTCCTTGAATTATTACTATTTAGGCCATCTTAGTGTGGCTTTTCTTACGAAGCTAACTGGAATTTCTTCATCGATAACCTATAATTTATCGATAGCTATGTTCTTCGCATTGGCAGCAAATGCTGCTTATGGAATTGGATATAATTTTACTGGAAAAACACTCTATGGCTTGATAACAATTCTATTTACCTTAATTTCTGGATTTGCCATTGGTTTTGTAAAATTGATTAAATCTTTATTTGAAGTCAATTTCAATTTAATCGATTGGTTTACAGGCTATAAATTTTGGGAAGATACAAGCATTATTCCAGGTTCAACAACTTTCTATCCTTATTATACCTTTATCCATGGCTATCTCCAAGCGCATATGATATCCATTTCTTTTCAGCTAATGTTCATATTACTTCTTTACAATTTTCTGAAAAAATCTAAGAGGGAGAGGGGGGATTTTCTATTCATAGGCCTATGTCTTGGCTTTTTTTCGGCGCTCAATCTCTGGGAGTACCCTACTTATCTGATTCTAAGCTTTGCAGCGATCATTATCTTCTCTCCAAAGCAAGAGTGGGGAAGGACTATGATTGGAATTGCATTGCTCAGTTTTATTTTATTTCTGCCTTATTATCTAGCGAGGAGTGCTGGAGGTTTCTATGGACTTGGAATTGTCTTGAATAGAACTCCTTTTTTAAATTTTACCGCAGTCTTTGGAGCCTTGCTTTTCATAATTCTTCCATTTTTAATATTAAAATTCTTGGATAATAATAAGACTTTAGTAGTGCAGGTAAAATCAAAGAAAATTCAAATGGCATTGATTATCATAGTTCTTATGATCTTAACAATTCTATTGAATTTTCAAATTCTCATATTGATAGCATTAATTGTATTGCTGTGCTTCACCGCTATATTTATGGGCAATGATGATAGGGAGATGATATACATATATCTCTTGATTTTAATGGGAGCTGTTCTATCGCTATTTTGCGAGACAATTTACATAAATGATGCTTTTAGCTATCCCTATGAGCGCTTTAATACTGTGATGAAGGTATATCTTCAAATCTGGGTCTTCTGGGGCGTTTCAGCAGCACTCACTATTTATCAAGCATCAACAAAACTGGTAAAACCAAGAATTTGGGGTATTTTCACAACTTTAATAATCTTGATCTCTCTGATACATCCCCTTGCTATGACTGCATCGTGGTCAAGTGGAAATTTTGGATTCTGGGAAAGCAATGTAAAGCAAACTCTTGATGGAGCTCTTTATCTTGAAGAAATAGCCAGAGAGGATTATAAAGCTATTAGTTGGATTAATCAGAATATTAAAAATCAACCCATCTTGCTTGAAGCACCAGGTGTGAGCTATACTTATTCTTCGAGGATTTCCACTTTTACCGGGCTACCAACAATAATCGGTTGGGGGTCTCATGAGATAATGTGGGGAAGAAATCACGTTGAAATAAGCCAGAGAATCTTGGATGTTGACACAATTTACAGTACGACAGACCTGGAAGTGGCGATAAATCTATTAAATAAATATGGGGTTGATTATATCTACATTGGTTGGGTGGGGAAAATGAAATATACAAAAGAGGGAATCAACAAGTTCAGGGAGAGACCAAAACTTTTTTTGAAAGTTTATGAAAGCGAAGGAGTAGAGATATATAGATTCATGAATAGATTCATGAGCGATAGCATCGCTCGTTTTGAGTCAAATCAAGATTCGATTCGGTACTAGCATCTCGATTCTTTGTTTAATGATTCCAATTTTTTGCGCAAAGGAATGGATAAGTCGAACTGCATCCCAAGCATCTTTGGAACCAGAATTCGCTAATCTAATTCGAAGCTCCAGCTTGGAATCGTCTTTGACCAGTTAGATGTAACTCACTTTAAGCTGGCTCATTGGACGCTAGCCATGTAGATTCGATGTTGAATATGTATGTAAGGAAACTCATTTTGAGAAAAAAACTATAGCTTCAGATTGATTTAAAAAAATTTAGAAAAGGCGCTAAATTGCGCCTTCCACTTTTTACTTCTTGCGCCTTGCTATTAGATATGCCACTGCGAGCAATCCCGCTAATGCGAAGATTGCTTCAAAGCCTGGAGTTGGTGTCTTGGTCGGGGTTGGTGTTGGTGTTACAGTTGGTGTTGGTGTTACAGTTGGTGTTGGTGTTACAGTTGGTGTTGGTGTTACAGTTGGTGTTGGTGTTACAGTTGGTGTT
>JAWCLZ010000042.1:6408-6729 GCA_038850275.1 Methanocellales archaeon | reverse complement strand
AAGTTAAAGCCCGTGAGCAAGCGGTTAAGCAACTGCCATTTTTAGAGAAATATGCAAGCAATATAAGTGAGCGGAGAAATAAAGAACTTCTGAAAAACCAACTAGAGGACAAACTCAAGCGCATTAATGAGTTAAGTAAAATAATTCAAGACACTGCAGAGGCCCATAAATCATACCTCGCTAAAAATGAACTATTGAGCCTTAAGAGAGAGGAACGCAAGAGCTGCGAGGGAGCGGAGGAAAGTTTGAAGAAAACTCTCAAGCAACTGAGAGAAAGCGAGGGAGAGGAAGCAGATAAAGAGAGGGAACTAGCGGATGAAT
>JAWCLZ010000042.1:0-6398 GCA_038850275.1 Methanocellales archaeon | reverse complement strand
AGGAAGAGGTAAATCTAGAAAACCTAGAATCCGTGCTGCTGAGGAGAAAAAGAGAGCTTGAGAGTAAAAGGGGAGAACTAGAAGGCAAGATCGAGGAATATAATCAAAGAATTGGAGCACTTAAGAATAGAAAAGAAGAACTCGAATACAACCTCTCAAGAATATCAGAAGCAGAAACCTGCCCCATCTGCGGTAGAGAATTAACACCTGAGCACATACAAAAACTTCAAGAGGAATACACTACTGAGCAAAGGAAAATTGATAGCGAGATAACTAGTTTGAAGAAGGAGCAGAAAAAAACCAACTTAGAGAAAAAAGAATGCGAGGCAAAGCTAGAGGAACTCGCAATTATAGAACCAACGAGGCTTCAAAAAATCAAAACTCAAATAGAAGAATTAAAAGCTAAAATAGACAAGCAAAAAATAGAGATTAAAGAACTTGAAGATAAAGCAAATCTGCTTAAAAAACTAGATATAGAGATAGCTAAACTTGAGGGAGAGATAGAAAAACTAGAGGAAGCCTATCAAAACTATGAAGCTGCAAAGCGCGAACTCGCCAGGCAGCCTAGAAAAGCTGAGCTTGAACTAGAACTTAAAACTGTTTTAGAAGCTCTCGAAGCCATTGATTCCAATTTAAAAACAATAGTAAAAGAACTTGGCTATACCCCTGAGAAGCCTGAGGAGGAATTAAGAGCGCTGCGGAGGAAAAAAGAGGAATATGATAGAAATGAGCCAATTGCAAAGAGAAAACCAGAGTTAGAATTAGAAGCAGCTGAGATTGAAAAAAGACTAGAGAGTAAAAAACTCGAGCAAAGCAATATAGTAAAAGAAATTCAAAAACTCGCTTATGATGAAAAAATCCACAAGCAGAGAGAGGAAGAATTTGAAAATGCAAAAAATAAAGAAAATGAGAGCGCTAAACAAATAGTGAAAATAGAGACTCAGATAAAGGGATTAGGGGAAGCAATCCAAAAACTACAAATTGAATTAAAAGAACTAAGTGAGAAGGAAAAAGAAAAGGAGAAAATAGAGAGTTATTTGAAAATTTTGAGTAAAATTAGAGAGGCATTTGGAAAAGAAGGCGTGCAAAAATTAATAAGAGCAATAGCTAGGCCAATGATTCAAAATATAACTCGAGATTACTTCGAGAAATTCAACTTAGAATACTCAGATATAGTAATAGATGATGACTACAACATAGCAGCTATAGGCCCAAGTGGAAAGCAAGATATAGATCAAATAAGCGGTGGAGAGCGAGTTGCCCTTGCAATAGCCTTGAGACTAGCAATAGCCAGAGTACTCTCAGGAAAAGTTGAAACCATAATAATGGACGAGCCCACAACACACTTAGATGAGGAAAGAAGAAGAGAACTAGTTAACATTCTCAATTCCTTCTTCCGAGAGGGAGGGAGAATTATTCCTCAAATGCTAATAATTACTCATCACCGCGAAGTTGAAGAAGTAGCGGATTTAATCTACAATGTGAGTAAGAGGGAAGGCTACTCCATAGTTGAAATCCCAGAGACATGACATTTACATTTGAATTGAAGGCTTGTCTGGTTCTATCCCCACAATAACTTTCAAGCCATATTTATTATAAAGAGCTGCTAGAATTTCTTCAGCCCTTCAAGTGCCTGAACACGGGGCCACAATTGGCTGTTTCCCACTCCTAATTAAATTCACCCTTTCATAATGAAGGGAAAAGCAATATGAAAGATTTCGCTTAATGCCCACTAATGCCTAAGCAGCTATCGGCTAAGCATATCTAAATGCTCCACTTGGAGCAATTGCGGATAGCTCAAGCCCAACTGCATAAACAGCAACTTATCCCTCTACCAGCTATATATAAAAGTGCGCACCCTGCCATGGGAAGGGACTATGGTGAGAGTCAAATCCCGAGGAAATCAAAAGCTAGGCGAGAATATACGAGAGTTAGAAAAAAATCTTAGAAGATTTTCGAAAAATCATCGTAGACCTTTTTTCTGTGTCCGATGAACAGTATGACCACGCGATTTTTCTCTCTTTCAATTTCATAAATTGCACGGTAATCGGAGATTCTAAGGCTATAGAAGTTAGTGTACTTCAGTGGTTTTCCAATTTCAGGGTCTTCTTTTAAATTAGCGAGTTTTTCTTTTATTCTCAGCGAGACTGATTTTTCAATCTTCTCCAGAGCTTTGGCAGCTTTCGGATGGAGAAAAACCGCAAAAGCCACTATAATTCCTCTAATGAAACTAGAATCTCGGGATGCTTCTTAGCTTCCTCGCTCCGCTTCATCAGCATCTTGAGAAACTCAAGGGTTTTTTCTCTTTCCTCGTAAAAGTTTATAATAGCTCTAATCGCATCACTTCGACTCTTGAATTTTTTCTGTGCCACCCATTTATCGATTTCCTTCAAAGTTTTCGGAGGTAATCTGACTTGAACTTGAACCATATTTATCTTGTAAACAATATTGTTTACAAATACTTATTCTTTTCCAAGTTCAAAAGCAATGGGATAAATATGGGAGAGCGGCGAATATGAAAGCGATATAAATATGAGTCGCAGATGACTCAGCGAACGAATGGAGCGCATGATCTTGAAAAGTTTTTATTTAGAATTTAGAATAGAATTATCACCACAATACTGCTTAGAATAGAATTATCACCACAATACTGCATAGGAAAAATATATTGATATTGATATATCGGAGAAATTAAATTGAAAATTGAGGATAGAAAAAAAGGAGTAAATGGCTTATAAAAACATATTATTCGTTTGCGAGGGAAATAAATGTAGAAGTCCAATGGCAGAGGGAATTTTGAGGAAAATGCTAGAGCTAGGTAGAAATCAAAAGATAGCTCTATCCTCAGCTGGAATCGCAGCCATTGCAGCTTACCCAGGGAAAGCTGCTCGCAATGCAATATTAGTTTTAAGGGAAATGGGCATAGATATCTCAAATCACATAACAAAGCAGCTGGATGAAGAAATGATAAAGCAAAATGATTTAATTCTCGCAATGACGCGAGAGATAAAGGAAGAGATAATTGAAATGCATCCCGAGAGCAAAGCAAAGATATATACCCTAGGTGAATTCGCGGGCTATAGAGATTTCGATATTCGCGATCCCATAGGAAGGGATATAGAGGTCTATAGAGAAGTTGCATATGAAATAAAAATGCTGCTGGAGAGAGCACTGGATAAGATAAATTGCGAGAAAATATAAATAATAAATAAGCATATGATACTTGCCTCTACCTGCTATTCCCTAGAGGGAATAATCATATCCCAAACTTCATAATTCTTCAATTGAATATATCCAAATTATGCCTGTCAAGTTAACTTTTTACGGTGGAGTAAATACAATTGGAGGCAATGCAGTTCTCCTTGAAGATAGCAAGTATAAGGCAAGAGTATTCCTAGACTATGGCTTTTGCTTGAGCAAGCTGAGCGATTACTACACCTTCCCAGTAGATTCACCTCGCTATTCAATTGAGGAATACTTAGACGTTGGCCTAGTACCTAGAATTCCTGAGATGTATGAAGAGGAAGAAGAGGGAAAAGAGGAGGAAAAACCCTGTGATGCCATATTAATATCCCACGCTCATAGCGATCACATAGGTGGAACTACGCTCACTAGAAGCGATATACCAATTTGGCTGGGCGAGGCTGCTTATAAAATTTTCAATGAGCATATGCAAGTTAAGGCAAAGCAGAATTATGCTATAAAGCAATATCAAGAGAGAGATAAATCTAGATATAAAGCTTTTAGAACAGGTAGAGCACTTAAATTCAGCGATCTAAGAGCCGTGCCATATCACGTTGATCACAGCATTCCAAGTGCTTATTCTTTCGCTATAACAACCTCTGAGGGACTAATTATCTACACTGGTGATTTTCGAAGACACGGCGTGGTTTCTGAGTATACCGATTCATTTATCAAGTACTTAGAAAAACTGGGCGAGCCAGTTAAGGCCTTGATCTGCGAGGGCACAAATATCGAGGGCGGGGGCGTGCCTCTTTCTGAAGAGGATGTGAAGAACTATACTAAGAGAGCAATTGAAAATACCTGCAAAGGTGGCTTGGCAATTGCAAGTGTCTCGCATAGCGATGTTGATAGAATTAGAATGCATTGGGAAATAGCTAGAGAGCTGGATAAAAAATTAATAGTCTCACAATTAATCGCTCTCACCTTAATCTCGCTAGAGGGAGACCCAAGGTTGAGTGGAGAGATTCCTAGGTTAGGTAGAGATGCAAGTGTATTTATCCGAGAGCTAACAGCCGAGAAAAGCAAGAGAGTGAAGCGAATAATAGAGCACAGCGGTCGAGAGGTATTCATTCAACCAAAGGAATTGAAGGCAAATCCAGAGAAATATTTATATCTCGATGCTTGGCAATTCACGCCCATAAGATATCTAAACCCACCTAGTGGTAGTGTTTATATTCTCTCCCAAACCGAGCCCTTTGAAGAGGAAATGGAACTTGACTATGAGAGATTAAAGCGCTGGCTCGCTATATATGGCGTGCCCCTCTATCACATCCATACCTCTGGACACGCAAGGGCTGAGGATATATATGAAGTAGTGGAGAGATTAAAGCCGGAGAAATTCTTCCCAGTGCACACGAGAAATGCGAATATGTTCATTCCATTTCTAAAGAAGCTTAAAACCAAAGTTATCTTACCAGTGGAAGGCTGCAGCTATGAATTATAGCTCAATTGTCGCTTATTGCCTTAAATAACTAATAGACTGTTAGAAATAAATTCTCTCCTCGGCTAATTCAAATCCTGCATTCCTAATATTTTCCATCAGTTTTCCTATTTATCTCCGGGCAATGTTCTTGTACCCAAGATTCTATTTTTAGGCAAAACATGCTCGAGGAAAAAAGCTTGACCATCGCTTTTAAGCACTCTAAATAACTCTCTCAATCCATTCACTGGATTCTCAAGCAAAAAGTAAAGTTGAGATAATAACATCGAACGCCTCATCTTTAAAAGGCATAAACTTGACATCAGCGATCAACAGCTCCACAGCTTTATCCTTTGCCCTTTTCCTCGCTTTCGCCCTCGAAATCATCTTCTCGCTAATATCAAATGCAACAAACTTGCCCTCTCCATAGAAAGAGATATTCTTACCACTTCCAACGCCTATCTCCAGTACAACTCCATCTCTAGAGTTTACCTCATTGAAAAGCCTTTTTCTCCACCGCGTAAAAGCAAAGAACTCCATTGGAGATTCAATAGTCATAAAAACTAGCAATTCTATTATATCTTAGCCTTCACTCTTAGCAGCTATATTCTGCACCAAATTTTATTATTCAATTCAACATCTTCAAATAGCTGTTCATCGATAAGCTGTATAAACGTGGTAAGTGAAGAAATAAAAATGAAAATAAAATTCAGAAAAACTCTGCTTTTCATTACACTTACATTCCTATTTTCATATCTCCTAGCAGTTCTATATTATCTATCAAGTGGGAGAGTAGCTGGGATAGATGGGTTAGTTTTAGCAATCAGCTACATGTTCATCCCCATGACTACCACTATTATCATTCAGAAATTCATCTATAGAGAATCATTAAAAGAACTTGGAATTTCATTCAAATTAAACAAATGGTTTCTAGCAGCTTGGCTCCTCCCACTATTAATAGCATTTCTAACATTCGCAATAAGCCTGCTATTCCCAGGAATTCAATACACACCTAATATGGAGGGAATAATTGAGAGATATCAAAGCACGCTTACACAGGAGCAAATTGAGCAGATTAAAAATCAAATTACAGCTTCACCGATTCACCCGATCTACATAGCCATAATTCAAGGCTTAATCGCAGGCATAACTATAAACGCAGTTGCAGGCTTTGGAGAGGAATTAGGATGGAGAGGCTTTCTACTTAAACAACTCGAGCACTTGGGCTTCTGGAGATCATCGCTAGTGATAGGAATAACTTGGGGCCTCTGGCACGCTCCACTCATAATCCAAGGATATAATTATCCTGAGCATCCACTCCCTGGAGTTTTTATGATGGCAATATTCACCCTGCTCCTCTCACCAATCTTCAGCTACATCAGAATCAAAGCCAAATCAGTGATTGCAGCAGCAATTATGCACGGAAGCCTAAATGGCACCTATGGAATATCCATAATGCTAATAAAAGGAGGAAATGACCTAACCACTGGGGAAATGGGACTACCTGGATTCATAGCACTTGCAATGATAAACCTTGCTTTGTTTTTCTATGATAGAAAAATTGAGAAGGAACATGTGATGTAGATCAAGACTTATGAATCAGCGTTTAGTCCAGTTTTATCTCAATACCTTCCTCCAGCGCCTCCCTCACTAAGGAAACTTTTTTCTTTAAATCTTCAAATTCCCCAGGGGTATAGCATATGAAATCAACTGGATAGCCAAGATCCCAATTAAT
>JAWCLZ010000041.1:0-6761 GCA_038850275.1 Methanocellales archaeon | reverse complement strand
GCAGCAAGCGTTGCTCTACCTGTTATGCTCAATCTAGATGGATTTATACTAACCCATATGGTAGACCCAATTCAATTGCTATCCAAACAACAAGTTGAAAAATTTTTACCGAGATTAAAGCCAAAGTTCAAATTGGATCCTAAAAACCCTATCTCAATAGGTGTTGTAGGCACACCGGAGATCTACTTTGAAATTAAAAAGCAACAGGATATGGCTTTGAGAGAGTCAAAAAAGATAATCTGCAAAATATGGGATGAATTTAAACAGCAAACTAGAAGACCCTATACTCCGGTTGAAGGTTATAAAACTGAGGACTCAGAAATTCTAATTTTGACAATGGGTTCAATTGCTGGTACCGCTAGGACTGCTATTAATAAAATGAGAGCAAAAGGTAAAAAAATTGGTTTATTGAATCTGAGGCTTTTTCGACCATTTCCATTTGAGGAATTAAAGGAAGCTGTTAGAAATGCAAGCGTTATAGGGATAGTTGATAGAAGTATTTCACTTGGAGGTATTGGTGGCCCGGTTTTTTCTGAAATTAGGAGTGCTCTCTTTGAGATGAATTTAAAAATCTATGGCTTTATTCTTGGCCTTGGAGGGAGAGATGTCAGAGTAACAGATTTTGAAACAATTGTTGAAAAAATTGAAAAAAGGGAAATTAAAGACTTTGAATTCATTGGGGTGAGAGAGTGCTGAAATTTATGGCTAGAGTTCTACCCCTCGAAGAGCTCTTTGCTTGTGGTCATAGAGCCTGCCCTGGATGTGGCTCAACAATTGCACTTAGGCAAGTTTGCAAGGCAATTGGAAAAAATGTTATTATAGTGCAAGCAACAGGCTGTATGGAAATAGTTTCATCTTCTTATCCCTATACCTCTTGGCGAGTGCCTTGGATCCACGTTGCGTTTGAAAATGCAGCTGCAGTTGCAAGTGGGATTGAAAGTGGTTTAAAAGTGCTCGCTAGAAAAAGCAAACTTCCTAATGATGTGAAAATCGTAGCAATGGCTGGAGATGGTGGAACTTGCGATATTGGTCTGCAAGCCCTATCTGGAGCGTTGGAGAGGGGCCACGATTTTCTATATATCTGCTTCGATAATGAAGCTTATATGAATACAGGAATTCAAAGGTCGAGTTCAACCCCCTATGGCGCTTGCACAACCACTTCTCCCTTTGGAAGAGTAAGCATTGGTAATCGCACTTTTAAGAAGAATATGCCTGCAATCGCTGCAGCTCACGGAGTAAAATACGTTGCCACTGCAAATCCCAGTTATCCCCTAGATCTAATGCAAAAAGTTGCAAAAGCCATTAATCTACCAGGTCCAAAGTATATCCATATCTTAGTTCCATGTCCAACTGGCTGGGGATTTGCCAGTGATTTAACAATAGAAATAGGCAGACTCGCTGTGGAAACAGGCTTCTTCAACTTATATGAAATTGAAGATGGAAAAATCAAGATTAATATTAAAATTCCCAAGCTAAGAAAAATTGAGGATTATTTGAAACTCCAAAGAAGATTTTCACATCTCACCACCGAGGAGATCGCATTAATTCAGCAGAAGATAAATGAGGAGCAAAAAGAGTTAGAGAATTCACTTGATATTCAAAAATACGATTTAGCAAGGTGAGATGATGAGTATATTAGTTATAGGCGGTGGGATTGCAGGCATACAAGCTTCTTTAGATCTTGCTGATCGAGGAATAAAGGTATTCTTAGTGGAAAAGAAACCAAGCATCGGAGGCGTAATGGCTCAATTGGATAAAACTTTTCCAACTAATGATTGCTCCATTTGCATTGAAGCACCAAAAATGGTGGAACTAGCTAGGCACCCCAATGTCGTGCTATTAACAAATTCTGAAGTAAAAAAAGTTGAACGTGATAAAAACGGTAAATTTAGAGTTAAGATCGAAAAAAGACCGAGATATATCAATGAAGATAAATGCAAAGCATGCGGCGCGTGTGCTGAAGCCTGTTTATTGAGAGGAAAAATTCCAGATGAATTTAATCTAGGGTTATCTAAGAGAGGAGCGATTTATATCCAATTTCCACAGGCCATACCCTTTAAATATGCAATAGATGAAGAGCACTGTATATTTATTAAGAAAGGCAAATGTGGAGATTTTCCAAATTGTAAAAAAGTTTGCCCAACCAATGCTATTGAATTTGAACAAAAAAAAGAAGAAATAGAAATTGAAGTTGCAAGCATCATAGTTGCAACTGGCTTCGAATTATTTCAGCCCTTAGGTATATATGGTTTTGGAACTTTTAATAATGTAATTACAAGCTTGCAATTTGAAAGACTTGTAAACGCAACTGGACCAACGAAAGGCAAACTAGTTAGATTATCAGATTTGAAGGAGCCGAAGAGCATTGCTTGGATACAATGCGTTGGCTCTAGAGATGAAAGATTTAAGGAATATTGCTCTCAAATTTGCTGCATGTACGCTACTAAGCAAGCCTTGCTCTCAAAGGAACATAATAAAGAGCTTGAGGCTTATATTTTCTACATAGACTTAAGAGCCTTTGGTAAAGGATTTGAGGAATATTATACTAGAGCTAAGTTGAATGGAATCAACTATATAAGGGCAAGGCCTGCAGAAGTCAAAGAGGATGCTGATAAAAGTTTAATTTTATTCTATGAAGACACTGAAACTGGGGAATTGCAACAGTTGAAGGTAGATTTAGTAGTGCTCTCACCTGCGATTCTACCGCCTAAAAATAATGTTGAACTCGCTAGAATCCTTGGAATTAAATTGGATGAAGATGGGTTTTTAATAAGCGATGAAGAAAAAGGAATCTATGTTTGCGGTTGCTCTTCCTGTCCAAAGGATATCCCAGGGTCAATTATAGAGGCGAGTGCTGCTGCAAGTAAAGCAGCTCAATTGGATAAACAAAGAGAATTCATCGAACCTAAATTTCCAGAAGAGAAGAAAATTGGAGAAGAAGTGAGAATCGGTGTTTTCATTTGTAACTGTGGAACAAACATAGCTGGTTTTTTAGATATAGCAAAAGTAACCGAATATGCTGCCGCTCTCCCAGACGTATTTATAGCTGAAGACATTAAGTTTGCTTGCTCCGAAGATGGTTTAACTCGAATTAAAGAAGCGATTAAAAAATTTGATTTAAATAGAATTGTAATCGCAGCCTGCACTCCACGAACACACGAGCCTTTATTTAAAACTGCAATTAGAGAAGCAGGGTTAAATAAATACTTGCTTGAATTTGTCAATATTAGAGAGCAATGTTCTTGGGTGCATATGAATGAGAGAGAAAAAGCTACTCAAAAAGCAAAGGATTTAGTGAGAATGGGTATAGCAAAAGCTAGGTTACTAGAGCCATTGAGAGAGAGCGAGAGTATTGTACTTCCTCAAGCTCTTGTTATAGGGGGAGGTTTAGCTGGGCTAACTGCTGCTCAAACTCTTGCAAGCTCTGGATATAACGTTAGAATTGTTGAAAAGGAGAGCGAACTCGGAGGGACATTGAAAAGGCTAAATAGATTATTTCCCTATGATTTAGATCCCGAAGAAATCATTGAACCATTGATAGCACGAGTTAAAAGTAACAATAATATTACAATTCACTTGAGCACTGAAGTTAAGGAGGTAAAAGGTCACGTAGGAAATTTTGAGGTAACTCTATCAAATGGAGATAAATTCAATGTAGGAGTGATTATCATTGCAACTGGTTTTAGAGAAATAAATGGAAGAGGTTATTTTGGCTATGGGGAATACTCAAATATCATCTCTATGTTTGAACTAGAAGAGCAACTTAAGAAAGGCACTTTACCGAATTTAAATGGAAAAAATTTGGTGATAATCAATTGCGTTGGAGCTAGAGAAGAAGTTGGAAGAACCTATTGCTGCAAAATCGGGTGCAATAACTCAGTGAAAAATGCAAAATATATCAAGGAGCTTTATCCAGAGGCAAGAGTTTATGTGCTATATCAAGATATGCGGATGGTTGGCAAAACCATGGAGGAATATTATAGAAAAGCTAGGGAAAAAGGGATATTTTTCATTAGATACTCGAAGGATAAATTGAAAATAGAGAGTAAAGAAGGTAAACTTATTTTAAGTGTTTATGATACCCTTTTGCAAGTTGACCTGCAAATTGAAGCAGATTTAATTGTCTTAACATTAGCCACTCAAGGCGCAGAGGGAAATGTTGAATTAATGAAGATCTTGAAAATACCTCTAACTAGGGGCAATTTCTTTTTTGAAGCACATCCAAAGCTTATGCCCATAGATTTTGCAAAAGAAGGTATTTACCTCTGCGGATGTGCACATTCACCAATGGGGGCTGAAGAAGCAATATTGCAAGCATATGCCTCTGCGAGCAAAGCAAGTATTCCACTATCGAGAGGAAAAGTCATATCAGAAGCAATCACTGCAAATATATATGAAACTGGCTGCTTGAACTGTGGATTTTGCTATAACATATGTCCCTATGGTGCCGTTAAATTAAAAAATCTTAATGGTAGAACCATTGCTGAGGTAGATCAAATTCTTTGCAAGGGCTGTGGTACTTGCGCCTCAGGATGCTTGCCTTTAGCGATTAAAATTAATAACTTTACCAATGAACAGATAATCGCTCAAATAAGAACAGCTTTCGAAGATTCAACGGTGAAGCCAAAGATACTGGCTTTTGCTTGCAACTGGTGCTCCTATGCAGGGGCAGACCTCGCTGGCATTAGTCGAATTCAATATCCAGCGAATGTCAGAATAATAAGAGTAATGTGCTCAGGGAGAGTTGATCCATTGTTTGTCCTAGAGGCATTCAATAGTGGTGTAGATGGCGTTTTAATATCAGGGTGCCATATAGGTGATTGTCATTATATAAATGGAAATATAATTGCTGAGTTAAGATATAATTCTCTAAAAGCTCTTTTGAAATATATCGATATAGAACCAGAGCGATTGAGACTTGAATGGATATCTGCTCCTGAAGGTGAAAAATTTGCTAGAGTTATAAAAGAATTCAAGGATCAACTGATAAAAATTGAGAGAAATCAATAAGAATTTTTGCAATGGCTAATTTGACCTTTCAAAAATTTTTAGTGCACTTACTAACAAATTGAGCGGGGCTAAGCAAGGGTATACCGGTTTAATAAGCATCGATAAGAGGGAGAATAAAATGCTTGAAAAAAGAATTGAGAGTGAAATACCTATGGATTTTCAAGAAACTAAAGGTTGCAATTAAAGCTAAAGATGAAAGCTTTAGTGAACTGTTTAAGGTTGATTAAGGATAGAAATCTCCTTTAAACTTGATTAAACTAGGGGATGTGTGGAGTTTAGCGATAGGGAAAGCTTATTTCTGAAATTAAAGCTTTTGAAAGAAGTTTGAAAAAGGTGATGAAGCTCTAAGAAGAATAATTAAAAGCAGCGAAATCATAAGCATAACTGCTTTAAATTTCCATAAACTGTTGTTCTACAATTGCCCGTGCAGCTGTCATAGCTATTAACAATGAGCTAAGCTTTATACATTAGATAAACACTTTCAATCTCTGATTCACTCGGTCTTAAACTATTCCATAAGTCTTAAACTATTCCATAAGGTTCATTTTGCCTCGCGCTGACTTGGATAATCTATCGAATTCTAATATATCTCGCCATTGCTTCACATTGTGCCACCCGATGCATAAGCGCTAGCTTCACTCCAATTTTCATCAAGGTATCGTCAAGGTAATATTAATAACGATTAATAACGAAATCAATAAATTCCATTTTGGTAGAAATAGTATTAAAAAAATGGATAAACAAGGTAAATTGGTGTTGCTGAAATTGGAGAGAGCTATTCTAAGGAGTGGAGTTATTTTAAAAATAGAGGAGATAAGATTGTAATAGACATATACTTAATCTTACACAGTTTTTTTGATTTGTCGTAGCTGCTATAAAATCGAACTTTACTGATTAGGCTGTGTGGAGAGAATTACCAAAATTCATTGATGCTATGTTTTTGTTCACGCCTTTATAAAAGGAGATCACCTGTAATTTGCAGCGTTACAAGTCATCATAATGATGAATAAAAAAAAGAACTCGCGTTATTGGCATTGGCAAGGGACTACGTACAAAGGTAAATGCCTCTATTGGTACTTCAACCGATATCATTGATATTGAAATGGAGATTGAGAAGGCAAAGATAGCTGAGAAATATGGTGCTGATACCTTGATGGATTTAAGCGTTGGGGGAGATATAAAGGCAATAAGGCAAGCAGTGATGAAGGCAGTGAATCTACCCATTGGAACGGTGCCTCTCTATGAAGCCTTTGCATTAGCTATTGAAATGTATGGCGCAGCTGTAAAGATGCCTGAGGAATTACTCTGGGAAGTAATGGAGAGGCAATGTGAAGAAGGAGTTGCCTTCATGGCTATACACTGTGGGATTAATAGAAGAACTGTTGAAATGCTCCGGAGGCAGCATTATAGATATGGTGGACTTGTTTCAAAAGGTGGCTCTTACATGGTTGCTTGGATGGAATATAACAATAAAGAGAATCCACTTTATGAGCATTTTGATAAAGTGGTGGAGATTTTAAAGAAACACGATGTAGTATTGAGCTTAGGAAATGGATTTAGAGCAGGGGCAATAGCGGATTCCACGGATAGAGTGCAAATTCAAGAGTTATTAATTAACTGCGAGTTAGCTGAAATTGCTAGAGAAAAAGGCTGCCAAGCAATGGTCGAAGGCCCTGGGCATATTCCAATTGATGAGATAGAAGCGAATATAATCTTGGAGAAGAGAATGTCTGGAGAAGCTCCTTTCTACA
>JAWCLZ010000040.1:0-7718 GCA_038850275.1 Methanocellales archaeon | reverse complement strand
GGCTTGGAACTCTTCGAATATTATCTTAAAAATGCAGAGCAAATAACAAAGCTAATAGATTAGAATTAATATAGAAGATTATAGAAAATGGAGCCATGAAAGCTGATTTGCTTGATTTAATTTCTTTTTCGGAGAAGAGGAAGAATTTATTGATGTTGCTTCAAGAGGGTCCTAAAACATTGAGTGAGATTAAGAGTCGTTTGAGGGTTACTTCTTCTGGTATGCTTCCGCAGATTAGGAAATTGGAGAGGAGGAATTTGATAAAGCAAGTTGGTAAAGAGTATATGTTGACTGAGCTTGGTGGGGTGATAACTTTTTATCTTGCGCCTTTGATAAAAACTTTAAAGGTGATTGAGGATAATGAAGAATTTTGGGTGACTCATGATTTAACTGCGATTCCCCCATTTTTGCTTCAGAGGATAAGTGAATTAGGGGAATGCAAATTAGTTGAAAGCAGCTTGAATAGTATTTATGAGCTTCGCAATGAGTTTATGGAGAATATAGCTAGGTCTAAGAGGGTTTCAGGGATTCTACCAGTTTATCATCCAATGCACCTTCCTTTTTTTCTAGAGGTTGCTGAAAAAGGCAGCGAAGTAGCTCTCATTTACCTTGAGGATGTCATTGAGCGCCTGAAAAATGAAAATCCAGAGAAGTTGAAGAGATACATGGATTTAAAAAACACAAAAATATATATCTCCAGGGAAATCAGGCTCTCTAGTTTTACCACTGATTGCTTTTTCTCCCTATCGCTTTTCTATAAAAAAGGGGATTATGATCATAAGCGAGATCTCTATAGCTATGAGCCCTCTGCCATGAAATGGGGGTTAGAGCTCTTTGAGTATTACTTAAAAAAGGCTGAGCCATTGCAGAAAATTTAAAATTATTAATTAGCATTTTAATGCCTTTAAAATTTTTAATGGATTAAAAATATGTATTCTTTTTTTAAAATATAATTATTTGAATTAGAGAGTTGGAGATTAGATGGACAAGAAAATAATGATCGTTGAGGACGATGAAGAATTAAGAGAGCTCTACAAGGATATGCTTGAGGAGAGATATTCGATAATCCCAGTGGGTAGTGGGAGGCAGTGCTTGGAAAAACTCAGATTTGAAAAACCAGATGTGATATTACTTGATATATTAATGCCAGATATAGATGGCTGGCAGGTTTTGGAAGAAATAAAGAGAAGCAACTGTGAAATACCAGTTATCATACTCACTGCATTGACGCCAGGGGCCAATGTGCTTGATAAAGGGATCGCAGGTTACTTAACCAAGCCTGTTTCAAAGCAAATCCTCATGCGTGCAATAGAGAGTGCATTCAAATTGAGAGATTTCATGAGGGAATATGAAGCTGCTCTTAATTCCCAGCGTAGAGAATTGATTGAGGGATATGAGAATAAAATTCAGCATTTAAAAAAATTGCTCATAACAAGCAAGCTTCAGCTGGAGTTATCACCCATGTGATTCATTCTCCAAGGGAATGGTAGGCTCCAAGTGGATGAAAGGGAGACCCATCTAGTATTAAATTCTTAAGACACAGCGCTTGCGAATTCTAAATAGCAAATATTCCATTCATTTGAGGTATTTCTTAGCACGAGGCTTGCGGATTTCTCCCTCTTGATCCTCTTTGGAAAAAAATTTAAATCAAAGCAGCATTAGTTATCTGGCAATGGAGAAGAGAGAACTCTTGGTGTTTGCTATAATTTTAATAGTAGCAACGTGCCTTCGCTTTTATCAGCTTGATGTTCGACCTCTTCATCACGATGAAAGTGTCCACGCTTGGTTTTCATATTATTTAAACTTGAATACCTATATCTATGATCCAACTTATCACGGCCCTTTCCAATTCTATCTCACTCGTGCAATTTTTTCCATAGCAGGAGCGAGTGATTTCACCGCTAGACTGCTGCCAGCGCTTTTTGGGGTAATATTAGTTGCACTTACTTTTGGCCTGAGAAAGCAGCTGGGGAGAACTGGCTATTTAACACTAGCTTTCTTACTCGCCACCTCCCCATCGATGCTTTATTATTCACGATTTTTCCGCAACGATATATATATTGCCACTTTTTCACTTGCAATTTTGATTTGTGCTTTGAAGTACGTTGAAAGTCATAAAGCAATTTATTTATACTTAGCAGCAATTGCAGCTGCTCTATCACTCGCTTCGAAGGAGAATGCATATATAACTCTCTTCATATTCCTCTCCTTTGCACTATTATACCTCGTGAACGCAAGATATAATCTGAAAGCCAAGATAAATTTAATTCTATTTGGAGAGAGCGATGGAACCAAGCCTCTTGCATTTCCAAAGCTTGAGTTCAAAGCGATTGCATTTGCTTTTTTAATCGCAGCTGCTGTGTACTCTCTCTTGCTCTCAAATTTCTTTTTTAAAATCGACAACCTCCTAGGCATCGAATCCTTCGACCCAATTATGCGATTACCAGCTCCACTGCGAGCAATTTCAACTTGGATATTAACCCATAGTAAGGGGAGGATCTCTGGTCCATTTTACTACTACCTCCCTTTTCTATTTCTATATGAACTTCCTATAGTGATATTTGCAATAACAGGCTCTCTTTATTATTTAAAGAACAAAGACCTCTTTATGATCTTCACTATCTACTGGGCAATGTCAAGTTTCTTAATATACTCCTATATACAGGAAAAAGTACCATGGTTAGTTCTGCATATATTACTCCCGCAATGCATAATCGCTGCTGGCTATATAGGCAGGGGAATTGAAAAGCAATCAAGAAAAACTTTATTGATTTTTTTAATCCTCATGGTTTTCTTCATCTATTCAAGTATTAACTTGAACTATGTCAATTCCTATAACCCACAAGAGCCATTGGTTTATGTGCAAACCTCAGGCGATGTTAAGGGGATAATGAATAAAATCCAAATGCTTTCAAATAACTCAAGGCACGTGCCAATCACAATAGCAACTAGTGATTACTGGCCATTTCCATGGTATCTTAGAGAATATACTAATGTAAATTACGGGGGCAACTATTATCACTCAAGCTTTATAATCGCCTCAGAATTGGAAGCAATTGCAATGGAAAAAGAGCTAAGTGTAAAAGGCTATCAAAAGGAGGAATTCAATCTCCGCGAGTGGCATGTTTTCCAGATCGAGGATGTAACACTCGATTTCTTGCTATTTAGAAGGGTAAATACTCCGAATGGTGCGCTTAGATTAATATTCTTTTATAAGGGGTGAGAAATGAAAACAGTTATAATCGGCGGGGGACTCGCTGGACTAGCAGCTGCTCATGCTCTTAAAGATGCCTTAGTGCTTGAAAAACAGCCTGTGCTAGGAGGCACTGCTTCTAGCTACCAAATTGGGGATTATCATATAGAGCGCTATTATCATCATATCTTTAAAGTGGATAGAGAAGTCATTGCCTTAATTAAAAAACTCGGGCTTGAGAAAAAACTTGAGTGGAAGCGTGCCACAACTGGGTACTACGTGGAAGGTAGAGCATATAATTTAAATACCCCTCTTGAGATTTTGAATTATCCACATCTCTCTCTTTTGGATAAATTCAAACTCGCGCTATTCACCATTAAAAATAAAAGTAAAAAAAACCTAGAAGACCTTCGTTGCATAACTGCTAAGGAATGGATTCTACAGGAACTGGGCGAGAGCTGTTATCAAAATTTCTTCGAGCCGCTGCTTAGGAGTAAATTTGGCGATAACTCGAGCTATGTAAGTGCAGCTTGGCTTGCAGGTAGAGTTAGAATAAGATCTCAGAGATCACTCAGCGGTGAGATCCTTGGCTATCTAAGGGGTGGTTTTCATCAACTCATCGATGCACTTGCGAGAGATATAGAATTTAAAGTGAACTGCGAGGTTAGGAAAATAGCTGTAGAGAAAGAAAGAGTTTTAGGTGTTGAAACTCAAGATGGATTCATTTCATGTGAAAATGTCATCTCTACAATAGCGCCTGATTTATTAAAGCAATTACTAGATTTTAAACTCCCCCTCCCTGAGATCAAGTACCAAGGAGCCGCGTGCTTGCTTCTTGCTTTAAAGCGGCCTTTAACTGATGTTTACTGGTTGAATGTCAAAGCAGATGTTCCATTTGGAGCTATTATTGAGCATACCAATTTTATACCAGTTTCAGATTATGGTGAGCACCTTGTTTACCTAGCTAGTTATTTTCAAAGCGAGAATGACTATAGATGGAAAATGAGAGCAGAAGAGCTAATAGAGATTTATATTAAAAGCTTGGAGAAGCTTTTCCCAGGTTTTTCAAGGAATCAAGTTATCTGGGCAAAGCTAAGTAGAGATCTATATGCAGGACCGATTTATGATTTAAACTATAGCTATTTACCATATGCCACTGAAATCAAGGGCTTATACCTCGCTGGCATGTTCAGCGAGCCCAATTATCCAGAGCGCAGCATTAATGGCTCAATCAAAGCTGGGCTTGAAGTAGCAAGTTTGATATCATAGAATCGAAAACTGGATTCGAAAACTATATATTTGTGAAATGTGCCATTCCAAGCGGAGAGGATTATTCTTGGTTTATAAAATCTATGGTTTGGAGTATTTGGGGAGAAAAGTGCAGAGTAAGAATAAGAATTTAGCGAATAGCGAGGCAAAGCGATTTGTGATATTAAAGGAAACTAATAAGCTGCCAACTAAGGAAGAAATAATTGCTGCGGCAAAGGCAAAACCTAGGGTTAAAAAAGCTTGGGTAATGCAAATGGAAGGTAATAAATGGAGAAAAGTAGTTGACAAGATGAATGTGAACTAAATAAACAAACTTGAACTAAAATAAATTTTCATTTTTTTATTTATTTTTATTTTTTTAATTTTTTTAAATCTGACTTAGTTTATCTTAATGGCCTTGGGCTCTCCCCAGTAACTGGTAAGGTAGCTCGGCTTATTAAAATTTTTTCCCACTCTCTCAATTCTTTTATTCTCTCAATTGCGATTCGCTTCCCTCTATTGCTCATTATAAATACAGGGATTTTCACTCCTATTTGCATAATTGCTTGCCCTCCGCAGATCTCTCTAACATACTTTGAGGCACAGCCCCATACAATATCGCACTCTTTAGCTATAACCAATGCCTCCTCTTCTTTAACACCCGTGGTGTGTACCGCAAGGATAGCGATCTCAGCCTCATCCTCCAACTCACGTATGCGTTTTACATCAGCTATACTTTCACCCGCTACTGTAACAGCAATTCTCCTATATCCTAGTTGAATTGCTCTTTTCACCCCTTCCACTTGATTAATTTCAGCTTCATCGCTCAGCACATAGCAACCTTTGGCTCTTAATCTAGCGATTAACTTAGGTATTGGTTCAGTGTAAATTATACCAGTTAAATGCATTCCTATACCCTGTGCAATTTTAGGATCACTTGTGATAACACTACCAGCGCCCTCGCATACTAAGACAGCTGCATCTAAAGCTCCATTCTTAAGAGCACAGTAGATCATCTCGCTAGCGCCAAATATTACTTCAAGGGAATCTGACTCTATGGTTCGATTTGGGGTAAATAGGCCATATTGTTGAATATTTCGCTCCACAGTTTGCCTAATTGTCTCTCTTGTTTCCTCCTCCACGGAATATAAAGCGTGGCGCAGTGGGCAATATTTAGTAACAGGCTCCGCTACCTCCACCACTTTCCCATCCATTATAACCACTCTAGTCTTGGCAACTTCAATAACGTGCTTTGCCATAAGTTACTATTAAAGCAACTACCAAGAGAATCAATTCAAATCCATTTGCTTTCACACCTGGAGTTTGAGTTGGAGTTACTGTTTGCACTGGCGTTTCCGAGGGAGTTTGTATTGGCGTTGCTGCCTCTCCAAAGCCTTTGATCAAATACACATAGGTGTCTTTTGAACTCGCAGCGATATATTCACCATTTTGTGTAATCGCAACCCCTGTAACCGCTTGGCGTGCTTTGAATTTACCCGCTGGATTGCCATTTATGAAGAGATAAACATAAGTATCGTCGCAGCCAACTGAAATGACTTTTCCATCTGGAGAGATCGCAATCGCATTAACTGGGGAATCGAAATTTGTACTCCAAATAAGTGTACTTTCCCCTTTAAATAAACGAACAATTCTATCTCTAGAGCTAACTGCAATATAATCAGCACTTGGAGTCATTGCGATACCTGTTACATCAGAATTAGCCTTGAATGACCATAATTGCACGCCATTTAAATTAAATATAAATAAATCATAGCTAAGGGTGCCAGCGGCAGCTATACCATTATTTGCAACTGCAACTGTGATTACATCATTGCCGCAAGCTTTACTCCAGAGCAAATTTTTGTTGTCAAATAAATATATCCTGTCATCTCTAGCTCCCACAGCAATATATCTTCCATCAGGCGAGATTGCTATCGATAGAGCATCACTTCCTAAGTTGTATTTCCAGATCAAATTTCCAGAGCTGTCAAGTAGATATATATTATCATCCTCAGATGCAGCTGCAATTTTCTTTCCATCTGCAGAAATAGCTACGCTTTTTACCTTCCCATAGGTATTATAAATCCAGAGCTGCTTCCCAGAGTTATCGAAGCAGTATACCTTGAAATCGCTAGAACCAGCTACAATGACTTGCCCAGCAGTGGAAATCGCAGCTGAATTTACCTCGCTATCTGTCTTCCTCTCCCAGAGCAGACTTAGCATATTGGTTTCAAGAGTAGCACTAGCGATTGGGAGAAGCAAAATAAGAATGAGAATAAATTGCGTAATTCTCATTTGGATCACAGCTTTTCCTTTGTTTGCATTTTACAAATAGTTTACCAAAGCATTTGAGCAAACTTCAAAGAACTTTTTATCTGCGCATTCACATTATATCTAGTTACCTCCATGTGCCCAGGGTATAAAACTTCAACTTCTAGCTCCGTGAGGCGCTTGATGGATTTCACAAGCTTTTCTGGATCGCCGCCTCTTAAATCTGTCCTACCAATATTCCCTTGGGGAAAAACAGTATCCCCGGAGAATAAACTCTTGGTTTTCCTCTCATATAAACAGATACTTCCAGGAGTATGACCCGGAGTATGCAGTACCTCTAAATAAATTCCACCTAGATCTATTTTATCACCTTCTTTAAGGCGGAAATCCGCTTTTATAGCTGGACATTCTTCCCCAAAGATATGCGCTCCCACGTATGAATCATTTCCAAGTAAATCAGCATCTGCCTCGTGAATGTAAACCTTGGCTCCAGTTGCTGCAACAACTTCATTCGTTGCACCAGTGTGATCGTGATGACAGTGAGTCAAAATTATTCGCTCTAGGTTTTTGACCTTGAATTTATTGAGCGCGCTTATAACTGGCAATGCATTCATTCCCACGTCAATTAAAACTGGTTTTTCAGCAAGTACTAAATATGCATTCGCATCGAAAACTGTGGCGCTGACCTTGCGCACTTCAAATTGAGGCATATCAGAGTTTTAATGCCTCAGGAATATTTTAATTTTTGCTCTCTCGCAATCTTTATATTCAAGCTTACCATCTATATTTTAGAAGGGGCTGTGGCCTAGCCAGGAAAGGCGACGGGCTCCAGCGGGTTATTCAAGATGAAAGGCAATGGGTCTGCTGAGTTCTGCTTCGCGGGCAGAGCGATGATGAGCCGTTGGAGCATTGATTGAGTGCTCTAGCCTTCTGGCTTTTAAAGAGCCGAAGAGACCCGTCGATCGTGCGTTCAAATCGCACCAGCCCCATGATTTCTATCTTTACC
>JAWCLZ010000039.1:0-7823 GCA_038850275.1 Methanocellales archaeon | reverse complement strand
TAAGTGTACATGCATGCTGGAAATAATATGCGCGTGATGGGAATGCTGAATATCAGTAAGCTTCTCATCTACACCTCTAACTTCGTGGTCATATAAAAGAGTGAGAGAACCTATAACTTCTTTCCCCCTCTCCCATTCCTCGCCAACTAGAAAATCTCTAATTAGATCTCTAATTGCCTCTGATCTATTCATATAGCCCTTTTCCTCAATTACTTCATCGAACTTTCGAAGTAAATCGCTATTCAAGGAAACCCCAAATCTAACAACTCTTTCCATAACCCTCAATATAAAAAATGAAATAACACATAATAAAATTTTCGTGCTATAATAGATTTATTTAGAAAAATTTTTATCCAATAAATAGCATGAAAATTTAAATTGTAACACAATTAAATTAAATTGGATTTATATTAAAAAAAGGTTCCTCCAAGTGCATAGGGCTGTGTCAAATGGGTGAGTGGGAAATGGTGCATAGTTTCCTCATCTCCCACTCGCCTCTCCATTTCATTTCGGAGTAAAATGTGGATAAGGGGAATGACATATGAAGAAATACATGCGAAGGAATGAGCTTATAAAAATTATTTTGATAGTGATATTGAGCTTGATTTTAATCACAATGCCAGTTGTTGGAACCACGCTGGAAAAATTTGTGGATAAAATGAATGTAACTCGCGGGGAAGAATTGACATATACAATTTTGGTGAATTTCACTGAAAATACAAGCAATGTATCGATGGTAGATAGTCTTCCCAATGGTTTGATCTATAAAGGGGATTCCCAAAATGGAACACTGGAGGGAAGAAATATCACTTGGAACTTGAGCACTATTAATGCCAGTATTATTAGAATTGTGTTAAATGCATCTGTTGATGAAGCTTATGGCGATAGCGAGATCTCGAATAACTCTGTGACTTTGAACTATGAATTGAATGGCTCCACTTATTCCACCAATGCTAATTCCCCTAGAATTGAGATAAGAGAGAAGTCCAAAGTGGCATTTCTATTAATATCATCTGGGGATGAAGCTCTTGTTAAAAAAGCCTCGAGAGATGGCATTTTAAATGTCAGCGTTTTTCTTCACTATAAATTCCTCCCTCCCTATAGCTACCCTGTTCCAAATCTAAGTGAATATGATGTGATATTCCTGGAAAGAGTAATCCAGGAGTCTACTAAAGAGATAATTGAACCAGAGATTATAAAGGCAAAAGACAGAAATGCTTCAATAATTGCAGTACATTGCAGTTATCCAGAGTTAGGCAATGTTAATCTCACAGAGCATCCTTATATTCAGCAATACTGGGATAATAGAACTCTGGAGAATATAAAGAGGCTAATTAATTATCTAGGTTTTAAATTCTGTGGATTAGAGGGTAAAGTGGAAGAGCCATTGCCTCTTCCAAGTGTGGGAATTTATCATCCAAATGCAGATAAAATCTTCGAAAACTTAAGTGAATATCTCCAGTGGTATGAAAGTGATGATGGTACACACCACGTCTATAATCCCAGTAATATGACTATTGGAATCTTATTCTGGAGCGGGCGCTATCCAATTGAAGTTGAGATAGAGAATGCAGTTATTAAAGCACTTGAAAAAAGAGGTGCAAATGTAATTGCAGCATATCCCCCGACCATACTTTATGGAGAAGATGCGCTTAAAATTTTCTCGAAAGATAACCAATCTAAGGTTGATGCAATCATCGACCTTGGAATGGGTGTGGCTGGAATAAGCAGTTTAGTATATAAAACAAAATATCTTGAATTTCTCAATGTACCGGTGATCAATGGCATAGAACTCTATAGAATGACTCCCTCTGACTGGAGGAATAGCAGTCAAGGCATGGAAATGCAGTACTTCCCATATCAAATTATGATAATGGAGATCGCTGGCGAGATAGAGTCTATTGTAGTGGGTGGAAGAGAATATAACCCAGCATATGATGCATTCTTGATGAAACCAATTGAAAGTCAAGTAAACTGGATAGTGGATAGAACATTATCTTGGGCGAAACTTCGCTATCTCAATAACTCGGAGAAAAAAATTGCAATTATCTATTACGCCCACGAGGGAAATGATAGTGCTCTCATTGCAAGCTATCTTGATATCCCCCCTAGTATAGTGAATTTGCTGAGTGCTATGAAAGAAAAGGGATATTCTATCGGGGAAACGCCGAATAGCACTGAATTAATAGATCTAGTGCTAAAGCAAGGCAAGAATATCGGTATTTGGGCACCTGATGAGTTGAGGAAGATGGTTGAGAACCACGATGTAGCGTTGATACCAGAAAATGAATATTTGAAATGGTTTAATGAACTTCCAGAGGTCAAGAGAACAGAGGTAGTGAATCAATGGGGAGAGCCACCTGGAGATATAATGGTTTATAAAAATGAAACTGGGAAGTATATTGTTATTCCAAAGATCTCCTTTGGAAATGTGGTGATTGCGCCTCAACCATCTCGTGCTTCGGCGCAGAATATGAAGGCTTTATATCATAATAAATCGATTCCGCCTACCCATCAATATATAGCATTTTACTTCTGGCTTAAAAGAGGATTTGAAGCGAATGCAATTATTTCCATGGGGAGGCATGGAACTCAGGAATGGCTTCCCGGTAAGGGTGTTGGATTGTCTAGGGATGATTGTTGGCCAGCTATTTTAATTCAAGACATCCCAGTTGTATATCCATATATTGTGGATGGAATAGGCGAGGGAATTATGGCAAAGAGAAGGGGGAATGCGGTGATGATAGACCATTTAACACCTCCAATTGCTGAATCTGGATTATATGGTAATCTATCCTATCTCGAGCAATTAATTCAGCTATACAATCAAGCGGAAAATGGAACATTGAAGAATGAATATAAAAAAGAAATTATAGAGATATCCACGAATATATCTATAGATAAGGATTTGAGTATCAATTTGAATGCAACTCTTAGCAATGAAACTAAATTCGAGGAGTTTCTGGAAGAATTACATGACTATCTCTTGGATTTAAAGAGCGAGTATATGCCATATGGTTTGCATATTATGGGGAGACCTCTCTCTAACGAGAGCTTGATTGTTATGACAAAATCCATGCTTGGATATGAATTTAAGGAAGACGTCAAGAAGATGAATCTCTCAGATGAGTATATTAAAATGCTTTTATGGGAGGTAATAATCAATAAAACAAACCCAATAGAGGCACAAAATAAGGTCATTGGAAATGCATCGGATAAATTGACGAATTATTTAAATCTCTCCATAAAATATGCAGAAAATTTGAGCAATTGTGTGATTGAAATCCCAAGAACTTTGCAAGCTCTTGAGGGAAAATATATACCTCCAGGACCAGGGAATGATCCTATAAGAGATCCCAATGTCTTACCAACTGGGAGAAACTTTTACTCTTTCGATCCAGCCATTGTTCCAACTAAGGCGGCGTGGAGTGTAGGAAAAAAATTGGCAGACCAATTGATATCTCAATATTTTAATGAAACTGGAAGTTATCCAAGAAAAATAGGCTTTGTGCTCTTCTCTGGAGAAACAATGAAGCATCAAGGTATAATAGAGTCTCAAATACTATATCTACTAGGTGTTAAGCCCAAGTGGGATACACGTGGAAGGGTCACTGGAGTTGAACTTATCCCAATGAGTGAGTTAAAGAGGCCAAGGATAGATGTTGTGGTCACCATTACTGGGGTATACCGAGATAATTGGCCTGACAAAGTTAGATTAATAGCAGAGGCAATATGCATCTCTGCAATGAGTAACGACTCCTCCAATTACGTTAGAGAGAATGCAGAAGCGATAAAAGCTTGGTTAATTAAAAATGGCTACAATGAATCCGTTGCTAGCAATCTCTCGATGATTAGGATATTTGGACCGCCTGATGGAAAATGGGGAACTGGACTCCCAGCAGCTGTTCAACGCAGCGATACTTGGGAAAATGAAGACAAGCTTGCAAAGCTTTATATTGATACCATGGCTCACGTGTATGGAGTGAATATCTGGGGTGAACAATATAGCGATCTCTTCAGACAAAATCTAGATAGAATAGAAGTAGCGATATTCAGCCGGAGTTCGAATATCTATGGAGTTCTGGATACTGATCATCCCTATGAGTTTCTCGGCGGCCTTGGCCTTGCTGTTAGAACCACTTCTGGAGAAACACCTGAGATGTATATAGTAAATCTCAGAGATCCAGTGAATTCAAAAATAGAAACATTGAGTCAATTCCTTATCAGAGAACTACGCACTAGGTATTTCAATCCATATTGGATAGAGGGCATGCAGGAGCATGGATATGCGGGTGCAAGGGAAATTGCAGATGGACTTGCAAATCTATGGGGATGGGAGGTCATGGATCCGAATATTGTTAGCGACTATATGTGGAAGGAGATGTATGATATTTATATAAATGATAAATACAATTTAGGTCTCAATGAGTGGTTTAATCAGCACAATCCCTATGCTCTTCAATCTATCGCTGCAAGGATGCTTGAAGTAATTAGAAAGGGCTATTGGAGTCCAAGTGAAGATGTTAAGAAAGCAATTGCTGAAGTTTATCGTAAATCTGTTGAGCAATATGGTGTAACCTGCTGCCACCACACCTGCGCCAATCCCTTCTTAGATGATTATATCTCTGGTATTCTCTCAATTCCTGAAGAGCAAGCGGTAGAGCAACCGCTGGTGGGGGCAGTGCAGTATAGGACTGGGGGTTGGCGGAGAGCTATAGAGGGTTCTGGGAGAACAAATGAAACGGTGGTGGAAAGCGGAGTTGCTATTCCAAAGGCAGGTGAAGAGCCCGCTAAGCCTCCTGAAGAAACCAAGCCAACTGAGGAAAGTGGTCCAGCGAAGGAAGTTGTGGGTAGGATTATGGAGGAAAAAGAATCTGAATCTGCAATTTCAATATCTGGAGCTCCACTTCTGGGACTCGTAGGGGCTATTGCGATCTTGATATTAATTGGCATTGGTTACTGGCTGAGAAAAATATGAATGAAATTATCTTATTAATAGGTGTGCTCTTAAGCGTGGCAGTTCTTGGGGTTAAAGCTGGGGTTGGCTGTGGCTTTGCAAGTTTGAAGAAAAGGGAGATTGGCTTTATTGCCATAAGCTATCTTGGTATATGTATCTCTATAAACTATCTCATAGCAGCTATTCCTCTTGATTTAATGCAACAAATCCTTGGACTTGGCGTTGTCCTGCATCTTGGGATTGCAATTGCCTTGATCTATGAGGGCTTGCGCACGGTTAAAAATTGGATGGCTAAAGGTTGTGATATTTCGAGGAAAACTTTTTTCTGGCTCGCTATTCCCTGTCCAGCTTGCTTGGCTGCTACTTTCCTCGCTTGTTTATTGCTTTCCCGAGCAAATTTTAGCACGCTATTCATAGGAGCTATCACTGGCTCAATATTTATAATTGCTATTTTCTCCATAGCTCTTCTCGCAAGCAAGCTTGGGAGGAGTCCTTCTCGGCTGGGGAATGCTATGATATTCATTGGATTATTCTATATTCTCTCCATCTTGATAATTCCAGCGTATCTCGCGGCTAAAGAAGTCATTGTGCCTGAAATTCAAATTGAATGGAATATGGTGTGGATTTCAATTCTTGCAATGCTCTTGCTTATTTCAACTGGATTTATATTGCACTGGAGGAGAGTGAAATGGACATCTCATCTGCTATAACCACCGCGCTATATATGGTCTCGACATCTCTGTTATATCCAGTTGTTATAGCTTTACTAGTTTTAGCAGCCTATTCCTTTATCCTATTAGGCGCATTTCTTTCGGAATATGCCTCTAGAAATAGAAATATAGGGAAGCTTAGAGAGGGATGCGAGGAGGTAAAAAAATTTTTAATTGAAAAGGAATATGCTAGAGCCGCTATTGTTTTGAAAGGCTGTGGATCTAATGATCTTCTTAAGGAATTCATGCTAGATCTATCAAAATTGTTGGGCAATAGTAAATTTGCATTGGAGGGTGAAATGCTTCTTCAAGACTATGAAATAAGGATAGCTGCTGCTCTTGAGAAGCCCAAGCTTTTAATTCGAATTGGGCCAATGCTGGGCTTGATGGGTACTTTGATACCAATGGGCCCAGCTTTAATTGGTTTATCTACTGGCAATATACAGCAGCTTGCCTCGAATTTGGTAATTGCTTTTACCACAACCGTGGTAGGTCTTTTAATTGGTGGAATTGGATTTATAATATTCACCATTAAGAGAAGGTGGTATGCTCAAGACTTGAGTGATATGGAGTATGCTGTGAAAATCCTTGGTGGTTGAGGTGAAGAGGTCTAGAATTTTATTGAGGGAGATATTGGAGGATGAAGAAGAACCAATGAGTGGCTTGGCGAATCTCTTCGATGTAGCTCTTGTTTTCGCTCTAGCGTTTCTCGTTGCTCTCCTCATTTCTTTTAACATTTCAGAGCTTTTGAATCCTGAGGAAAGCGTTACAATCGTAAAGAACCCTGGGAAGGAGAATATGCAGGTTATAATAAAGGAGGGGAAGAAGATAAAAGTGATGAATGTCACTGAGAAGCTTGCAAGTGGTACTGGGAGGAAAGTGGGCACTGCTTATAAATTGGAAACAGGGGAGATAATCTATGTGCCTGAGAATGAAATAGGTGATTGAATGAAATCTGAGATTGAAAAACTTAAGATTTTGCTTGAGCACTGGGCAGAGCATAACGCTGAGCATAGCAAGAATTTTAGAAGTTGGGCTGAGAAAGCTAGGGAATTGAACTTATCTGAAGTGGCTAGTGATATTCTTTCTGCTGCAAATGAGATGGATAAATCAAGTGAGTATTTGAAAGCAGCGTTGGCGAAGTTAAAAAGCCTATAAATTATTTATATTATTATTATAATTAAATCTCAATTTTGCGCCTGAAGCCTTAAACTCACTATTTTTTGCTGTCTCTCCACGCTGTGCACTGGATAAGTATGACAACTGGTTTTCTTAATTTTAAAGCGTTTTCACATACCTCAAGATTCTTTTTGTTTTTCCAAATGGGGCAACTCGCGTTTTCCCCTTTAAAATCGCTAAGATGTTCGCCCGCATTTTTCAATTTTTTGATTCACAATAAATTGAAAGTATGTTTTACTTTATTTTAGCAATAAACTGGTTGATAGAAGTTGAAGCTCTAGTAATTGGAAGCGAGTAGAGTGTAATTAGCAGTCCTAATGCCTCCCTAGTTGCACATACAGATATCCAATGTATTCACATCTTCTAACTCTTTTTTATTTTATACTCCCCCTCCTAATCCATAGCTTATATAGTCCCAAGATGTTTCCATTAATTCGAGTCCTAGTTCTTTCTTCAGTTTTTCAACTAGTTCTTCGCAGTAGAGCATTAACTCAGAGTAATCCTCAGGTTCTATGGAATTTGTTCGATGTAGGGCAGCGAAATAAGGGTCGAGAATACCAGTTAACATGAATATGAACATCTTAATATTTGATTCATGGGGCTCCATTTTTCTATAAGTTTCATACCAAGTGGTAACCATATTCTTTATCTTCAAGAGTTCTTCGTCCATAATATAACATTTTTAAAGAAGGGATATTAAACTTACTCCAGAGAATTCTTTATTACTCAAGGCGCAGATAATTCAAGCAATGGATAAATTCCAGTGCAGGAAATGCGGTCACTGCTGCAGGAATTTGAAGAGGCTCAGGCGGCTTGAGGATATTGGAGCGGATAAGAGGCCTCTTTATATTCTTGAGGAAGATATATCGCTTTCACTCTATGAATGGGAAGTGGAAGATTTTCAGCTTGCTGGGGAGAAGCTTGGTAAGAGGATGTCAGTTATTCCTGTTTTGATTTGCATCGATCAACTTTCAAAT
>JAWCLZ010000038.1:0-7927 GCA_038850275.1 Methanocellales archaeon | reverse complement strand
TTATCGTCCGAATCCAATTTTGGTTTCCCTCTCTTTAATTACTTTGCTTTGCCTTTTAATCGCGCAGTATTTGCGCTCTCGAGCACCTGTAGATGAGCGCTTTACTTTCTCTTTCAAAGAAACCTTCTCCCCTCTTTTCGATAAAGATTTATTTTCAACGGAGAAGCAATTTTTCCTCTGGCTTTTTTCTAAAGTTTTTAAGCTGAAGAAATATGAATATGAGAAGCCAGAGATAGGTATTGAGGAAACTTTGGTTTTAACTATGATTGCTTGCATCATTGTTGCAAGTAGCATGCTTGCTTATGCCTTTATTACTTTTGAGAGGGAGAAATTCACTGCTTTATATATCTTAGGTCCTAGTGGTAAGGCGGAGTATTATCCCACTGATCTCTACTATGGCGAGCTCGTTAATATCTTAGTTGGAGTGGAGAATTATGAGTATGCTAAAACGAACTATAGTTTATTAGTTAAACTTAGGGGGGAGGTTGTGGCTAGTAGGAATATTACTTTAGATCACAATGAAAAGTGGCTAGAAAAAATATCCTTTGTTCCTAGGGAAATTAATCTATTGAAAGCTAAGCTTGAGTTTTTACTTTATAAGGATGATAGCTCTATTCCATATCGCTCAGTTCATCTCTGGGTGAATTCTTCTTATCACCTTGATTTTATCAAAGCTTATGCTATCACACCCTTACCTAGAATTGAAAATGGGGATTTCGAGGGTAAAACTAGCTGGGTTTTCTCAAGCAATAATGAGCTTTTCACTGGGGTTTATTCTAAATCTGAGTGTACTTCTCCCAATTATTCCTATGAGATTTCCTATCCAGCTGGGAATGATTCTTACCTTGGTTCTTATGCTGCTATAACTCAAAGAATTTCAAGCAATGGTGAGGGATTGGCTGTGCTTTCACTCGCAGTGAAGGATTCTATTACTAGTGATAGGCAGCAGGGGATTTATTATAAGCAAGTGCTTTTAAATGATGAATTAATTTGGGAGGATGACTTAGCTGGAGATGAAAACTGGGTTTGCCTTAGAATACCAATTGTTTTAAGGGAAAGTAATGATTTAACCCTAAGGGTTTATGATAAAAAAGGTTTTAGTAATCAAACGCTTGAGTATTCAAGTAAAGGCTTTAAAGTTTGGTGGGATGATGTAGAGCTATTAGATCTCTCAAGAGCTGTGGAGTTCGAGAAAGCAGTTTTATATAATGCTGATTTAAAGCCTCCTAATTCTTGGGTGCTGCCTTTAAAGAGATTTATTAATACCACGAGTTTTTTAGTTAAATGGGGTGGTAGAGATGATTCAGGAATTGCTTATTATGATGTGGATTATAGTTTAGATGGAGTGAATTGGATACCTTGGCAGGTTAAAACAATTGCAAATTCAAGTTGGTTCTTTGGATTTGATCAAGCAACTTATTATTTTAGAGTAAGAGCTGTGGATAATGCTGGTAATGTGGAAGGGGTTCACTTGCAAGCTGATGCAATTACAACGATTGATATTCAACCACCTAGTCTTGGAATTGTAGTGATGAAGGATAGAGTTAATAGTACTTTTGAAATTATAATTATTTCCAATGAACCGCTTGAAGCACTATTTCTCGATGTAATTCCCTTTGGAAATGCAAGTAGATCTATTTCAATGTCCTCTTTAGATAATTTAACTTGGAGTGGTATCTATTATGCTCCTTATATTACCACTTATGAAATTAAAGCAGTTGGAAGAGACCTCGCTGGCAATTATAGAACATTGATCTATGAAACTGAGGCTTGGTAGGCTTAAAAGCGATTTGGTTAATAAAATAAGATAAGATTAAGATTAAAGCGATTATTGCAACTGGCAATGCTATTATGGAATTCAGGAAGTGTAAGAGAGGTTAAAATGAAGATCAGGGATGAGTTTTTAATGCTAAGGTTGCCATAGCGCTCATTGAGGATGTCCCATAAAGACAGGATGTTTCGACCATTTTGAGATTTGATTTAGGCGGAGAAAAAAGATAACTTGGTTTAGAGATGAAATCTATCATATCTATCATATTAAATTGGAGCTATCACTGAGCTATCACTATTTCCTCTCCTCTCAAGAATATCTTCACTTTTCTCCCACTTTCTAGGTTTAATTCTTTCTCTATAGTAGTGTCACTGTTTCTTCCTCGGTGGGCATATAAACCAGTGAAATTCTTTCTTCAGGATAAGCTTCTTTGGCAAGTTTATAGGCCTCGATTATGCTTCTGCTCGCAGCTACTACTTTATTTTTCACAATGGCGAGATATCTACCGGGGTATTCCTTGGACAATTTTTTTGAATGCTTTAGTAGAAAATCTTGGGCTTCCAATGCAATCCCTAATTAAACCTATTTACTTTACTTCAGATTTATTATTTTGGGATTCAGATTCGGTTTAAAACCGGCTATAGTGCTTTTTGCGTGCCTTTATGGGGTTCCCTTTTCCTCTTACACCTGTAGCGTCGAAGGCTTTGGTATACATTTGCATTTAATGTATTATGAGATGAGAGAATGGAAGTAAGGGATTCGAGGGATTTTGAATGAAATTTCACCACAAATTTAAATAATTGGTATAGCTATTATATCATGGTGATTAAAATTGGTATATGGGGTAGAAAAGAAAAAAGTGGATGACCAGGGGAGATTTGTTCTGCCAGCTGATTGGCGAGCTGAGGAACTTCAACAGAGTAAAGAGGTATTTGTGATAAAGGGGAAGGGATATTTGAAAATAGTGCCGAAGAAGAAGGTGGATTTAACCAAATTCTTTGATAGTGCTGATTTGGGGATGAATATAGAGGACTGGGATGAGTTCGAAGGGCGGTTTTATGAGATTCATTGATGCGAATGTGTTTATATATGCATATTACAAGCCGAAGGGGGAATTGACGGGTAAGCAGATGGAGTTGAAGGAGCGTTCAAAGGAAATAGTAAAGAGGGTAAATGAAGGGGAAGAGGTGATAACAACTATTGTTCATCTGTCGGAGGTTTCTAATATCTTGAAAAGGGCGTTGTCGATAGAAAATTTGTATTCACTCTTAATTGGGCTCTTCTCCTTGGATAATGTCAGAATTGTTGATGTCACGGAGGGGGATTATCTTGGCGCAGTAGAATTGATGAGCGAGTTGAAGAAGGATCCAAATGATTGCCTTGCGTTGGAAGTGATGAGACGTGAGAATATTAGTGAGATTTATTCTTTCGATAAAGGGTTTGATGGTGTAAGAGGGATAAAGAGAGTTACTTAATGAAGAAGCGAAGGTGGGGTTGTTTGGGGTAGAAAAAGGAAACAGCAAATGTATGGTTTGAGTTAGGACTCAAATTAAAACGAAAAACCCTGAGGGGAAGGTGAGTATTACACGATTGAGCTTTGCTTAGTAAAAGCTTCGCTGACGCTTAGAATGCTTCCTAGTGTTACTGTTGATGAATGATGTAAGATATCTTTTATTCTTTCTGAGCTGCTTTGCAGTGCCCTTTGAGCAATTAAACTATTTCGAGTACAAAAGATTTATAGATAAAAATGTAGGAGCATGAGAGTTGACAGTTTTTTTGCAAGCTTATTATGACAAGCAGATTTGATGTTTCCCAGCTAGGGATTTTTGAGTTCGAAAGCTTTAAGTATACAAATAATATATAATGTAAACGAACATGAACGTGGTCGTTTCATTCCGTTTGCCCCTTGAAACTCTTGAGGAGATAGAGAAAATAGCGCAAGAGGAATCTAAGGATAAATCTGAATTTATTCGCGAGCTATTAGCCTTTGGAATCAGGGAGAAAAAGATTGAAAATGCCATTAAACTCTATAGAGAGGGGAAAGCTACCCTTTGGAGAGCTGCTCGGGTTGCTGGTGTTTCCCTCTGGAAAATGATTGAGATAATGCGCGAGCGCAAAGTTGAGGCACAGTATGGATTTCAAGAACTCGAGGAGGATTTGAGAGCATTGAAGGAGTAGTGGTCAGCAATTCCAGCGCGCTGATCTATCTATCAAAGCTTGGAAAACTGGAATTACTTCAGAAGTTATTCAAGGAGATCATTATTCCAAGAGAAGTTTTTAATGAAATTGTTGAAAGAGGGAAAAAGGAGAAAATTGCAGATGCTTTAGTGGTTGAAGATGCGATAAATCAAGGTTGGCTTAAAATTATTAATTGTAAAGTGGATGAAAGGCTTCTTAAATTTGCACCAGAACTTGACTTGGGAGAAGTGGAAGTCATTTCTCTAGCTAGAGAGATAAAAGCAGACCTAGTGATAATTGACGATGCTTCGGCGCGGAGGATCTCGGAAAGCTTTGGCTTTAATACTAAGGGCACGATTTATGTTTTACTGAAAGCTTTCAAAAAGGGATTAATTACGCAAGATGAAATTAAAACCTTGCTCGATAAACTTGTGTTTGCAGGATTCAGGCTCTCACCCGAGGTATACTTAAAGGTATTGAGAGAACTTTAGAGGTTTGGAGTTTCTACAGTCAAACGAATAAACCTCTTTTGAAACCCTCAAAAACATCCAAAGAACAAACTACTATTTGCGATAATTTATTTATGTTATATGCCACAATAATCTTAGGGAAACATATTAGGGAAATTGCAAGTTGATTAGTGTCCAGATGCCTATAATCAGTACTTCGCTAAGTAGTTTTATTCTTTCTAATTTTATATATTTGGTTTGATAATCATTGTTGTAGATGTATGTAAATGTTTAAAAAAGAGTTGTGAAAAGAATAGCCTGAGAATTATCGAAAAACCAAGACCATAACTTATAGAAATATCAAGAGTTGGCTCTAGGCTCATTCTCTCGCACATCTGGTATCTATTTTATCCATATGTAGATTCCGGGGCAGATAATAAGTTTATTTGCTCGCATATATTGTGGGCTTCTAAATTATAATTTAGAGAAAAGAGTGGCTCATAGGGAGTAATTAGGGGATTAATAAGATGTATATCTAACGAATCTGTGTCTCCCTCGCTTTCGGCTATTTTCTGCCTTCTATCAATATAAGGATTCGCATTTCTTCATCGCTGCTTTCTTTTTACATGTGAAGCGAAGAGTATCAAGGCAATAATGGCTACAATTGGCAGTGCAAGGCTTGGATATTCTGGTATTACTTGCGCTGTTTCTTTGCTATAGAGTGATTCTCCATCGTAGTCATAGGGTGCTATGTTGATGTTGAATATTTCTAGGATTGTTGGCGTGATTGAGCTTTGCTCCACGAGTACTCCTCTTGAAATTGCATTGCCTTTGTTGCTTGCTATCCATAACTCACGCGTATCGATGTTTGGGTTGTGCGTTTTGCTATCTTCATTGAAGCCGTGGTCTGTAGTTACTATGATTATCACTTGATGGTATATGCCTAGTTTTTCTAGTTCTAGTATGACTATTCCCAGTCCTATGTCTGCTTCTTTAATTGCATTGCTATATTCTTGAGAATTCTCGCCATAGCTATGTCCTTGGGTATCTGGATCGGTGAAGTGTATAAAGAGGAAGAAGCTTTTGTCTTTATTGCTATCTATGAATTCATTTGCCTTACTCGCGATGCTATGGGCATAAGAATGATTTGAGGTATATCCCTCCCATCCACTCCAGTGATCTAAATCTAAGTACCAATCTATATCTATACTTGCATTTTTCATTAGTGCTGCGGGGAAATGCGGTCTATTTTTGCCAAATATTGCTCCAGTTGCTATATTTGAGTCATAGCACTCTAGTTTTTCGAAGATTGATATACCATCTAGCAGGCTATCGCCATTGTTCTTAACTCCATTTTTTGCCTCGCCGTAGCCGCTTAGCAGCTCCGCGTGCCCAGGCGCGGTTTCTGTATTAAAATGGTCGTATATTGTTAAGTCTCGAATTATGCCCTCGCTTTTTATTCGACTTAGATTTTGAAGTTCTCCATTTGCAAGCATTTCAAATAAATGGTTTTTCTGCACACCATCCCAAGAGAAGAGGATTACCTTTTGAGCACTTGCTATCGCTGGTTGAATGAGAGCAAGGAAGAGTAGAAAAGCTATTGCGATTTTGATTTTTCTACTTTGCTTCATTTTTGCTATCTCCTTGGCAATGAATATCATGCCGAGGACTGTGCAGCATGGTTTTATTATTCTAGATTTCTCGCAGAAGTCCTAACTTGCACAACCGAAGGGGAACTAAAGTTCATCTAGCTTTGGGTTAACTATGATTTTTCCCTTCATTCATATTTTATTATTTCTTGAATATATTATGAATGCTATTCCAAGTATTATTGCCACTGGCAATGCTATTGTGGGGAATTCAGGAACAGTTGTAATTGGCAAGGTGTTTGAGCCCACGTTGAAAAATTTTTGGCCTTTGCCATTAATTTCAGGCCCATAGGCCTTTACACCTAGTTCTACATAATACTCTCCAATTGTATCTGGAGCAGTCCAAGTAAAGCTATGAATGTTATTTGGAGGAGATACTATGGGATATGGTTTATATTCTTTGACCACCACCCCATCGCTTACCCGCTTAATTTCATATCGCAGTTCATAATAGTTTGTCCCCTCAACCTGCGTCCAACTCGATGAAATATAAATTGATTCTCCAGGGCCATAGATTGCTTTATCGGTTATCAATGTAACTTCTAATCCTTTTGTCGCTAATCCAATTTGAGCAAAAGAAAGTTGGATAAATACCAATGATAGCAAGGCAATTGCTATTTGAATTTTCATTCCTATACTTCGCCTCCCTATCGATCCCCTTGCCGTTTTTTTCATTCGAATTTATACAACATTGAGCATATAAATTTAACTATACATTATACATCATTATGATGAAAAAAATATTTATTATATTTGAATTAATAATTATTTGCGAGGCTTATTTGATTTATGGATAAGAATACTTATAATTTGATGCTTTTTATTTTCGTGCTAGCGCTTTTCATTGGTGCTACGGTGCAATATAGCGAGGGATCGGTTTTTATTGGCATTTTGCTCATTTTAATTGCGCTCTTAATTTTAACTAGAATTAAGTTGGAGCGAGAGCCTGAGGTTAAGCGCTCGATTTATTTTCCAATTGCAGGTGTTTTTATTATCTTAGCTGATGTTGCTTATAATTTTTATACAAGTGGTGAGCTTGGTACTCTTGATACTATGCTTATTGTGCTTGGTGCTTCGCTAGTTGCTAGCTATTTGAAGGATGCGCAGTTTCGCAAGATCGGTGTTTTTGGGGTTTTTATGTCTCTAACTTTTATTGTGCTCTTTAGTATCTTCTTCAGTCTTTTTAATGCTTTTAACATCGATCTTGTGCATAGATTTGACCATTACTTCGTTATGCTGCCATCTGCATATGCCATTAGTAGCTTTGGTTTTCCAGTTGAGGTAGTTGGGGTTGAGACTTTGCGTATCTATGGCGTTGAAACTCTCACAGTTGTAATAGGTGGTCCTTGCTCAGGGCTTTATTCTATGTTTTTGCTTGCGAGCTTGGTTTTTGCTTATTTTATTGCTGAAAAAATTTCTTTTAGTGAGATGCGATTTCCTTTACTTCTTGCTATTGGCATTGCATATTTTTCAAATCTCGTGCGGGTTTCAATTATATATCTAGTTGGCCATTACTATGGAGAGGAAGCAATGATGACTGCTCATGTTCATTCTGGATGGATAATATTTATTGCAATGGCTGGAGCAATTATGTGGCTGATTAAAGGGATGGAAAAGAAAAAGAGTTAATTTGCGAACCATTTATTCTTATTTTCTTAGTTTAAATTTTTAAAAACCAATTTTTCTATAATAGTTGCAATTTATTGAAATAAAATCTGGAATTAAAAAGTTCTTATTCTTAACTTTTTTATGAGAAAAATCGATCCAACTGCAAGTGCAAGTAGAGCATAGATATCGGGGACAGGTTCAATAGCAATAACAAAACCATCCTCGCCAGCCAAATTTGAATAGATGAGGGTGCTTAACCCTAGATTCGCACC
>JAWCLZ010000037.1:2734-8903 GCA_038850275.1 Methanocellales archaeon | reverse complement strand
TTAAAACTTCTCGCAAGAGTAATAATTCCATTTGCAATACCTCGAAGTTCCTGCTCATTTAATTTCAATCCTGTGAGTGCTTCAATGATCAAGCTGTAATCTCCCCAGTCAAGCAGATCTCTTAAGAAGCGGCATATAATTAAAGAGTCCTGCAAGCAGAGTTTATCTTCATATTCCACAAATAGCTTTGCTTTACCAGAAACCGCACTTGGATTAATGATTCCTGAGAGCTCAGGTTTGTAAAATGTAGCCCTTAAGTGACAGGCTCCTCGAGGCGAGAGGGCATAGCCAAGTCCAGTACCCTTTAATACCCTTGGATCATAGCCAGCTGGCTCCAGGCCCTTCACATGGATCGCTAGTTCCTGCAATCCCAAGGATTCGCTTGCCACTTTGATTCCATTTGCCAGTAGATTAGCGGAATCTTTTCGCTGAGCAATCATTTGAAGCAATTCAGCAATTTGCTCCACGTTTCCATATTCCACATTGATATCTAGCTTCCCGCGTTTTCGAGCTTCAATTGCAAATGCCGCGATATTGCCCGCGGAGATTGTATCCAGTCCAAGTTTATCACAGAGGTCATTTAAATATGCTACTTCATCGAGTTTTTTAACCTCGCATAGCCCAGCGAAAGCATAAATGGTTTCATACTCAGGGCCTTCGACTGTAATTCCCTTATATTTTCCAGATTTAACTGTGCTTACCTTGCCGCAGGCAATGAAGCAATTATAGCAGGCTTTATTCTGCACTTCAAAATAATCCCTCCAGCTTTCAGCGCTTATATCCATGTAATCCTCGCGGTAGCCTTTCTCCCAGTATCTAGTTGGAAAGGCACTGGCTGCATTAACAATTGCAACGAGCGAGGGAGTGCCATATTTTCTATAGATCTCAATTGCTTTATCTCGAGTTCCCCGCGCGATTAAGTTCCTAGCAAGTGGCTCAAGCTTCTCTTCATTAGCTATTCTGCATTGCTTAGAGCCTTGGAATACAACTGCTTTAAGCCTTTTAACTCCCATAACCGCTCCCAAGCCGCATCTACCAGCTGATCTCCAGCGGTTATTCTCAATGCATGCAAAGCGAACTAAGTTTTCACCCGCTGGACCTATGACAACTGCTTGAGCATCCCCCGCTTCTTCTGCATCCTTGAGCACTGCCTCCTCAGCTGCATGGGTATCTAAACCCCAGAGATGCTCAGCACTGTGGAATTTCACCCCGCTATCTGAGATCTCTAAATAAACTGGAGTTCTCGCGGCTCCTTCAATTATAATTGCATCATAGCCAGTTGCCTTAATTTTAGGTCCAACTTGTCCACCGCTATATGATTCAGCATAGGCATGGGTAAGCGGTGATTTAGCAAAAACACCATATTTTCCAGAAGTGGGCATAGCAGTAGCAGTTGCAGGACCTGTGGCAAATATGATTTTATTCTCTGGGGAGAGAGGATCTATTCCAGGGGAAATTTTTTTGAGCATTAAATAAGAGGCAAGTCCCTTGCCCCCTAAGTATCTTTTCAAGATAGCACTTGAAATCTTCTCAACCTTATGTTTCTTTTCATTTAAATCAACCATTAATATTCTATTGTGGAAAGCAAGCAAAAGTCACACCTCAATAGTGCATTCCTCAGGTGCTTTATCATTCCTCAATCTAATGAAAACAGGTGCCCTTAATTTTAATTCTCGAGTTAGATCTTGATATTTAACCTCGCATACTACTTTGGGCAAAAGCCAACTTTTGACCTTGGCTTCAACATCTGGCGGGACTTCAAAAGGACACGGAGCTTTAAGTGGCTTCAATTGTTCTTCTAGAAATTTAAGCTGGACTTCATCAAAGCCAGTGCCAACTTTACCTATGAAGTGCAGCCTCTCCTTAATATAAACACCTAAGATCAATGAGCCAAAGTAGTTTTTTCTCAAGCCCTCTCCCTCGGTTAAGCCGCAGATGATGCAATCAAGGGTTTTAAATTGCTTTATCTTCAGCCAGAAATTGCTCCTTTTACCAGTGAGATAAGGGCTATATATATCCTTAGCCATTATGCCCTCTAAGCCGCGAGCAATTGCTGCATTATAGTATTCAATTCCATTTTCCAAGATAAAATCGCAAAGAGTAACGTGTTCGTTTTCAATGAGAATATCCCTCAATATCTCCTTGCGCTTCATCAAAGGTTTTGTAGTTACATCGCTGCCATCTATAGCGAGTACATCGAAAACTATGTATTCAGCGGGAAAAAGTTTTGATAAAAGCTCAATTTTAAAGGGATCGCTAAGGTGCTCTCTAAGCTGGAGTTTTTGAAAATCAGGTTTACCGCGCTGCATAATAATTATCTCGCCATCTAAAATAGCGCTTTTTTTCTTGATCTCAACTTTGATCTCAGGATAGCGCTTGGTGATGTCAACGAGGCGTCGATTCTGCAAGCGCTGCGGCTCGCTGGTGAAGCAAATGGTTCGAGTTCCATCCCATTTTATCTCGAAGAGATGCTGCGCTGAGTTAAAGGGCTTCGGAGTAAGCATCGCTAGCATGGGCAAAATTTTCTGCTCCCTCATGCTTTGCTTTTAAGGGCTTCCACGCTTGCTTTAAGCGCTGTCATTAAGTCAACTGTTGGCTTCGCCTCAGGCAAAATTACTTTGACTTCTTTTCCCTCGATCTTTGCCTTTATCAATTCAAGCAATGCCTCTCTATATCTCTCTCGATATTTCTCAGGCTCAAAACTCCCTGATAATCTCTCGATTAAAACTTCAGCCAACTCTAATTCCATATCAGATATCTCAGGTTTAGGGTAGGCAATTAGCTTGGGGTCTCTTATTTCATGGGCATAGAAAAGGGTGCTCATTATCAAGTGATTTTCCCCAGGTCTTATTGCTGCAATGTGCTCCTTTCGGCGAAATGTAATTTTGGCAATTGCAACTTTATTTTTTTTACTCAGCACTTCTCTGAAGAGCTCAAAAGCTTTAGCATCATTTCCATCAGGACCTAAGTAATAGTTGGTTTCATAGTATATTGGATCTATTTCGCTGGCTGCTGCGAAATTTATTATTTCCAATCGCCTTGAAGTTTCAATGGGCAGTTTTTCGAAGTCTCCTTCCGATAGAACTACGTAGCGATCTTTGACATATTCATAGCCCTTATCTATCTCATTATAAGGCACTTCTCTTCCACAGCGCGTGCACCAATAGGGTCTCTTCAATGGAGTTCCACAGATAGAATGCAGGCTTGTGAAAGCCACATCTTTGCTTTCAGTTGCAACATATAGCTTCACAGGAATATTCACCAGTCCAAAGCTAATGGTACCGCTCCAAATTGCCCTCATTTTACTCCCTCTTTCTTTTCCTCTCAGAAAAATATGTAAGGTGGAAATATATTATAATATGCTCGATTTAGCTGAGTTGAAGCAAAAGCTTCAGGCAATTGCCAATTTTGAGGACGCAAAATTCTGCTACGATCCCCGAATTCCAAGGGGGATCAGGGAGTACTGGATTAAGGATACTCTAAGAAGAAAGTTCTATGAAAGCCATCCCCTCTGGGAGGAATATCGCGAAGACAATAACTATTGTAAATATAAACATGAATATATCCCCTTCGCTCCATTTCAAGAAGATTTCTACTCGCTGGATATGGCTGAGGTTAACGAGCAGCTTATACCAAAAGGCTATCTTTATTACTGCAGCTCTGGCTATGGCGGTAAGCTCAAGCTTTTGCTTGGCGAGATCGAAGAGCATAGCAAGAGACAAGAGGTCGATGTTTATTTAATCCATAGAGAATTGATATGCAACTGCGAGTTAAACACCCCCTCGCTTTACAATCACGAGCAAAAGATTATCGTAGGCAGAAAGCGCTCAGCGGAATTCTCAGTTTGGAGGAGAATTGAGGAGCTGAGAAATGCTAGTGGTGTGAAAAAGCAGCTGCTTGAAATCGAGCTCTGCAATTTAACTGAACTTAGAGACTTCAATGCTGAGCCAATTAAAATTGAAGGAGCGGTGAAGAGAGCTGCGGAGTGGAAGCTTAAAGCTTGGATAGCCCATGAACTAGGCCACTTTGCCGCGAAGAAATATTTACCCCACTCCACCTATAATGCTTTTAAAAAGTTTTGCATATCCAGAGGAGACTTAGCATTGGATGCCTTTATAACTGCGGTGAATGATGCACTTGCAGATACAATTTGGGAGGATGAGATTAAAGGAACAATTGCATTCATCTTCCAACTGCCAGAGAAGCAAAAGCTAGGACTGCTTAGCTCACATATTTTGGATATATTCGATCCCCCCGTTGAATTTAAAGTATTAATTGAGAAGCGCAAACTTGAAGCTGAATTGATATCGGCATTTCTAAATGATTTAAACTTTTATTCAGATGAAGAATTAAATAGAGCTAGAGAAGCTGTTTTTGAAAGAGCTAAACAATTGGCTATAGCTTTTAACCAAAGTCTTTTTCATCAGCTCAATCAATTTTAAGTTGAGTTAAAATATGAGTTAAAAATATGCATCAGCTTGATGGGAAAATTGCTAGCATTGCGAGGGAACTCGAAAGCTTTAGGGATGAAGAGCTTGAAGATCTTCTTGCTGTAGCTGTAAATAGAGCTAGAAATGCAGATGAACTCCTTTTCATTTTGAATTTCACCGCTGATATAGCCGCCCTCGGCATAAATCCAGATTATTCCATAAGATATGGCATTGCTTCGGCACTTCAATCAATTTCAGATCCAGAAATGCTTAATGCAGCTTTTGAACTCGCTTTAAAACTGGCTAAATCTGGAATAGATCCTTGGGCACTGCTTCACTATTCAATTCCAGCTATTTCAAAATCTGCTAAGAGCAAGCTGGAATTTAAGGTTTATTTGAATGAGGTTCAGCAGCTATGTTTGAATATCAAAGTCAAGCAGCAATATCTCCTTCATCAAGCAATTGCCTCAATGTTTAATGCTGTAGAGGAGAGTAAATTGCAAGCCATTCAAATATTCAGGGAGCTGCTTGATACTCTGCTAAGGAGAAAATTGAATATAGAGAGCACGCTTCAAAGCATTGGCTCTCTTGCTAGAGCAACTATTAGTGCTAAGCAGCTTGAGACTGGGCTTCTGCTAGGCTTGGCTATGGCTAAAAGAAATAGAGATCCTGCTGGATTGCTTCAATTTGGATTTCCAAGGGCAATTGAAGCTGCAGCTTTCCTTGGTTCAAATGAACTGGATTTGATGGCGCAAATGGCTGAGAGATTGATCGCGAGAAACATAGATCCAAAGGATGTATTTAGATATGGCACTCGAGCGCTCCTGAAATTTGCTAAATCAGCTGAGGATTTAAAGCAGGGATTACTCGCTCTTGAATCACTTGTGGTGGAGCTTGATGAAAACGGGATAAATCCTAAAGCAACTCTTTTCTATGGCTTGAGAGCCCTGGCTGCTACAGCTAAATCGCTAGAGCAGTTAACGCGATCGCTCGAATTTGGAGCATTGCTTGCAAAAAGGGGAATAGATCCATGCAATAACTTTAAATATGGCATTGCTTGGGCGGCTAATGATATGAATCAAAACCAGTTTGAAGCAGCCATTGAAATGGCAGAGAGATTGATCTCAAATGGGATAGATCCGCTCCTGGCACTGCAGTATGGAGTGCCAATGTTTGCAAATGCTTCAGCTGCGGAATTTAAGAGAGCCACGGGTTTAGTTGAGAAGTTGATGGTTGCTTTTCAGGAGAATAAAATCGATCCAAAGCCTCTCTTCAGCTCGACTTTCCCAGCGCTAGCGAAGAAAGCAAGCTCCTTAGAGGAGTTTATGGTTAAGCTGGAAAAAATTGAAAGAATAATAGCAAGTGGCAATTACGCTAATCTCCAAGTATGTTTGGAAGCCGCAATTGCAGCAGATCACTTAGAATTTGAAGAAGTATTGATACAGTTAATGGAACTGCTGAATAAAGTTCAGGAAGATGTTTCTTCAATTGCATACATTTTACCGTCTGCATTTGCCACTCTTCGAAGTATGGAGGAATTTGAAATTACCCTGAAACTAGCGCATGTACTTGTAGATCGCCAGCTAGAGGTGGCTGATCATTTACAGCATGCTGTTCCAAGAGTAGCAATGGTTTTAAAAGGGGGTGAATTTAAAGCTGCCATTCAATTGGCCATAAAGCTAACTAAACAAGGCATCGACCCATATGAAACTTTATATTATGGTATACCAGCTCTAGCT
>JAWCLZ010000037.1:0-2724 GCA_038850275.1 Methanocellales archaeon | reverse complement strand
GCTGCATTGAAAGAGAATGAGATTTCACATGCGCTTCAACTTGGAGTCAAAATGGCTGATCTAGGCTTGGATCCAAAGATGGTATTTACAGATGCGCTTCCCCTGCTAACTGGGAGAGGAGAATTTGTAGGGAAGCTTGAGTTGATCTATGAATTCGCAGCTAGCTTAAATCAGAGGAAAATCGATCCATCCAATGCAATTGCTTCCCTTTACCCAGCGCTAGAGAAAATAGGTATAGAGGACTTCAAAACTTGGACTTTAAGAATCTCTAACTTGGATTCTCGATTGCTTGAGCTTTGCTTGAAGAATATAGGCATTATTTTAAATTATTTCAAGCAGCACAGCGAGGCAAACTGGAATAGATTTATCCTCGCTCTTGATTTATACTCCAGGGGTTTCTGGGGCGAGCCGATGCTTGATGAAGCTTTAATGGCTCATTTATGCTCCCCATTCTCGATTCAGAAATGCGTGGAGAGAGCCAGAGATTATTTTAAATCTCAAGCGAGGCAAAAGGCTTTCAAACTCGGGATAAAGATTGAGAGGCTCAGATATGAGGATTGCATTGGACTTATTGCACTGGAAAGGAAATTGACGGAGAAAATTGAGAAAAAAACTCTTAACTTAATTCTTGAGAAAATAGCGAGATATGGCAATTGCTATAACTACTTCCAAGCAGAGCAGCCTCTTTTCTACCGCAAATTCAAAGAGGAAACAGGTGGCCTCGGAGAGAAATTCGATGCACCTGGGGTGAAATTTAGCTTGAATTATAAAGTTTCAGCAATTAAAGCAAAGATGGAGCTCAAGAGCTATGCAGATAAAATGCCTATTAGCAGCGATTTGAAAGTAGTTAGAGAAATAATAGCTGAACTTAGAATTAAGCACGAGCGATTATATACTGGCTTGTATAAGCGAATTCGCGATAAGGGAATTTCGATTGAAAAAACCCTAGAAGAGGGAGTAAATCAAGGAAATCTTAGAACTATGATAGAGATATTACTCCACGAGCTGCAGCAATGCGAAATTGAGGGGAGAGCTAGATATGTGCTTTTGTTAATTGAAGCATATGCTTTTAAAGAGACAGAGGAAATAAGGAGGAAAATTGCTGCTCAGCTAGACCCTGTGCTTAAATTGAATTTAATGGCTGAGTACTGGTGGCATAACATAAGAACTCTAGCTCGCGAGAAATTAATTGGACAGAAATTTTACGACCGGCATATAGCTCCTCTTCTAAAAGAAAAAGCTGAAGTGGAAAAAAATCTTGAAGCACACATAGGAAAAGCAAGCGGCTTAGGCGAATTTAGATTTATACTATCTGAAAGAGGAATAAGCGATCTCTCCAAGGGTGATGTGAGTCAAGACTGCCTCAAGGACAGACTATTCCTCCCTGGTATTGCCCACGTTGTAGACCCTGCTTTTTTGCTCTTTAAGATCTTCGATGGAGAGGAATGGGTGGGTAATGTCTATGCAGTTGTTTGCAAAGATGCTGAGAATAAAAACGTGCTCCTCATAGATAATCTCTCCATTAAAACTGAGCATCCAATTCTCAGCGGTAGAAAAGAAGACATAGATATATTTGCTAAAGAATTTATAGAGCAAATTAAGCACTATGCTCAAGGGGAAAAATTTGATTACGTAGTTATAGCGCAAGATTGCACCCCTAGGGTTAGAATTAAAAATGCTCTCGAGAGCTTGCTATTTAAACTTGAGAAGATAAATCTAAGGAAAGCAGCTTGGAACTCGCATTTCTCAGAATTTGAGATTAAAACCGAGTTCATTCAAGCACTTGGGAAAATTGAGGCAAAAGAGTGGTATGAGGTCAATTGCTATAAAATATGAAGGGAGATAATGGGCAAGAAGATTGAGGAAATTGAACTAGAGCTAAGGTCAGCTATAAACCGCATTTTTCAACGGAAATTTATAGCAATGCAATTAGAGATAAAAGCAAGCCCGAGGGAAATTCCAATCCCAGAGGAATTGAAGAGAGACCTAGAGAGAGCGCTTAGATATAGAAGTCAAGCTGGAAAAAAAGCAGTTGAGTGCCTTAAATATATTCAAGAGTGCCTCAGGGGTACAGATGAAGAGGTATTAAGGAGGTTTAAGAAGGCTTCGAATAAAGTTGCTAAGCAAACCTTAGATAACTACCTAGAATCTCGCAATGAAGAAATCTTAACCCAGTGGTTTTTAAATGCATTTGAAGTAGAAGTTGACAAGCTTTTTGAGGAGCAGCGTAAATATACCAAGGTCTATCCACCTCTCACTCAAAAGGAAAGAGAATTATATATAAGTGAAGAAGTTGAGTCACAATATCCCTTTTTACCCAGATATTTAAAGGCTCTGCTCACTCAATATCCCTCGCTTCTAACTGAGGAAGAGATCCAGAGGGAAATCATAGAGATTCAGAGGCATCTAGCCAGAGGGCGAGAGATATTTAAAGAAATAGAAGAATATGCCATTGCAGTGTATATAGCTCTGCTTAAAAACTCTATTCAAAACAATTAATCGCATTTAAACAATTAAGATTCGATTATGTGATAATTCACTAAGCAATATCGAAAACAACATATACCTTTCCAATTATTCATTTTGCAATCGAACTCAAGCTCTCTATCGAAGGTAGACGAAGCATTGAGCAAGTATAAAATGAGCCATAAAATGAGCTATAAAGTGAGCTATAAAATGAGCAGAGTATAAAAATTTCCTGACCATTAGGGTTATGGAAAAAAA
>JAWCLZ010000036.1:0-9042 GCA_038850275.1 Methanocellales archaeon | reverse complement strand
GCCAAATTACTCTGTAACGATATCTATAACATGAATCAAATTGCAATTGGCTATCTAACACTCTTAGTTGAAACAGAAAAATTAACTGGTGAGCAAAAAAAATTGATCATGAAAACAATGGACTCTATTAAAAGTAGTTTAAAATTAATCGACAAAGTTGGAAAACTTTATAAATCGAAAGAAAATGTTCATGAAATACTCAGTGAAATCATCTCTGAGTTTTCCGAAATTGCCAAGAGCAAGGAATCTAAATTGGGGTAATTTGATGGACGATTTCAATGTCATTGTTACTTATTTAATTAGATGCTGCGAGCTATCTGAAGAAGAAGCACAGCTTTTTTATGGTTTAAATAAATTTGGACCAACCAATGCTAGCAAGCTAGCCAAAGAATATGGCTTGCCTAGAATGAAGGTCTATCGCATTCTTAAAAAAATGAAGGAAAAAAACTTGGTGAAATTTCTTCAAGAACGGCCATTTAAATTTGCAGCTATTCCAATTCAAGAGGCTATTTCAGCTATGATTGCAAGTAAAAAGGAGAAGATCGCTAGAATACAAAAAATAAGAGAGGAATTAAAAGATTTTTTAAAATTTGATATTTCATTAAATCGATCAATTGCAAAATTCAATATAATCCAAGGCAGGCCTCAAATACTATCTACCGCTGCAAAGATGCATTTAAAGGCGAAAAAAGAAATTTGTATCATAGCGCCTAAAAATGCATTGGTACGAAATATCGCTAAAGGCATAGACGATATTTTGGAGAATTGCAAAAAAGTTGGATTAAAGATACGTGTCCTTACAAATATAGACCGGGAAAATTTGGAATCAGTAAAAAGATTTTTGCAGTTCAGCGAAATGAGGCATTTCCCCTTAAATGAAATGGGAGAGTTAATAATAATTGATAATAATGAAATCCTAGCTGTTATTTCACCCAGTCCGTCTCCAAGCTTAAATGTAAAGGATGAAACTGCGATTTGGACAAATGCAGCTTGTTATGCAAACTTTCAAAAATCAATATTTGATGAACTATGGAAAGATGCCTTAGATGGCGAGAAAAGAATAATGCAAGTTGAAAACCAGCCCTATAATCCCTCATCCCCTGCCTCGTAACCAAGTCGAGATAATTCCGGTTTAGTAATTAGCAATATTAGAAATTAGCTAGAAATTAGTAATATGATAGCTAGAAATTAGAATATGAAAATCCTAGCTCTCTCTGATCTCCACGGTAAATGCTCTAAGCTTGATAAAATTTTATCTGCCTCAGGTGAAGTTGATTTAATCCTATTCGCTGGGGATATCACTGATTTGGGATATATAGGTAGTGCTAGGGTACTTGAAAAGCTCTGGGGTAAGAAAGTACTAGCTGTTCAAGGTAACTGTGATCTCCCTTGGGATAAAGCTTTTTTCGATTTCTCCAGAGCGATCGATCTACATGCCTCTAGTTTGCAGATAGGCGATTTCTTATTCATAGGTTTGGGTGGATCTAATATAACTCCATATAACACGCCCTATGAGCTAACTGAGAATGAGATCCATGAAATTTTGAAGCAATTCGAAGCTTCCATTAGAAACCACCCTGGGAGGAAAATCTTAGTTTCCCATGTACCTCCTTTTGAGATTTTAGACCTCACCAATGATTATATAAATGCTGGAAGCTATGCCCTGCGGGAGTTCATTGAGAACAATGAGCTTGACCTTGTTATCTGCGGTCACATTCACGAGGCATATGGCATAGATCGCCTTGGCAAAACCTTGATTGTTAATACAGGTGCAGCTGAAGTTGGGCATGCAGCTTTTATAGAAATCAATGCCGGTATCGAGGTTCAGCTTTTGCGAATTAGAGATTAATATATTTAATTTTGCTTAGTATATATTGTTTTGTAGCTATTGGTATGAGACTCTTTAGCTAGGATTAATTCAAGATATGACTGTCGAATTGAATTCCTCGGGTTTAAGCCTAGTTTTTTTAGTAAATCGAAGACTTGACTCCGCTTGGCTTTGAAGTTTTTCTCCGCTGCAGCTGCTTCAACTTCAATAAAGCTACCTAGTTGATCAACGCGATCTAGATATATCTTGAGGCCGTGTAACTTATAAATCCGCCTTATCTTATTCACAGCTGCTACCTCGCGATATCCAAGGCGAAGTAACAAATTGCGTGGTTTTACAATTGATTTTGCTTTGATCTCTACCTCGATTTCTCTTCTACTCTTGGTTTCCCCATCGAACTTCGCACCTTTATAGGTCAAGAAGTACTTTTTATCTTCGATTCTTAATCTAAGTGCTTCATCGGTTTTAGCAAAATCTCTATCTGGGGCGTTGAAGTATATATCAAGCTGCTTTTTCTCTCCAACTAGTTTCATTCCCAATTGCTTTATTTTATTCTCAAGTGCAGCTAGGTCTTCAACTGCAAGTTTGACTTCAACCTCGATCATCAAATTTTCTATAATGATTTTTGCTTATATTCTTTTGCCTGCGTATTTTAAAAAACCAAGATATTTTTATAAAAAAATCGAATTAAAAAATATATATACTGAAATCATCAAGTTAGCACTGTTTTAAAATAAACGGAGGATTATTATGGCAGTAGCAGATATGTATATTTCAATTGGTATTTTCATAATCGCTGCCCTAGTTCTGCCCATTGTAATGCTTATTATAGGCTGGCTATTTGAATTAAGGCCAAGCAATCCAACACCCATAAAATTACTCCCATTCGAATGCGGCTCAATACCAATTGGTGGCACTCCCTCTCGCTATGGTATCTCATATTATATGTACGGCCTCCTTTTAGTCATTTTTGATGTTGAAACAGTTTTCCTATATCCATGGGCTATTTCATTTTTGAAGATTGGTTTAATTGCTATAATTGAGATGTTCATCTTCATTGGCGTTCTAGTAATAGGCTTGATATATGCTTGGAAGAAGGGGGCGCTAGAATGGGTGTGATCTTCACAACTTTAAAAGACCTGTTGAACTGGGGTAGAAAGAACTCCCTTTGGCCATTTATTCAACCAATGGGATGCTGTGGTATAGAAATTTTGAACATTGGTAACCCAGTTTTCGATACAGATAGATATGGAATTGTACCTAGAGATTCCCCTAGACAGTGCGATGTAATGGTAATAAGTGGTTGGATAACTTGGAAACTGCTGCCTAGAATACAGCGAGTTTGGGAGCAAATTCCAGAGCCAAAGTATGTTATAGCAATGGGGGAATGCGCGATTAGCGGTGGGCCTCAATGGGATTCCTATAATATAGTGGATAATGTGGGAGATTACTTCCCAATAGATGTATATGTCCCAGGCTGTCCACCTAGGCCGGATGCGCTATTCCAGGGATATCTAATGCTTCAGGAGAAGATAGCGAAAGAAGGAGAGCTCAATGGCTTGCCAAGGAAAGGAAAACACGCACGCAAGGTGGAGGAATGATTACCTTGACTGAGCTAGAGAAGGAAAATCAAATACTAGAGGCACTTAAAAACCAGTTCCCGGAGGATATAATCGAGGCCAAGGTTCAAAGGAAAAATCGAGTTATAGTTAAAATCAAAAAAGAAAAACTATTCGAGATCTGCAAATTCGCTAGTGAAAAACTCGAACTTGAACACCTTTCAAGCATCGCTGGGGTTGACTATGGTAGTGAATTTGAAGTAGTTTATCACATTGCAACCTACAAGCACCCTGTCATATTAATCTTAAAAACTCGCATACCCGCTCAAGACCCAAAGATACCCTCAGTTGTTTCAATTTGGTGGAATGCCAATTGGTATGAACGCGAGACCTTCGATTTACTTGGTATAATCTTCGAGGGCCACCCAAGATTAGAGCGCCTCCTACTACCACAAGAGTGGAAGATTCATCCCTTGAGGAAAGAATGGAAATTACCCAAGAAGGCGGTGGAACAATGAAAGCAATAGATAAAAGCCCAAGGGAAACGATGGTGCTTCAGCTGGGACCACATTATCCCTCCATGCCAGGCCCATATTTACTTAAAGTTACATTAGACCACGAAACAATAATAGATGCAGACATAGAATTTGGCTTCAACCATCGGGGATTTGAAAAACTCGCTGAAAATAGAACATATCTCCAATTCCTCCCCCTTACAGATAGAATATGCTATGTAGCAGCTCTCTCCCACAACGATGTATACTGCAGAGCCGTAGAAGAATTAATGAAGATCGAAGTACCCGAGAGAGCAAAATATATAAGAACTCTAGCGCTTGAACTTCAAAGAATTGCTTCTCACACAATTTGCTTCGCTGAGGGCTATACACTTGAGCAGGGATTCTTAACGATGATGATCTATATTCTAAAAGAACGCGAGAAAATAATGAGCTTAATGGAGGAACTATGTGGAAGCAGACTTAACATGACCTACTTCCGATTTGGAGGAGTTAGACTTGACCTTCCAAAGGGATTTAAAGAGAGAGCAATACCAATTCTCGATGAAGTGGATAAAAATATAGCTGAATATGATAGAATCTTGGAAACCGACTCGGTGTTCCTAGCTAGAAATGAAAATGTAGGGGTGCTTAAAACTGAGGATGCAATTAGACTTGGAGTAACAGGTCCTGTTCTACGTGGCTCAAATGTGAACTTTGACCTGCGCAAAGCAGATCCCTATGATGCTTATGATAAAGTGGACTTTGAAGTTTGCTATGAAAAAGACTGCGACAATCTAGCTAGATTTAGAGTTAGAGTTCGAGAGATACACGAGAGCATTAAAATCATAAAACAGTGCTTGAAAGATATGCCTGAAGGTCCAATTCAAGCTAAGCTGCCTAAGGTAATAAGACCACCCCCAGGTGAGGTATACACTAGAATTGAGGACCCAAGGGGAGAAATGGGTATGTATCTAGTGAGTGATGGTGGGCTCAATCCATATCGCCTTGCAATTAGAGGTCCTGCATTTAGAAATAGCCAAGCACTTCCACCTTTACTCCTAGGCTATAAGTATGCAGATATAGTTGCGATAGCAGGCAGCACCGATGGATGCACGAGCGAGGTGGATAGATAGAAGGGAGATAGGAGGAGTGATATGGAGATAAGTGATTTAATTACAACTTATTACTCAATCCAGCAAGCAATATTGGGGAGAGATATCTATGCACTGCTGACTTTAATCCAAGAAAATCCCCTCCTTCGCGGCATAGTTGGTTGCGCGATAGCAATTGCAATTGTAATGACTTTTGTAATCATAGGGATATGGATGGAGAGGAAGGTACTAGCAGATTTTCAGAATAGATATGGGCCATGTAGAGTTGGACCATATGGTATTCTACAGCTAATCGCGGATATGATAAAGTTGATCACTAAGGAGGATATAATACCAGCGAAAGCAGATTTCTATGGCTACTGGCTTGGTCCAATTATGATGATGGGCGTGCCAATAGTTGCCTTCGCGGCAATACCAGCTGCTCGAGAATTAATTGTAGCAGACCTCGATATAGGCATACTCTATATTGAAGCAGTTTCATCAGTGGCTGTGATAGGAGCATTTCTCACAGGCTGGGCACCGAGGAATAAATTTGGCTTAATCGCTGCTCTTAGAGGAATGGCGCAGATGATTAGCTATGAGATCCCACTTGCGCTTTCAATAATAGCAGTTGTAATAATGGCTGGTTCAATGTCAACTGTGAGCATCGTTGAAGCACAATCCAAGACTTGGTTCATCATACCTCAATTCATAGGCTTCTTAATATTCTATACTTCATTCCTAGCAGAGGCTGGGAGAATACCATTTGACTTGAGAGAAGCTGAACAAGAACTATGCTGTGGATGGGGAGTTGAGTATACCGGTATGAGATTTGGCCTAGGGATGGTTGGTGAGTATGCACATTTAACCCTAGGTTCAATGCTAGTGGTAATACTCTTCTTCGGTGGATGGCAGGGGCCTGTGATAATTCATCCAACGCTTAGCGGTGCAATTTGGTTCTTCCTCAAAACCATAATCGTGATCTGGGCAACTATGTGGGTAAGAGCAGCCTTGCCTAGGTATAGAATAGATCAGCTTTTGAACATAGGCTGGAAAATCTTACTCCCACTTGGCCTTGCGAATTTAGCGTATACTTCAATCTTAGTATATATAATGGGGGTGTGAATGCATTGGTATTGAGAAATTTAATTTATACCTTAAAGCAAGCCCTCACCCCAGAAGTAACGATAAACTATCCAGATGTGAAATATGTCCCATATCCTAGATTCAGGGCTAGGCATTATTTAAATATGGATGAATGCGTGGGCTGTGGAGTTTGCGCCAAGGTATGCCCAAATAAGTGCATAGAATTGGTGCCATATAAAGAGAGGAAGCATCCTCAAATCGATCTAGGGCGATGTATGTTCTGCGCTTTATGCATAGATTCCTGTCCCACAAATGCACTTCTAAACACAACCGACTATGAACTCGCGGAGTATACGAGAGAGGGACTAATTTATACACCAGAGAGATTAAGCCAGCCACCCAAGAAGCCATTCTACATAGCTAATAGAGAAGGCAACATCGTTCAATTGGAGGAGGCATAGAAATGCTTGACCTATTACTATTCCTAGGACTAGCTGCTATAATAATACTTGCATCAATAGGAGTGGTCTGGACTAGATTAGTTGTGCATAGCGCAGTATACCTAGCTCTCACCTTCATATGCGTAGCTGGTCTATATGTTTTATTAAACGCAGAGCTATTAGCGGCAATCCAAGTTTTGATATATGTAGGTGCAATTGTGGTATTGATAATATTTGGAATAATGCTCACAGGCGGTGGAGAGGAGGAATAAAGATGGGATTCTGGAGTACTTTCTTTAAATTCATTGCAGCAGTGGTATTTATCTCGCTACTTTCAATAACTCTAGCTACCGCGCCTTGGAGTGATAAGCCAATGGAAGACGTGGAAAAAGTGACCTATTCAATTGGCTTAGTGCTCTTTCAATTTGGAAGATTCGTTGTGCCATTTGAAATTATTTCATTGGTTTTAATAGCAGCATTGATGGGGGCAATATTCATAGCTATTAAGGAGGTCGCAGTATGATTCCACTAGTTGCATATTTAATCCTCGCAGCTATAGTCTTTGGAATTGGAGCTTTCGGATTCATAACCAGCAAAAATGTCATTAAAATACTCATGAGCGTGGAACTCATGCTTAATTCAGCTAATATCAACTTCGTGGCTTTCTCAAGCTATTCCATACCCTTTGATATCTCAGGACAGATCTTTGCTTTATTCACCATAGCATTAGCTGCGGCTGAGTCTGCAGTTGGAATAGCAATCTTGATATTGCTCTATAGAACGCACGGCACTGTAAAAATCCAAGATATCAATGTATTGAGGTGGTAAAAAATGGCTGGTATAATTGAATATTCTTGGCTCATCCCAGTTTTACCAATAATTGCATTTGCCATAATAGCATTCTTCGGGAGAAAGATCTATGAGGGAGGAGCGCCAATTGGCATACTCTTCACAGGTGCCTCTTTTGTAATCTCCCTAGGCACGCTACTAGAAGTACTCCATAGAACAGAGCCCTACACGCGCTCAATGGAGTGGTTCATGGGTATAAAAGTGGGCATATTGATAGACCCAGTAGGCGCTATAATGCTAGTTATAGTCTCCTTCATCTCACTATTAGTGCAGATCTACTCCATAGGCTATATGCACGGGGACCCAGGCTTACCGAGGTATTATGCTGAGATGAATTTATTCACAACCTCCATGCTTGGCTTTGCAATTTCAGACAGCATCCTCTTCGCATTCATTAACTGGGAATTAGTGGGCCTTTGCTCCTATCTTTTAATTGGATTCTGGTATAGAAAGCACTCTGCAGCTGCGGCTGCGAAAAAAGCATTTTTAGTAACTCGAGTGGGAGATATATTCTTCTTCCTTGGGATATTAATTCTATTCACCAACCTCCATACCTTCAACTATCTAGAGCTATTTGAGAGAGCAGAAATGGGAGAAATAGCATTGCCGCTTTTAACACTCGCAATGCTTGGTATATTCGGTGGAGCAGTTGGCAAATCAGCTCAATTCCCGCTTCACGTATGGCTGCCTGATGCAATGGAGGGTCCAACTACAGTTAGCTGCTTAATTCACGCTGCCACAATGGTTAAAGCTGGTGTATTCCTAGTGGCTAGAACCTATCCACTCTTCCATCTTGCACCTCAAGCATTAATGGTGGTTGCTTATATAGGTGGCTTCACTGCTTTCCTAGCTGCATCACTCGCTGTGGTGGTAACAGATATAAAGAGAATTGTAGCATATTCAACGATTTCCCAGCTTGGCTATATGATGCTAGCCCTTGGAGCAGGGGGCTATATAGCTGGGATGTTCCATCTCATGAATCACTCCTTCTTCAAAGCACTGCTATTCCTAGCCGCAGGAAGTGTGATCCACGCTGTGGGAACTAATGATATAAGGCAAATGGGTGGGCTTATGAAGTATATGAAGATCACTGCGGTAACAATGCTATTCGGCGTTCTCTCAGTTTCAGGAATACCTCCCTTCTCAGGCTTCTTCAGCAAAGATGAAGTACTTCTAAGTGCTTATAACTACTACCACGCCACTCACCATTTACTACCACTTTTATTTGGCCTTATAACAGCCTTCCTCACTGCATTCTACATGTTTAGAGCTTGGTTCTTGACATTCACAGGTACTTATAGAGGGGGACAGATTGTGAAGCACCTCCCAACTGAGGCGCATGCTGCACACAATGGTGGGGAACCAAAACATGAAAAACAGGAAGCTGCTATTCACGAGTCACCTTGGGTTATGACCATACCATTGATTATACTAGCAATCCTAGCACTAACTTCAGGTTGGACTTGGGAGGGCTATAGACACGTGGTTACTCTTCCATTTCTCCACGAGGAAGAGCCTGCTCCAGTGATAATGTATACCTCAGTTATCCTAGCAGTTTTAGGCATCGCAGTGGCTGCTTTACTCTACTATAAATTCACAATTTCAAGCACTAGGATAGTTAATGCTTTAAAACCAATTCATACGCTATTGATGAATAAATACTACTGAGACCACCTATACTATGTATTTGCT
>JAWCLZ010000035.1:0-10084 GCA_038850275.1 Methanocellales archaeon | reverse complement strand
GGATCGATTTGTATTATGGGAATCTTAGCCATATGCGCCACGCTCCTCTGGGGAAAGTGAGCACCTGGGTCGCTTGCAATTACAAGCATTGTATCCACTTCTCCTCTTTCTAGTAAATCATTGCTCGCTGTCTCACCAGGGTTATAATATGGATAGCCTCTTGAGAAATCAGTTGCATAGGGAAAGCCATATTCCCACGCTGCCACTTGACCTGCTCCTGCGACGTTGTAGTGACCTCTCATTGGGGTTATGGTGAATTTGGTAATTGCATTTAAGTCGTCGATGAGTTGAATTGCAACTTCAACATTCTTATATCTCCCACGCGACATGGTTAAGCCCAGTCCGAAGTATATTACTCCAAATTTTGCTTTCTTCATCCATTCAACCAGTGTTTTTAATTGCTCTTTTGGCACCCCACCTATTTTTTCCGGTAGAATTGCCTCGTGCTTGCGTAGAATTGCCCTTATAGCTGAGAGCACTGCGTAATCTTGATTGGGCTCAACTTGCACGAACATATCTGCTATATTTGCTGAGTTTGTCTTTCTCACGTCTACAACTACAAATTTGCGGTCCTCTCTCCCCTTGCTTCTGAAGTAGCCTCTTGGGAATATTGAATATCGAGACATATGCCTTGGATGCGCCTCCATTGGATTGCAGCCCCAGTATATTATGAGGTCAGCTCTATTCTTTATCTGCCCTAGAGTTGCACCCGGTGCTCCCACGCCTGCAACTGCAACTATCGATGGACCGTGGCAAACGGAGGCGCATTGATCATATACACCGCCTATGGTTTCGCAGAGTTCGAGGCCTTTGCTTATTGCTTCATTGCTTGTACTTGCCCAGCCGTAGAGGAGGGGGCGCTTGGCACTTGCTAGGAGCCTTGCAGCTTTAGCTATTGCTTCTTCATAGGAAACTTTCTTCCACTCTCCATTTTCCCTTATCGTGGGCGCTTCAAATCTAGGGTGATGTCCAGCTATTCTGCTATAGCCAAGTTTACAAGCATTCTTGACTTTTATAATTTTATTATCGCTCACCTCTACTAAGATATCATCGCATAAGCAGCCGCAGAAGCAGCAAACAGCTTCTTTTATCTCAACCATTTCACTTCCCCCTATATGTTGCCATTAATTCTTTCAAGTTAAGTGTTTTTTCCTTCGTGGGCATTACCTCTGCATCAATGCCTTTGAAGCCAGGCATTCCAACGCCACCGGTATAGGGATCGATCACCTTATTTGCCCAGGGGCCCATTGGTATAAAAGCAATGCCATCTGGATTGCCATCGCATTTCCTCGCTTTTACAACTACTTCTCCGAACTTTGTTTTAACTTTCACATCATCACCATCTTTGACACCCAGCTTCTCCATCATACTTGAGTTTAACTCGCATCTTGCAACTGCAAGGAAATATTCCCCCGAAGTTTTATTTTCAACATTGCTACCTTGAGCAATAGTTCTCCCAGAGAGCAGTTTTACTTTGATAGTCATTCCTGACCCTCGTTTTCCTAGGGAAATAACTTTATTTATTAAGCTTTCTATTTTTACCGAGGGAGAAAAACTTTGGGTTGTGATTGAATTAAGATTGAAGTCAGCCTTATCATTTAAAAACAAAAAAGTTAAGTAGAAAGTAGAAAGTAGAAAAGAATAAAATGAAAATTTGCAGTGTTAAAATTGGAATGGATGCAAAGCTAACTCTAGATCAAATGAAAGCTGGCCTAGCTAAAAAAGGACTCAAGCTAACTAATCAGCGAATAATAGATCTCGCTCTTGACTATACCAGCGAGCATCTAGAGGAATTCATAGATTATATAATGAGCGAGGGCGAGGAGATGCGTAGGATGCTTGCAAATCCCAAGAAATGGGGAATTTCAACTTCCCCCGAGGAAATCGATCAGCATTTAGGCTATGAGCATAATAATTGATACCTCAGCTATAGTTGCAGCGAGAAATAGCGATGATAAAAACCATAAAACAGCAATAGGTATTTTTGAAGATATACTAGATGGCATCTATGGCACTGCAATTATCAGCGACCTAATATTAAGCGAGGCAGTTTCCTATGCCTACATTGTTACCAAAAACAAAAATATCGCTCTAGATATTGCAAAATTCGCTCAAGCCAAGCCGCTAAGGCTGATCTTCGTAACAGCAGCTGACTTGGATTTAGCGCTTGAGCTGTACCAGCAGTATTTTGACTCTGAATTGAGCTTCACTGACTGCACTACAATTGCACTAATGAAGCGCCTTCGAATAGAGGCATTATTTACATTTGACAGAGAATTCCAAGGAATAGTGAAAACAGTGGGAGTATAAAGTTATATTGCATCATCATAATTATTTGCAAAATATTTTTATATTCCCATCTACAAATTAATTTTAACCTTCTAGCTTGGGGGCAGCAGTATAATGGGAGATAAAAATAGAAATAATAGAAATAAAATGCTAGCAGCACTTTTAACATCGATAGCGCTATTAGCGCTGGCAGCCCTATTTTTAAATAATAATAATATTGAAAAAAATGTTGAGGAAACCCCCTCAACTCAAACAGAAATTCAGCCAACTCCTACTCCGGAAGAAACACCAACCTCCATTCCTCAAGAAGAACAAACACCAGTTCCAACTTTAGCACCCTCGCCATCTCCCACTCAAACACCAGTGCTCGGAGGGGAGACATATTCATATATAACTCAAAGTTCAGAGCCAACCTCTACCTCCTCAGACTCACCCCCACTAGAGTCATCAACCCCTACTCCTACTCCTACCCCTACTCCTACCCCTACTCCTACCCCTACTCCTACCCCTACTCCTACCCCTACTCCTACTCCTGGCCCAACAGCTACCCCAAACCCGACAACTATACCTGAGTATCCAACTATTGCGCTGCCAGTTGCCATAGTTTTGGGATTGATATTTGTATTTTCTCACCCTAGAAGGAGAAGGTAGATAGGTAATTTCATTGCTGAGAATTAAATTTGATAATTATATTTAATAATTTAATAATAATATTTATAATATACAAATTCAAGTTGTATTTGGAGACAAACTTGAGCTTGGAGAATATATTCCACGCTATTACGCTGCTGAGCATAGCACTGCTAAGCAGTGGCCATAAAATGCAATTAAATATATTTCTATTGCTATACTTTGCCGCCTTCCTAGTGATATATACAAAAATGCTTAGCCAGAGATGAAAAAGTGAAATGCATCACCTGCGCATTGGTTTATTAGTTTTAAGCCGCCGGAGGGCGTAAGTCTATTGGTTCAAAGCCTTTTAATTACTCCGCATCCCAAACCCTTTGTTTAATGTTTAGACATTGAACATTTTGTTTTATAATTAATAATTTATTTTTAATTTTTATGAACATTTATAGCAATCTTAGGAACATGGTAAATGCGCTTCGATCAACAGTGATAGGACTTCTCGGCGGTTCCTAAAATGGCGCGCTAAGCGCACGCTTCTACTTATTGAATTATGAGCTAGAATTGGATGAAGTTTCTTGCCGCTTCGAGATCTGCCTCTGCCCCGCGCACTCTTTAAAGACAAGGTTTCTATCTACCTTGATTCGAATTAGCACAATGCCCTTATCGATTCTTTCATAAAGGGGTTTATTTTCTCTTTTCAACTTCGTTAACTCGTTTGCATTTATAATGATCGGCGATATCTTCTTATCCAGATTTTTCTGATGAGCACTGACCTCCTCACTTGCCTCTCAAAATGCAATTGATAAGGTTAAAAAGCAAGAGCAAGTAATTCCAACTTCAACTCAGCCTCAAAAACCTCTCAAACCCATTATTGATTTTACTTTAAAGATTAAAAATATTGCCCATCAACAATTCACCCTCAACCATTCCCTAAAGATAGTGCTATATCAACGATGCCTCATGCTGTCACTGGAAGAACCCCTCTTCTAAACCCATCCGGGCAGCGAATTCAAGAGACTGCTTTACGTCCTCTTCTTCAAGCTCCAGATAGTCCTCAATGATTTCTTTGACCGCGCACTTCTCTCGCTCTAGATAGCCTTTCAAAGCCTGTATCTTATCCTCATCCCAAATTACAACCCGTTTAACCTCCTCATTCACTCGCCTCCTCTCTACCTTGACTATCAGTTTACTTAAAATCTTGCCAGCGCTATCTGGGGATATATCTATGGAATACTTTTCTTTGAGGTATAAGGGGAAAACTGCTAACTATCCAACCTCGCTAAAAATCAGTGAAACTGGAAGAGTAACGTGTGAATTTTGCTCTCCCCGAGCTAACCTTGGTACATTCATTTGGATAAACTACATCCGTTATTGGAGGTATTTTTCTAGGAGAGACACTAGAAACTTTATTCAATTCGCGAAATAGATTTTAAAGGAGCATCTTGCTTTTTACAAGCCCTTGTAGAAGATATTGATATTGAAAAGCTATGTGAATTAGAAGTGGAGCTCGTCGATTTAGAAGCTTGATTTGACTTCCCAGATAAACACACTAATTGCAATAAATAAGAGCAAGAGATGTCGCGATATTAGCTTAGCCTGCCAATCCCATGGAATCAAATCAATAATCTGACCCTTCAATACATCTAAATTCTTAGGAGAATATTTTCGCAGAAATTCTCTAAATATTTCTTCCTTTGCAATTCCCTTTAGCCTGTGGTGAGTCAACGTTTTTTGAAATTTCTTCAAAGTCAATTATCATCCGTTTTGAAATAGAGTCAGAGTCAAAAAGTTCATATCGAACTTCATTTTCTCTCCTCTCCATAATTATGCTTACCTCTATTTTTATATTTGGTGCTTGAGAACTCCTTTGTAAATCATAATTTTCTTGTCAAACATAAATTTTATATTCTAATTTGGATAACATTATTCATATGAGAACATATACTTTTAAAGAAAAAGACTTGGAAGAAAAAATAGCAAAGTACCTAGAGGAAACTGGTTTTAAGGTATCTGATGGGATTAAGGTTAGAGGTATGATGGCAGATGTGGTTGCGATTAAGGATAATAAAATTTACATAGTAGAAGTCAAAGGAGAGCGAGGCGATATATCAAGAGGAATAGAGCAGGTATTGCATTTTAAGAAATGTGCTAATCATGTTTATCTGGCATTGCCCTCTTCTAGAATCAATAAAGATATAATCAATGTCCTTAAAACTCTTAAAATAGGTTTGTTTTCTATAAATGACAGAGTTAAGGAAAGACTTACTCCTGAAGAGATTGAGCCCCTGCCTTCTGTAAAGAAAAAATTGCTTAAAATTGAAATAAAAAAGAGGTCTGAGAAAAAAACTATTGAAGATTGGACACAGATTCTTACTAGAAATACTGAAATATTCAGGGTGCTATTGGATTTTCCGGACAGGCAATGGAATGTTTATCAGCTATCAAAAGAGGCAAAAACATCTTATGCCACAACTTGGCGCTGTTTGAAAAATCTGGAATCGTATGGAATTGTAAGGTCAAGCTTGATAGGGAAAATGAGGGTTTTTCAAGTAGTGAAAAATAGCCCCTATTTCAAGCAGATAAAGAATTTAATGAAAGTTGGGTTAGCGGTAATAGAAAATCAAATGAGAGGCTTCTGCAAAGAATTATCAGAGAAGTTTAATATGATTAAAGCTTGTATATTGTTCGGCTCTCACGCGAGAGGCACAGCAAAACCTGAAAGCGATATTGATCTACTTATTTTAACAAAAACATTGTCAGAAGAATTAGAGAGGAGGATAGTGGAACACTGCTCAAAGGAGAGCTCAGAGATCGGGAGAAAAATCATGCCTACCATCATGAGCATTAAAGAGTTTAAGAGTAAATTGAAAGAAAATGATCCATTTGCTTTGAATATTAAAAAAGAGGGGGTGATCTTGTATGGCTCTTTCCAAAGATCATTTGGAGCAAGCCGAGTATTGGCTAAAGGCAGCCGAGTTTTTGGAAAGTCTTCCAGAGAAAACTACTAACAAAGCTACTGTGATATCCGCTTTGGCCATTCATGCTGCGATTAAAGCAAATGATAGCTTATCCTTGAAGTTTATTGGAGAAACTGCGGGGAGGCATGACCAAGCAGTTGAGCTTTTCAAACAGATGGTTATGAAGGGCTTTGTTCCTCCTGAGGCAGCAGGTCTGAGAGACAAATTGGAAATGATGGTGAAAAGAAAATCTGATGCAGACTACCATTCAAAGTTTTTCTCTTTAAGAGATGCTAGGGGTTACATCGCTACCGCCAAGAGTTTAATAGAGTTAGCGAGAAGATTGATATAATATAAAAATGAATAAGTCTTATTAAGTGTTCAAAAAACCCTTGAAAAATCTTCGCCCCTGAGAAGGATCTAAAAAACATGCATTCATTTTAGTAGAATAGCTTGCTTTGATTAATGAAAATTTTCTCAATTTATTCAAGCTCTTGGTTTTACTCAGAGTAGAGTGACGAAATCCTTATAATTATCCTGTGACTAACAGCAACGTGTTGAGGTGAGCAAACGAGCAGCCTAAAAATAAGTAATCCTACTTCGCTTGGGCTATCTTTTCTCATATTTTTTCATTTTTGGTTCTGCAATTGTTGAAATTCCTGTGCTTTCATTTTATGTTTTCTTTTCACTCTATCGAATGTTCTTCGCCTATCTAATTTCTCTAGTGTTTTCAATCTCCTATGGGTATCTGGCGGCTACGAATAAGAGAGCAGAAAAGGTGATGCTTCCAGTGCTTGATGTACTGCAATCTGTGCCAGTGCTAGGTTTTTTCCCAGCAGCAGTACTCTTCTTTATATCATTATTCCAGGGAAGCATTATTGGCGTTGAACTGGCTGCCATCTTTTTGATATTCACTGGCCAGGCTTGGAACATGGCATTTGGGGTTTATGAGTCAATTACCACCATTCCCAAGGATTTAAATGATGCTGTGGATTCCTTTGGCGTAATTGGGATTCGAAAATTTGCCAAGTTGATCTTTCCAGCTTGCATCCCCAAGCTCGTATATAATAGCATTATGTCCTGGGCTGGTGGGTGGTATTTCCTAATTGCTTGTGAAATAATAACCACTGGCTCAGATAGCTATAAGCTGCCGGGACTTGGAAGCTTCTTAATGGAATCCTCCATAAAGGGGGATTTAAATGCGCTGCTCATCGGCCTTGCTATCTTAATTTTCATCATAGTCATTTTAGATTTATTCATCTGGCGCCCTCTTTCGATCTGGTCGGAGAACTTCAAATATGAATATACAGGCGTGAGTGGGAGAAAAACAAGTGCATCGCCACTTTTGAGCATGATCTCAAGAATTTCATACTATTGGCTTCAAATCCTTGAAGCGATTGGCAGTCTATCAACTCAGATTTCCAGAGCGATTTCGAGGCACAAAGGAGTATTAAGGGTGGTGAGAATCTCGGTTTATTTTCTCTTCCTTGCCATAGTTATGAGTGCAATAGGCTATGCTGCCTTGAAGCTCTTGCCAGCTTTCACCGAGCCTTTTCCAAGGGATGCTTATCTTATTCCTCAAGCAATATTGTTTTCCATGGCAAGGTTGCTTGTGGCATATTTCCTCTGCCTCTCATGGACTCTCCCTATAGCTGTTTTAATAGCTAAGCATGAAAGAGCCTCGAAATATCTAACTCCGGTTATTGAGATTGCTGCTTCTATACCTGCGGTTGCACTTTTCCCTTTAATTGTGCTGCTATTGATTCGATTCACTGGCACTATGGATATTCCAGCAATTATATTGATCTTAACTGGGATGCAGTGGTACTTGCTTTTCAATCTTATAGCAGGGGTTAAAAGCATTCCTGCTGACATTGAGGAAGCAACTCGCTCCTTTGGTGTAAAGCAATGGCTATATTGGAAAAGAATCTTGCTCCCAGGGATATATCCCTCTTTTATAACTGGTAGCATAACTGCGTGGGGTGGTGGTTGGAATGCCTTGATCGTTTCAGAGTTTGTAGTTTTTGGCGGGCAAACTTATTATGCTTTTGGCATAGGCTATTTGCTGAGCAGGAGCACTTTTATAGATCCTGACCCGAGAATGATAATCATAAGTGTGATTGGTATGATTATAACAATTTTCTTGGTCAATAAATTTATCTGGCGCAGTCTTTATAAAAAGGCAGAATTGAGATATAAAATTGAGATGTGAGGGAGTTAAATGGTCATCATGGAGATCAAGGAGATCAGTAAGACCTATAATTTAGACCACAAATCCATCGAAGTACTGGATAATATTTCTTTTAATATTGATGATAATGATTTCATCGTTGTCGTTGGTCCTAGTGGCTGTGGAAAATCCACTCTGTTGCGCATAATTGTTGGCCTCGAAAAGCCTACTACTGGTATAGTGCTTTATAAGGGTGAGCCTATTAGAGCTGATAATCCAAAAGTGGCAATGGTTTTTCAATCATTCGCACTTCTACCTTGGCTTACTGTTATGGAAAATGTTGAGCTTGGATTGGAGGCGATGAATATGCCGAGAGAGGAGATGATAAGGAGGGCTCATAAATATATAGATGCGGTTGGTCTCGATGGATTTGAGGATGCTTATCCTCGCGAGCTCTCTGGGGGTATGAAGCAGCGTGTAGGATTGGCAAGGGCGCTCGCTGTTGAACCTGCTTTGCTCTGCATGGATGAGCCATTTTCATCTCTCGATGCTTTGACAGCTCAAAATTTGAGGGATGAGGTGCTCATGCTCTGGGAAAATAGAGCTCTGCCTCCAGATGCAGTACTCATGGTTACTCATAATATAGAGGAAGCAGTATATCTGGCTAGCAGGATAATTGTGCTCTCGCATAGACCCGGTAGAATAATTGCAGATTTGAAGGTGGATCTGCCAAGACCCAGAATTAGAAATGACCCAGCATTTTATTATTGGACTGATAAAATTTATTCGCTCATAGTGTGAAAAGAGGAGTAATATGATCTTGCCCAAAGCTACAACAAGTGAAATAATTGGATTGATAGAAGCGATTAATGATTGTGGAGGGGAATGTGATGCCGCGAGGCTTGCAAGCGATTTCGATCTCGAACTGGATGAGATTTTACCAGCTATACAAGCGGCAGAATTGCTCGGTTTTGCAATTGTTCACGATGGAAATATAAGGTTAACTGAACTTGGAAATGCTTTGGTGAAGAGCAGTATTAATCAGCGTAAATTGATATTTAGAGAGCAAATTTCCAAGCTTGAGGCTTTCCAAGAGATAGTTGATTCTTTGAAAAATGCAAAGGAACATAAGCTAAGCAAGATCGCTGTTCTCGAAATAATTAAAAGGAAGATATCAACTCGAAATCTGGAGGGATATTTTCGATTAATAATCAACTGGGGTAGATATGCTGAGCTAATTGGCTATCGCGGAGACGAAGATGAAGTCTACTTGCGATAAAAATCAGCCTCTCTCAAGTTGGAATGGAGGGTAAATGAATGGCAATTGGTACTGCAGAGATCCTTTTGATATTAGGAGTTGCATTATTGCTTTTCTGCGCTGACAAGCTACCTGAAATTGCAAGAGCCATGGGTAAAGCATTAGGAGAGTTCAAAAAGGCTCAGAGGGAAGCTGAGCTTGAGCTGAAGTCTCTTGAGAAGCCAATTGTACAGCAAACCGAAAGTGAAATCAGAAAACTTGCTAGGGAAATGGGCATTAGCACAGAAGGCAAATCTGATGAGCAGCTTAGAGAGGAGATAAAGGCGCTTAAAGCGAGAGCATTAGGAATCGCTGAGTGTCAAGCAAGACTCTCCCTCACCTCTGGCGTCCAGTTGCCACTTTATTGGCAATATATTTTGTGCTTCTGGGGCTATCCTATCTGGATACACCTGAAGAATTTGATATAATGCAGATAGGACTCTTGTACACCTATACCCACAGCGACCATGTCAGAGCATTCTTCAGTTTTTTAATTGCATTTTGCTTATTCGTATTTGCAATCGATCCCAATATTTTTCATAAACTGCGCAACAAACTCTGATAAATGAAAGTGGAATTTATTATTAGGTCTCTCTTTTTGAATGAACAGTGTTCAAAAATCCTTAACCTCCGATCTAGAACGGACTATGTTCATTTAAGTAGCCATTTCTGATCGACGGTAAAGTAAAGGAGAACCTTCTCAGGCATCCCCTCCTCATCAAACCCCTGTATGCGGCTTTC
>JAWCLZ010000034.1:0-10627 GCA_038850275.1 Methanocellales archaeon | reverse complement strand
GTATATTAATATCTATTTACCAAATATCTATTTACAATAATTCACCATATATTTACAATAATTCACCCATGCGCCTCGAGATTGAAGTTGAAGATTATGATTTGAATAATACAATGCTGCCTTCATTCATCTCAAGTTTATATATAAATCCATCTAGGAATAGATGGCGAAAGACAGCTGGTTTTTTAAGGGGGAAGCTTGAGTTAATACAACGCAAAGGAGTGCTTGAAGTGAGATGCACAGCTGATATTTCCAAAAAATCTCTGCTTGAATTTACTTCAATGGAAACTGGACTTTGGCATGAGGCATTTGAATATCAAATTTCAAAACTGCCCTCGAGATTTAGAACGCGAGTCAAGATACTTGCAGAGCTATACCCAGGGGTGAGGCTTCCAGTGGCACCTTGGGACTTTAATTATTTATTGATTGCAATTTCCCTTTCAAAGAGAGCTTCGTATTACAACTTCGTATTGCCTTGGTGTAGAATGATTTTCAAGCGCTATGGCGCTGATTTAAATAAAATTGCAAAACTCTCTAACTTAGAGCTTCGTGGAATTGGAAATAGCTATCAGCTCTTTGAACTGCAGAAAACACTAAAGAGCTACATAGAACTCATTGAAACCAGCGCTTTATTTAAACTCTCCCCTGAGGAAGCGAGAATGAAATTGATGAATTGCTATGGCTTGGGGCCTAAAACCATCGATTCCTTGATTCTCTCAACATTTAAAGCACCGCATTTCATACCCTGTGATGTGCATCTTAAAAATGTATTTGGAAGGCTCGAGTTAATTGATCTAAAAAATAGTAAAATGCCATTGAAATCATATTGCATTCACTACCCATGCGAAGCTTGCCCACGTACACAAGTTTGCATTAGAGGCAAGCTATGCTTTTTAGGCGAATTAGGGGGATGGATGCAGACACTTGCATATCTCCATGGCAAGCGCTATTGCCATAGTAATGCTCCTAAATGCAACGCATGCAAGATATGCAGTTAGACTTCCCTCGCTGGGACTGCTGTTAATGTTTCAATTGTATAATCAGTGGCATTGCCTATTTCCATGGCGAATTTCATAGCTGTTTTAACATCACTTGCTTCAAATATAATAGCGCCATCGAAGCGCCCGAAGGTGAAGTAAACTTCTTTTATCACTATGCCCTTTGGAGCCTTAAGTTCCTTGATGTATTTCACAGCTTCGCTTCCCTTTCCCTTTGGGAGAAGTAAGCTTATGAAGAGCATGTCCACCTCCAATTTAAATTAAATCCTAAGAACATATCAACAGTTAACTGTATATAAATTCTCTTTTTTCTCTACCTAGAGCCTCAACCTCTATCCATTGTATGAAAGCCTCATAACCTTATTGACATTTCTTGCAAATTACACATTTATTTGAAGATGTTCAGGCAATACCAAGTTTTACAATCCTCGCTTTCGCATAATGCTTTACCGCATACTTCGCAGACTGCAATTGTTTTCTTTCGCAAAGGAGCTATGTCGATATAGCTGGTCATTTATGATTTGGGCAAGTTGATATTGTGTCTACGAGTATCGAACCTGAATAGGCAAACATTTCTCGACTATAAATTTCTTGTCCACTGACAAATTCTATTTCCCACTTGGGCAAGTACACTAATGTAAATTATAGCTTGGATTGCCTTACCAATAGTCTGCTGCTCGATGATGTTTGGCTTTAAACTTTAACTTCATATTCTTCGCTTCCTGAAATTTCAATATCTTCTTCAGGTTGAGACCTTAATTCTTTTAAGGCTACGTGCTCCTCTGATTCATCCTTGATACCAATAGTTGCGGCAGCTGAAGCAATTTTCTTCGCAAAAAAAGAAACTTTTCCAGATAAACCGGGAGAAACACTATCGAGCACGCCATGATCCTGCGTGTTGGATCTTTGGTTTGCGAAAAAGCGTAATAAACTTTAATAAGGCAAGAAATGAAGCTTTGTAGAACTAACTTTTATAATTCGGAGAATGGTCTTTTTCAAGATTTGATTGACACTTGGGGTTTCTCATCAGAATGGGTTAAAACATATAGAGCAGTTCCTCGTATGAATCCGGAATATGTTGAATGGTTACCTCCATATGCCAATTGGCGTTATATCGCTCATGAGTATACGCATCGAATTATTGAGCAAATCGCAGGTTTGGGCTCTCAAACTAAATATAAATGGTTTGACGAGTGGCTCGCTGACTATGAAGGTCTCAAAGTTTTAGCTATCAAGTCTCCACAGACTGCTGAAGGAGTGAAAAACAATTGGTTTATGGCAGTACGGTCAGCGGCATTGGAAGATAAAATAATTAGTTTTAAAAATATTACTACAGAGAACGATTGGGTTGCTCAAGGGATAGGCCAAAAAAAGCGGCTAATTATTGGCAGTCCTACGTAGCCGTTGACTACTTAATCAAAAGAGATGGAATTGGCCAAAAAAGTTTTAACAAAGATTGGGCAAGGAACGTCATTCCCGCAAGCATTCAAAGAAAGTTACAACGTTTCAATAGACGAATTTGAAAACGAATTTATTCAATATTTAAAAGAATGGGAAGAAACTCCTTCATCGACTCCCACAGCTACGCCAATCACAACCACAACTCCAGCATCGACAGAACTTCCACAGCCAACACCAGTCTCAACGCCTAGAATTTCGGGATTTGAGACCATATATGCACTAATCGCATTGAGTGCGATTTTCATGCTTTATATCGAGAATAAAAATGAGAAGTGAAGGGAACAGAAAAGGGAACAGAAGATAAATAAAATAATAAATCTGTCCTATCGTCGTTCCACAAATGGATCGTGATCATCGACAACTAAAGTTGTTATCAGATGGGCATCCAGTATATGCGCTTGCCTCCATTGTTATATAGTTCCTTCATATATTGCATAGCTTAAACAGAGAAGATTTATAGAAAAATTTAAAAATTATAATTACTTACTTTACTCTACCTTCTTGTAGCATAGCCACCAATCTAGGCACTTTATCTCTCCAGCCTTTTCTTGGTCTCTTCTTTTCTGGATCATGTCTACGGTGTTTGCTGGTGGAACTATCACGCTATCGCCGATTATCTCATTGTTTGGCCAGTTGGCTGGTATTGCGTAGCCTTTGTCGGCTATTTGAAAGGCTCTCACCATTCGAAGTATTTCATCCATGTTTCTGCCGAGCTCCATTGGATAATAAAGTATTGCCCTGACAATGCCTTTAGGGTCAACTATGAAGACTGCTCTTACGGTCTGTGTTCCTGCAGCTTGTTTATGGCGCATACCTAATCTCGCCGAGATTTCGCCGGTATTATCCGCTATTATCGGGAACTTTATTTCTATGCCAAGTTTTTCTTTGATCCATTCTTCCCACTTTAGATGGGCGAAAACTTGGTCTATGCTTAATCCTATTAGTTCGCATTGCAGCTTCTGGAATTCTTCATATCTCTTCTGGAATGCGACGAATTCTGTTGTGCATACTGGCGTAAAGTCAGCTGGATGGCTGAAGAGAATAAACCACTTACCGCTGTAATCGTCTGGAAGCTTAACCACGCCCCTGGTGGTTCTGACCTCCATTTGAGGAAATCTGTCACCTATCAAAGGCATTTTATATTCTTCCACAAAAATCACCAAAACACTTTTACAATAAAAATATATAAATTTCTGTTTCTAAAAAAAAACCATTTAGCTAATGTTAAAAGTTGAGAACATAAATTCTTCTTTCGAAAGCCTTTTATATCTTAAGCGCTATCTAAACTGCCATTGCTCGATATAGGTGAGAATTTGCATATCGATGTAATTCAAGATGATGAAGAATATGAATACTATGTATGGGACGAGGATTTCTCTCGAATTTTAGCCTATGCATTGGTTGAAAAACTCAATGGCTCTGTTAAGATTCAAGTTATCAATGTAGCGAGTGATTTCCGAAACAATGGCATTGGAAGTCGATTGCTCGCTAGAATTCTAGAGGACTTCGCTGATTTTGAGATCTTTGCCTATACATTTGAGGATAGAATAGCTTGGTATCAGCGGCATGGCTTTGAAGTGGTAGATAAACATGGGCAGTTATTTAAAATGATTCGCCTAGCTAGCTGATAGCAAGTTGATTATCACTGATGCGAAATCCCCTGCACTCTCAGGGTCTCTTGCAGTTATGATTTTATCGCTTATCACCACTTTTTTATCCATATAGATTGCTCCATTGTCCCTTAAGATTTCCACTGCCTCGCTATCTGGATATACAGTTGCTTCTCTTCCATTAAGCAGCCCTGCTTTAGCAAGTACCACTGGGGAGAGGCAAATTGCAGCTACTACTTTATTTCTATATTGAAATTGCCTTACCAACTCCCCCAGGTTTTCATCCCCCCAGAGGTATTCCTTGGAACCAATTCCCCCTGTAATTACGATTGCTGAGTAATCATTAGGATTGGCATTTGCAATTAAGAGATCGACCTTTGCCTCAAGTCCAAGCATTCCCTTAGCAGTGCCTAAGCGTGTGCTTGCCACTTCAACTTTTGCTCCAAGTCTCTCAAAAGCTGCTTTAGGCACTGTGAATTCCTCATCTCTGAAATTCTGAGGAGCAATTACAATGAGAATTTTTTTATCCTTTAGAGAAGGTTGGGTGCAAGCTGCAAGAGATAGGGAGATTAGCAATAGTGCTATGAATAAGATCCTTTTCATATTTGGAAAAAATTATGCTTTTGAATGAAATAGAGATTTCGATTAATGAAAGCAAAGATAGATCTTATTGACTGCGCCGCTGGTAGATTAAATGCTGATCTAGCAATATTAGGCGGGAGTATCATTGATGTATGGAGTGGGGAGATTAGAAAAGCTGATGTTGCAATTAAGCAAAGTTGGATCGCTAGAGTTGGCGATGTTAGTGATATCATAGGAGGGGAAACAACTGTTATTGAAGCAGATGGAAAATATATAGCTCCAGGTTTGATCGATGCCCATATTCACATTGAGAGCTCAATGGTAACGCTAGCGAGTTTCACTGAAGCTGTAGTTTGCAGGGGCACAGTTGGAGTAGTCGTGGATCCCCATGAGATTGCAAATGTCTTTGGAATCCGTGGTATAAGAGCAATGGTGGCTGAGTCGAAGCGAGTTCCACTTCGAGTTTACTTCACAGCTCCAAGTTGCGTACCAGCAACTCTCGAGCTTGAGACCTCTGGAGCAGCGCTTGGGGTAAATGCAATTTCCAAGCTACTGCGCACTAAAGAATTCTATGGTCTAGCTGAGATGATGAACTTCCCAGGGGTTTTAAATAAAGATGCTAGTGCTATTGCCAAGATCACTTCTGCGGAGAAGCTGGGAAAAATGGTAGATGGCCACGCTCCCATGTTAAGTGGTAGAGCCTTAGCTGCGTATCGTGCCTCAGGGGTGCTCTCTGATCATGAAACCACTTCTGTTGATGAAGCCATTGAGAAACTACGTAGTGGTATCACGCTACACCTTAGAGAGGGATCAGCTGCTAAGAATTTATCCTCTATCTTGCCAGCATTACTCGAAAAGGGCATTTCTCTGGAGCACGTTACTTTTTGCTCCGATGATCGAGATCCCGAGGACTTGCTTTTAAACGGGCATGTTAACTATGTGCTTAAGAAAGCAGTTAAACTAGGTTTAAACCCTATTCAAGCTGTTAAAATTGCAACGCTTAACATATGCAGATACCTTGGATTAAGAGATCGAGGATTCATCGCCCCAGGTGCCCTTGCTGATCTCGTGGTTTTTGAAGACCTAGTTGAATTTAAAGCTAGGGATGTGATAATTGATGGGAAAGTAGTGAGTAGAAATGGCAAGCTAGCAGTTAAAATCCCTAGATATAGATATCCAAGGGCTATGAAGCGGTCTATTCGCATCAAAAAACTCACTCAAGAGGATTTAATTTTCACTGGAATTGAAGCGAGGGAGGTTAAAGTTAGAGTTATCAAGATAATTCCAAGTCAAATAATTACTACTTCCACAGAAGCGATTTTAAGGGTTGAGGATGGCAAGGTCTGCTGCGATGTTGAAAGAGACGTGCTATATATCGCTGTGGTTGAGCGACACGGTAAAAGCGGGAGCATTGGAAAGGGCTTCGTCACTGGCTTTGGACTCAAAGAGGGAGCCATTGCAAGTAGCGTTAGCCACGATTCCCATAATCTAATTGCAGTTGGAGCGAGCAATAGGGACATGCTTGTAGCTTTACACGCACTTGAGAAAATTGGAGGTGGGTTGATTGCTGTTAAAAATGGAGCTATACTTGGGCAGTGCCAACTTGAGATAGCTGGCCTTATGACTCAGCGTACTTTAGAAGAGGTTAGCAGTGATTTAAAAGCCCTTCACACTAGCGTTAGAGAACTAGGCTGCTCCCTTGAGTCTCCTTTTTTAACCCTTTCCTTCCTAGCGCTGCCAGTTATTCCAGAGCTGAAGCTCACGGATCGCGGTCTCGTAAATGTTAATGAGTTTAAATTCACAGAAGTGATAGTGGAGAAATTTTAAGCGTTATTAAGCATGATATTAAGAACTATTAAGGCAAAATTTATTGCCTAAAACCTAGATTATCAATTGATGGAGAAGATCTGGGATATTAAAACTTATTCAAACTGCTGCCCAGTTTCAATTAAAGATATCTTTCGAGCGCGTGAGTATATAATCTCAGGGGATTACCGCAATAGGGAATATGAAGGGATAGCTGTTGAGGAGTTATGCAAGATAGATTTAATTGAAAACCCAAGTGAGAGAGATAAATTGAATCCAAATAACTATCAATTTAAAGGCTGGCGCGTTGAAATACTCTGCTGCGGCTTTGATAGGAAGAAAACCATTGATTTCCTCATAGTGGAGCAAGATGAAGTTAAAATAGCACCTAAGTAGCATGAAAGTGGGATTTAGATGGAGCAGTAAGAATAGATATAGCATTGCAGTGCTCTCAGCAGTTGTAGATTTTGAGATTGTTGAAAATCCAGTGGAATTCAAAGGCGATGTATTGCTATATTCATTTGCCACTGCACAATCAAAGCAGGTATATAGCGAGGTTAAAAATTTAAATGGAAAATATATTTTAATAGCAGGAGGCCCTCATCCCACAGCTAGGCCAGTTGAAGTTCTGAATGCTGGATTTGACTACGCTGTATTAGGCGAGGGTGAGGAAACCCTGCCTGAGTTATTACGTGCTATTCAAACTGGGAGTATCCACGAGGTAAGGGGAATTGCCTTTAAAGATAGAGGTGAAGTTATAATTACCCAGCCTAGGGGGCAGGTGGATCTAGATAGCTATCCTCCCTTTTCAGAAAAGGTACTTGGACCTATTGAGATCTCCAGAGGCTGTCCACACGCGTGCAAGTTCTGCCAGACTCCGAGATTATTTGGCAAGATAATGCGCCATCGCAGCGTGGAGAAGATCGCTAGATACGCTAGTTATTATAGAGATATTAGATTTATAACTCCAAATGCCTTTGCCTATGGCTCAAATGGACTTAAACTTGAACTTGAGAAAATTGAAGCACTACTTAAGCTTTTGAAGAACATGGATAAGAGAATTTACTTCGGCACCTTTCCATCTGAAGTTAGACCTGAATTTGTAACTTCAGAGGCTCTTGAGCTAGTGAAGCAATATTGCGCTAATGACTCGCTGCATATAGGGGGGCAGAGTGGAAGTGAGAGAATACTTAAGGAGATAAATCGTGGGCACAGCGTGGAAGACATTATAAATGCCGTTGAACTCTGCTTGGAGTTTGAAATAGTGCCAGTGGTTGATCTGCTATTTGGCTTGCCAAGTGAAACCATTGAGGATCAAATTGCAACTTTGGATCTAGCTAAGTGGATCTGTGCTAAAAGGGGAAGGATAAGGGTGCATTATTTCAAGCCACTTCCAAGTACCCCATTTGAAGATCAAAAGCCAGTGCCTCTTGCTAGAGAAGTGCGGAGGGAGATTGGGAGACTAGCACTAGCTGGTAAAATTAGAGGGGGATTTATATCAAGTTTAGATCAAGTTGAAGGCTAAGAGTAACGCGAGGGAGATTAAAACAATGCCTGTGATCAATCTAAGCATAGCTCTCTTCTCCTTTCTAAATCTATCCACCCCCTCCGGGCTTAATCCAAGTGCCATTGCACATCCGAGGATTATAACTGGGAATATTAGTCCTAAGTTGTAAATTGCAAGGTGGAATATCCCCATAGTTTGCTCTTTTATCATTAACTCAAGTATCGCGAAGTAAATCGCGCCCACGCAGGGTGTTTTCACTAGTGAGAACAAAACACCTAGTAGAAAAGCCTGGGGATAGCTAGCTTTGCCCCCGATTTTCTCTGCTAGCTCTACTATTTGCTTTGGAGTGGTGAATGAGGATTTCTCCTTCTTGGAAATATAATAGCTATCATAGATATGCCATAGTCCAAGGAGGAATATTATTAAGACCAAAATTAGCTTGATTATCTCTTGCATTGAGCTACCTGTGATTGCTCGAAAAAGCCCAATTCCAACTAGCAAATAAACTACGAATATACCTAGGGAGAAAGCGAGTGTAGTGTAAATTATCTTCATCCTGCCTTTAGCGGTGAGTTGAATTGAGATCATGAATGTTAGGATAGCTAGTAAACAAGGATTTAAGCCAGAGATTAAGCCAGCGGTGAATACCAAAAAAGGGGAGAGGGAATCAGTGGCTGAGTGGAAAATAAATAGAGGAATCATATGTTTCATTATTTTTCCTTCTTAATATGGAGGGGGGCAAGCTGTTGCTCTTGAGAATGCCTCTATGGTTCTCTCCCCTGTATATCTAGTGCCGTTTATAATTATCGTTGGATATGCTCTTATATCTGCTTTTGCGCATTCCTCTTTCTCAACAGTGCATTCCACATAAATTGGCTTAACCATTTCATATCCCCCTAGCATTTCCACCAACTGCTTGCAGTATGAGCACCAAGCAGCGCCGTAGATTTTGAAGCCCGATTGATTTAAACAAGCTATGAATTGCTCCAGTTTCTCAGCCTTTACCTCAGGAGTGGGCGTTGGAGTTGGGGTGGGAAGCTGCTGAGAGGTATTTATGGGTGAGGTTAGAAATAGATAGCTGCCTTCTCTTGTTATATAAACTGGGATTAACTGTCCTTCATACTCAGTTACCACTTTATAAACACTGCCCATTACTTCAACTGAAACTGCATTTGCCCTCGTGCCAGGTTGAACGAGGTTTTCATTTATATAATCCATTGCTTTATTCTTGGCCTCCTCAGCGGTTAGCTCAGCTGGAGTGCGAGTAGCAATAGATAGGGTGTAAATTGAAACTATAGCTAGGGCTATTGCTAAAACAACTGTTGAAATCATCCAAGGATTCTTAGCCATGCTTGAATTAGAAGCTAGTAATGGATATATATTTATCGTCAATCGATGATGCGAATCAAATAAGGCTCAGCTAGATATAAAATTCATTCATTTGCTTTACCATATTTAGCTCTCACTTTTCTGATTTCATCGATTTTAATCTTCCCCTTCAAATTCATCGAGGGTACGCTGTCCCTCTCCGTGTAATTCAAACTGCCAGTTGAATTCTCTATACTCCAGTTCTTTCTCGCGAAGCAAGGTTTTAATCATCTCAGGGATCTTGGGGGCAACTAATATTCCTCTTATCTTTGCTGCTTTATTATGCTTCTTTAAATCAAGGATGTAAGCATGGAGCTGTTGCACTGCATTTATCGAGGGAGAGCTTCGCTTTACCTCTATTATCACTGGAGTGCCATTTCTATCCACTCCATATAAATCAATCTCCCCACTTGCAGTGGTCCTCTCTCTTTCAACAATACGCAGTCCAAGTTCAATTATACTTGGATTTCTAGCTATCTCTTCCACAAGTTGATTCTCCATTCCAGCTATTTTTATGCGCTTGAAGTCTTTTAAAACTTGGCTAGTAATTAAACATATTTCTTTAAAGCTGATCTTCATATGCTCAATTGGGTCGCGACGTGCTGCTTTTAAAATAAACTTTTGATCTTCAACTTCATATTTAACTCTCGTATCAGGAGGCATCCAGTTCACTGGCTCGCGATTTATATCTTGATGCACTATAACTGTGCCATCTCTCTTCACAATTACCAAGCGCTCTCCATAGTCTAAAGTGGACTTAGCTCTACCGCTATAGTCAACTTTGCAATTGCCAATTATAACGAGCATTGCACGCGTGCTAGATTTAGCAACCGCTAGGGCTTCCTCTGGTTCTGGGTTTATGATGAATGGCATTAAAGGGCAGAGTTACTGTGAGTAAAAAATAGTTTTCGTTATTACTTATTTAACCGCATTAACTTTCTTTCCCTTTTGTTCTATCAATAAATCCCTTATTCATGGGCAATTAAATTTCTAAGGAATATCAATCTCTTGAGATTCTGCAGTTCTTCTCACTATTTTGTTTTTCTCAAGAAGTTAAAAAATCTCTCTATATGAAGAGGGAAAGCCAAGTTTATTTTTAGCAACGATGTATTCCCCAATTTCTAATAGAGCATTTACTGCTTGAAAGCACTCCATGTGTGTTATATATGAGGTAATCAGAGATATCTCTACTAATAGCTCCTTCTAGGTGTCTCTCAAATCTCAAGATGTTTTCAGCGAGTTTCAACTTCACTTAAGCACTTCCATTTCAATGTGATCATAAAGCCTTTTATATT
>JAWCLZ010000033.1:0-10844 GCA_038850275.1 Methanocellales archaeon | reverse complement strand
GTTAATTGCAGAGCTTAATACAGAGCGTTTTGAGCTTACGAAAGCGGGGCATATTCAATTCAGCCATCCAAGCGGGACGCATGATGATCGGTTATGGGCGTTAGCTCTAGCTGTATATGGTGCTGAAAGATTGAAGCTTGAGAAAAAAGACTCAGCTGAGCCAGTTACATTTTCATTTTAATGTATGCGATAAAAGGAGGGGGGAGGGGGGTCCCCTCCATATGAAAAGCTTATTGATTTTTGATTTTCTTTGATTTTTTAAGCTAATCTAAATTCAAACTTTTGATTTTTTTGATTTTTTGTTTGATTTTTTGGAGATTGCTGAAATGAGAGGGGGAAGAAGGCCGGGCGCAGGAAGGCCAAAGGGGAAAAAGAAAGAGGTAAAAGAGGAACCGGCGATTTTTACGTTTAGCTCAGGCAGTTACGAACCTTTGAAAAGTTATCCAGGCATAATTATGCTTGATAAAGCTGTTAGAAAATCAACTGAAACAATTACTATGAGCGCTTCAATTTCAAAGTATGAGCCTTATGCCAAAATTTCTGATAAGTTTATGAAGGCTTACGAAAAGGATGAGCTGGTAAGAACGTGCATAAATTTGATCGCTCAATTCACGATGGCTGCTGGCTTCGAAACGAAAGTTGAGCCTGAAAATAAAGAGTTAAAGGAGTATGTGGATCGAATAAATGCTCAAGTAAACCTTGACGATATTATTCGTATAGCAATTATCAACGCGAAAATCTTCGGTAAAGCTGCTTTTGAAATAGTTTTAGACGCTGATAAAAATCCTGAAATGCTTATTCCGCTTGATTCAACGCAGATTACGCCTAATATAAGCGAGGATTGGAGGCTTCAAGGCTTTAACTATAAAGGTGAAGAGTTAGCTTATCAACCTGAGCAAATTCTTTACTTTGCTAACAACTGTATTTCAGGCGATTTAGAAGGAATAAGCGCAATCGAGCCAATTTATAACGCTTTTGAAGTTAGGCAAATGATTTTAACTGAAGCTTTAAAGGAAGCTTCAATAGTTTTATGGGCTGGTATAGGGATTCATAGGCTTGACACAAGCGGTGTTGATTGGACAAGAGAGCAGATTGAGCAAATAATTCGCCAGCATATTAACCAAATTAAACCTGGAAAGCATATTGCTACAACTGCTCGCTGGGATATTCAAATAGTTGATTTAAAACCAAATATTGAAAATTTAATTGCGACGCTTGAATACCTCGACCAAACAATAATATCAGCCTTCCAGGTTCCAAGATTCCTTCTTGGAAGAGAAAAAGAAGTTAATAGAGCAACCGCTTACGCTGAGCTTGAAAGCTTTATTCATGGCCCTATACAAGAAACGCAAAGATGGATAAAAAGAGAGTTAGAGGCGCAATGGTATACTAGGCTGGTTAAAAAGTTTTATGGTAGCAAGAAAGACGCTTCAGTTAAAGTCCGTCATATATGGAAGCCGATTCAAACAAGCGATTTTATTGAGCTTCTTCGCTCCATTGCGCAAGCTTATGGAAAAGGTGAAGGTTTTCTAAGCAAAGAGAAAGCTTTAGAATTATTGAATTTAAGCCCAGGGTGATTTAAATGTCATTAAGCTTCAATTATATCGCTTCTATTCAGCCTTCTGGCGAGCATTTAGCTAAAATATTCGTTATTGATACAACTATGAATAAGAATAAATGGATGATTACGCCTGAGGCTAAGATTAAAGCTTTACAAAGCTTAATTAACTTACCGATTGTTGGCTTTGGGCATGAATCAGCGAAGGCTGTAGGGAGAATTGTTGATTTTGAAGCTGATAACGCGATTTATGCTATAGCTAAAATCGATGATGAATCCGCTTGGGAGAAAATTAAGAATGGGGGATGGCGATACACAAGCCCAAGGATAATCGCTTTCAATATAGAAAAAACGCCTGAAGGCGAAATAGTGAAAGACTTTATTTTTGATCATGTTGCTTTTGTTGAGCAACCCGCCTTCAATCAAGTTCCAGCTGAAGTTTTAACCGCAAATTATTGCGATTTCTCTCAAGTTTTAACAGCTTCGCTTAATCAAGGTCACAGTATCGTGACTGAGCTACCCCGCGATGAAAAAGGGGAAGAAGGTGAAAAAGAAATGGAAAAAGAATTGAGTGAAAAACCTTCCTCCATGATTGCGGAAAGCTTGCGAGAAAAATATAATATAAACGCGGAGAATAGCAAGAAAAGTCAATTTCTTTGGGCGCCTACAGATAACTTCAGCGACTGGAAGTTCCCTGTTAAAGATAATAATGGTAACTATCAAAAGGATTTGATTGAAGCTGCGAAAATTCGATTTCATCAAACAAGCGAAGAAATTAAACGAGCTATAGGCGCTAAGCTTGCTAGATTATGCAAACGCTTTGACATTAATATAGATGGGACAGAGCTTGAAAAATACTTGGAGGAAGGTGAAAAGGAGGCGATGCAAATGAGCGAGAAAGAAGCGCTTGAAGCTGAGATAAAGAGGCTTAGGGAAGAAAATGAGAAGCTTAACGCTGCTTTAAAACAAATTCTTGAAGAAAAGCATAAAGCTCTAATGGTTGAAGTAAACGAGTTAAGAGATCAGCTGGGCTTACCAAAAAATGAGAAATTACCTGAATTACCAATTGAAATGCTTGAATTCCTTAAGGAAGACTACGTTAATATGGTTAAGCAAGCTTCAGCTTCAAAGCCTAAAGCTAGATACGAAGCTTCAAAAAATGACGTTATTGAAGCTGTTCGAGAAAGCCTTTTTGGTTATAGAAAGGAGGTGCAATAAGAATGGCAGCTGGAAACGTAATATATGAATATGGATTCTTCCTTCTGCCTGTTAGCAAAACAGCTGCAGCTGCTATAGCTAAAGGCGATGTTGTAAGCTTAGCTGATGGTAGAAAATGTGCAGCTGGAGATGATGGGCCTTTTGGCGTCGCTATAACAGATATAGCTTCAGGCGAAGATATGAAAGGCAAGGTGCTTATAAAAGGAGTTGTTAAAGTAGTTGCAAGTGGGGCGATTGGGCAATTTAAGTTTGTTGCGCCAGATGCAAACGGGAAAGTTAAGGAGGCTGCTGCGCTTAGTGTTTCAATTCCTTCAGGTGAAACTACAGTAACATCAACAGCAGCTCAACCAAATTTAGTTGAAGCGGGAAGCTATTGCCCAGACGGCTTGGTTGGAACAGCTTTAGAAGCAGCCAGCGCAAACGGCGATGTTATCGCTATAATTCTTCAATAAGGGGTTGATAAAAATGGAGATAAAAGGGGAAATTAAAGGGAAAGTTTGGTATTCACCAGCGTCAGGGAAATATTATGCAGGAGAATTGCTTGAAGGACAAATAGTTGATGTAAGCGACATAAGCGCTATTAAAGCTCAAGTAGTGCTTGATGAAGTTTTAGGCTTAGCTAGACCACAATATAGGCTTAGAAAAGTTGTTAGAGTAATTCGCATGGATAGCTTAACAGCTAGAATAGATATTGCCACCGCTATAACTGGTCAAGAAAAAGTTCCTGAATTAACAGAGGCGCCTGTAAATGCTCAAGCCTATACCGCTGTAAACTTTGATTTATGGAAAAATGCGGTTCATGTTGTTGTAAGCGATGAAGCTCGTAAAAAGGCGGCGCATGATATTTTCAGGCTTCAAGTTGAGGATGCTGCTAGAGAGTTAGCTAGAATGGAGAATAAGCAGATAGCAGCTGAATTAGAAACAGCCACATCTATAACTGGCTCTGATTGGGGAGCTACTTCAGGAGGAACAAGCGTTAACAATCCATTTACGGATATTTTAAATGCTATAACCCAAATCAGAGAAAAAGGTTATGAACCTGACTTTATGGCTTTATCACCTTACGCATGGAGCAAGTTTATAACAAACAGTTTTGTTAGAGACCTTGTTCACGCTGGTTTAGCGAAAATAACAGCTGCAGGTGGAGAATTTGGGTTACCAGGATACCCAACAATAGATGTTGTAGTTGATGCTGCTTTAACGACTACAATAGCCATTATCGGCTCTAAAAAAGCTCCAGCATGTGTTTTAGGCGAGGGACCGACTGAATCAGCGCATTATAGAAATGAAGTAGCTGGCTATGACGCCTTTATTATTAGACAATGGCTTATGCCTAAGCTTGTTGTAGGCGACGGTATAAGAAAAATAACTGGAGTAGCAAGTTAAGCTAATGCCCAGTTAAAACCCCTCTTTTAAACCTCTTTTTCTTTTTTAAAAAAGAAAGTGGAATAAATTGGGTTTTTGCTCAGTAAGCGATGTTAAAACAATAGTTAACACAAATTTAAGCGATAATGAAATCAATAGTTTAATAGCTTTATCTGATGCAGAAATTATTCAAAAAACAGGTATTCTAAACCCTCAAAGCCAAGATATTGAAGTTTTCCGCAAGCTGAGCATGCTTAAAACAGCAATTTTAATTCGTTTACGCGACCCTCACGCGATTGCTATCGGCAGCTATCGTGAAACGCATTGGCCAATTCCAATTTGGCAAGGCGAATACGATAGGCTTATTTCACGCTATATTATTCCAATCGAGAAATCAACTGAATATAAAATAGAAGAGCTTAAAGAAAGATGGGAGGAGTAAAGAAAGCGGGAAAGCCAAAGCTTCCAACGCTTCCTACGCGTATAAAACGCAAATCTTTAGGAAGCTTACGTAAAAAGATTCTTGAACGAGATAATTATACTTGCCAAATTTGCTATAGAAAGTTTCCACCTAACCAGCTTATTATCGATCATATTATTCCAGTTAGCTTCGGTGGAACAGATGATGAATATAATTTACGCGTAGTTTGCAAGGAATGCCATAAGCTTTTAGCTTCAGCTCCATACTGGAAGGAAGCATAATGAGCGCGCAACAATCAAGGTTTGAGCAGATTTTAGAGAAGTATGGAACAGAAGCCATTCATTATGCTAGGCATGAGTTTAATGGAGCCCCATTAGCTGTTGTTGATACAGGAGGAGGCATCCCAGCTGGAACATATTTTTATCGTGTTTGTCCAATCGTTGAAGATGAAGAAAAAGCAACAAATAAAATGACTAAAGTTATTGTAGCTGATGGTGGAAAAGTAAATTTAAGCTGGACAATTGTAAGCTTAGCCTCCAGCTATAAAGTTTATAGAAGCGTTAACCCAAATTTTCCTTCACCCAGCTTTATTGGAAACTCTTCATCAAACAGCTATATTGATGAAGCTGCATACGCAAGCGAGGGATCTCCACCTGAAAGCTATGGAAGCCCATTCATTTGGTATTCAAGCAGCGGAATCAAGATTTTACCTTTAAGCGGAAGATTTGATCAAGAAGCAACAAGCAAAGGAATTGTTTCAATTGAGAAAAGAGTAGCGTTTGCCTCAGGAAATTTAAGCATAAATGTTTTAGATAAAGTTGAAGTGAACGAAGTTGAGTATGAAGTTTTCGCTGTTCAACCATATTTTCTGGCTAATATACCTATTTATAAACGAATAGTTTTAACGAGGCTAATTTAATAATGAAGGACCCAAGGTTATCAATATTAAATCTTTTAAAAGAATACTGGAGCTTAGCTAGCCCAAATAAAGAGGATGTAGCCTGGGCTGTAACACCTTTAAATACAGAGATAGATGTTCCTCAAATTTGCGTTACAGATGCTGATGTTGATCATAAGCTTATCGCTTCAAAAATTTATCAAGTTACGCATAAAATGAAGATCGGCGCATATGTGAAAGGAGTAGAAAACCAAAAACAAAAATATGAAATGAAAGAAGAGATTAGAAGAATAATCGCTAATTACCCAAAAGAGGCTGCTGATATAGATTTTATATTTCTTGGAGAAGATTGGAAGGATTCTGATGATCTTAATCTTAAACCTCCGCTTTTAGGGGTTGAAGGTATAGTGATCGCTGTTTATTTTATTATAAAATCTTAAAGGTGATGAGAAAATGAAAGTATGTGAAAGATGCAGCGCGCCTTTAGATGAAAATGGCAGGTGTACAAATAGCGTATGCGACAACTATAGAATTAAGAAGGAAGTTAAAAAACCTTTAAGGAGGAGGAAGTAAAATGAGCGTAACTGCAGGACATAACATTTTAGTTTGGCCTCAATATGTTGAAGAAACAACACCAGGCAACTTCCCCGCAAGTGCAACTTTAAATTTTATCGCTCCATACGCGCTTTTCGAGCAAGATGCAGATTTAAATCACGTATTTATTCCAGGATTAGGCAGTAGAGATGTGCGAGACATAGTTAGAAGCCTTGAAATGTATGGTTTTACAATGCGCTTCTTCCCAATTGATACGGAGTTTTTAAAATATGCAACAAATCTAAGCTTAGATATGAAAACATTAAGCCTTGAAGCGAAAATCAATCTTGGTGGAACCACAAAATATTGGCGAGCAAGCTTCGCGAAAGCTAATTATGCAACGCTTACATGGACAATAGGCGATTTAGTTAGAGCTGAAGTATATATGCTATGTAGAAAACCAATCTATCAAGCTTCAAGTGATGCTACGGCAGCAAGTGATCCTGGAACGCAGCCTTTAACTTGGGCTGATGGAGGCGACAACCCGTTTACAATTGGAGCTTTAACACCCAAGGTTCAAGCATTCAGCGTAACAATAAGAAATAATTTACGGTCGGTTTTCGCTGGAGGTTCAAGAGAGTTTATAGCGATTCACCCTGGCGAAAGGCGGGTAAATGGCACAATAACAATCCTCTGGGAAGGCACAGATTACTGGGATTTATTAATAAGCGATGAATACAAGGATATTGTATGGACTTTAAAATCTGGATCTCCAGCGAAAACGTTAACGTTGGCGAACGCGAAGCTTTCTAGAATAAATAGGTTTCCATGGACTCCAGGCGGCGATATAATAGCTGAAACATATGCCTTCTTTGCGAAAAGCGCAGCTTTAACCTAGGCGTTTAGAAATGGAGGAAGTTAAGGAAGTTAAAATAGGCAGCGAGCGTTTTAAATTACGGGTTTTAAGCGCTTGGGAATACGGGCAAATAGAAGATGAAAGCATAGATTGGTCGCGAGGTTTTCCAATTCCAAAGAAACGCTTGCGCGAAATAAAATTTTTAGCAAAAAGCCTAGTTGAATGGACGCTTAAAGATAAAAACAATCAACCTTTAGCCATTACGGAGGAAAGCGTTAAAAACTTGCCTGAACCTTTATTCGCTAGGCTTATAGCTGAGTTTAATAAAATACACACTCCCATAGGCGTTGAGGAAATGCTTAAAAATTTTTTCTCGGGAAAACAATTGGAACAGCAGAAATAATTAAAATAGCGCAAATAGCTTGGCGAAAGAATCCACCTATACCGCTTACAATAGATATTTCAAAACTAAGCAAGCGTGAATATGAAAAACTGAAGAAAATTCTTATATAAAATGCGATATTAATAGAAAAATGCGGTTATTATGGAGAAAATTCATAAACCTCCAAAATTCTTAAGGAAATTTTTACCAATTTGCAATGCTTGCCCGCTTTTTTGGAATTGTAAATTCAATGATTTCTCATATTGTATTATTGAAGCCTTGTTAGCAGAAGCGAGATATTAAAAAACGTTTACGCATCTCAGCTGATACGCGTTAAAGCAGTTAGCACGCTTTAAAATTTTAAAGGTTTTTCTATGAGTGAAAAATTAATTGAATGGGAAGATTTACCTGAATGGGTTAAAGAGCTTTTAGTTAGGCTTGGATTAGCTGAGCGGCCTGAATGGGAAGCTGAGCAGCTAGATAAATACCCGGAATGGTATAAATGGTTTAGGGTTTATAGAAGCTTAAGCTGGGCTATTCCAATAGGCTTAATGCCTGTTTATATAGGCAATATTCATGAGCAAGAGCTTAGAATACAAGAAATTTTACCTCAACGTATCTCAGCTAGAACTGAATATTATTATTCAGCTTTAGAAAGAATTAAGTATAAACCTGAAGCTGCTTGGCAAGCATATTGGCATCACGCATGGCTTGAATACTATAATTTTCAAATGCGCGAGGCTGGCTTAAAGCAAGCATATAACCTTTCAAAAATGATCAGCTACTTAGTGCCTGGCGGAGCTTATTTTAGAGGCTTCATTTTTGGGCCTTGGACCGCATGGCAAGCAGCTAAATCAGCTTGGACAATGGCGCCTGACATTCAAGCTATGGTTGAGTTCGCTGATCAGCTTGAAGCTCAAGGCAATATTGAAGCAGCAGCTGAAATTAGAGAAAAAATAAAGGAGACTTATTTAGTTCAATATCCAGGCGCAGCTGAGCAATTAAGCAGTATAGCTGAGTGGACTGTTGGCCAGCAGGCGGTTTGGGCGCTTAAAGATATAGCTTTAGGTAAAGGTTGGGAATCTGCTTTAGGCACTGGTGGAATGCTCTTTGGCTTACTGCAAGTTTTAGCTGAGCAAACAGCGCAATACGCGTCTGTGGGCTATACAATGGGGCTTTGGGGCTTAGAATATGAGCCGCCGCCTGGAGGCGCAGGTTTAATGGCTGAAACAAGCAGCGGCGTAATCATGCCTATGCCTTATAGACCTGAATGGCATTGGTTCGATTTTATATCAAAACTTTTTTATGGTTTAGGAAAAAAGAAAGCGGCTGAGATTCCGCCAAGCGAAGCCGCGGCTGAGGTAACAAAATGGCGCACGTATGCTGAAGAATATGAAGCTAAACGGGAAAAATGGCAAGAATTTAAACAGGAATACGAGTTAGCCTTGCAAACAGCCCGCCGCGGCTGGGCTTTAATAAACGCAGCTAAATCAACGCTTTTCACTGATTGGGATAGCATGACTTGGCAATTTAGAAAAATTACTGGAGCGACGTGGCAAGGCGTCAAAGACGTTGCTTCAGAATTAATTCAAAAATATTATGAGCTTAAAGAATATTACACTCGTGTTTATTATGAAACGTTTTGGAGCGAAGGCGTTTCTTTTATAGAGTTTTTGCGCGCGCAGCGCGATCAGCAGCAACAAGCCTTAACTTATCGGTTACCTTTTATAAGCGAAGAAGAGTTGAAAATGCTTAAAGAAGAGCAGAATTGGTTGGTGCGTTATAATCTTTCCACGCAGAAATGGGAGGAGCAGTTAGAGGCTTGGAAAGAATATGTGAGTCAACAGCCGCTTATGCCATTTTTACCATATGAGGCAATAGAATATTTAGCTGCAGCGTCTCTTACAGGTGAAACACTCCCTGAAGATTTACTAGCGTGGCTTGAAAGTTTAGGTGTGAAAGAACTTCCAGCTCTTTATTTTTGGCGTGGAAACTGGGATCTTGAGACATGGGAGATGGTATCAACTTCTACGAATTGGTATGTCAATAAAATATTATGGGAGGCAGCTTGGGAAGGGGAAATATCGTATCAACAATATAATCAATTGTTTAAAAAAATGTTTTATAGGAGAGATTTATCAGGTTTAGAAGCTTTAGTTAAAGCTGGTTTAATTGATGAACGGCTTTATAAAGTAACACGTAACGGCTTCGTCTATAAACCTGACATAAGTGAGCCGGGATATGCTTTTAGATTAAGCAGTGAAGAGCAAGCTGACCTGCTTATATGGGCGACGCAATGGAACGTAGATTTAGAAACATTAAACAAAACAGCATATGAAATTCATAAAGGTAAAGGTAAAATAAAAAAATACGATAATACTTATTATTATGAGCCGAGTGAAGGTGTTGGCGAAATTCACGCTGAACCTTATATTGAACCTTCTGAAGCAGCTGAGTATCCGGGACTAATAGGTGGAAGTGAATTAGCTATGGCGTCTAGAGCGCAAGCTGAAGCAACCGAGCATTACCACCAGTTTGGTGGAGAATTAACTATTATGAAGCCAACTGCGATTATTGTGGGTGAGAAAGGACCTGAAACTGTGAAGTTACAAATAAATCCGAGAGTTGAAAGAGAAAAAGCTGGATTTAACCCTTATGATTTAAACCGTGAAGTTTTAAAATGTTTAGCTGAACGTTTAAAACCATTCTTGAAAGGTGATTGATATGGTTTATACGCAGGCTAAGTTAGGTAAGTATACGCTTATGTTTAATCCGCATAGTTTCCAAAGGTTTTTTGAACGCGAGGCTGCTGGGATTAAGATTCCAGGGGGATTTGTAATTCAAGATTTAGGTGTTAACCCTGAGGTTTTTCGTTTCAAGGCTTGGCTTTTAGGTTCAGCAGCTAAGAACCAGCTGGGTCAAATACTTAGTGAGCTTAAACGTGAGGATATAGTTTATTTTAATAGCGATTTAACAGGCGAATGCTGGGTTAAAATTAAAGATTTTAGTTTAAGCGAAGAATTAGGAAGCGTTGAAGATGATTATATTTATCAATATTTAATTGAATTGGTGAGTTTAGGTTATAAAAACGAGTTTAACCGCTGCACAACATTTAATTATACATATTTGGCGAATGATTTTGGGCTTGATGGTAAAATAATTGTTCCATTACCAGTCGGCGTTTATAATGCAAGCGAGGTCCCAGACTTTTATAGAACAAGCGATGAAGGTAACATTCCATGTGTTGAAGCACCATTTGCAACAGATATTATTTATGAGCTTGATGAAGAAAATTTAGATAAAGCGAAGCTGAAAACTTTAAGAAGCGGGCGAGAAATAAGTTTTTCAAACGGTTTAATTAAATTTGTTACAAGGCATGATGAAACCATTAAAATAGGCGCGCTTGAGCTTCATTTTTACAATGGAAGCGATTGGGTTTATATAGGCGATTTATATTTTGATGTTAAAGCTAAAGACAATAACTATGATAGTTTTAAAGAAGTTGTTCCAAGCGTTTATGCAGTAATCAGGAAATATTATGGTCGTGTTAAGCTTCTTTATCCATCAAGCTTAAATCAAACTTATGAATTAGGCGTGGAAATTGAGTTTTGG
>JAWCLZ010000032.1:0-11108 GCA_038850275.1 Methanocellales archaeon | reverse complement strand
TTTAATTCTATCCCCCACTCTATAGGGTCTATCTGCCATTATATTGAGCGAGCTAAATATATCAGTAAGGGAAGCTTGAGCAGCTAGAGCAATTGCTATGCCAGCTCTTCCAATCCCTGCTATGAGAGGAGTTATTTCATAGCCTATAGCGCTTAATGCCACTAGCACAGCTATTGCAATTACGAAAATCTTGAACAAGCGACTGAGAAATGGGACTAATTGATCATCGATAGGAGATACTGTCTTCGGAGCCACTTCCATCATATACCAGCGTGCAAATCCCTCTATAATTTTCACCACAAAATAGGCTCCAATGAATATGGCTAGGACAGTGAAGAATTGATCTATTAGCTTGAATTGCTCATAGCTAAATGCAATGGTGTGCAGCGCTAGCGATAATCCAATGATTATTATTAATAGGCGAATGGGGCCTTGCAATGCTTTTAAAAGCTCATCATCCAACTTCGTCCTAGTTCGAGCAGTTACCCTCGGAAGCACATTGTAGACAAGGTGATAAATCACTTCAGCTAAAACAGCGAAGAATAGCACTATAATCAAAGCAAATGCAAAGTCCAAAATAACTCCCCTTATCTCAGTGAGATCAGCTGCTTTAGATTTAATTTGCTCAAGCAGAGGAAGTATGAAGGCTGTTTGCATATTGCATCGATATAGAAATGTAGAGTTATTAGAGTTATTAAAACTATTTTCTTTTTCTTTTCTTTTTCTTTAATAACTTTTATATATTAAAGTCCAGCTTTTCTATCTATATATGAGATTATGGAGAGCAAGGACCTCGAGCTTTTACAGGTACTACAAGATGGTATTCCCATTGAATCAGAGCCGTTCAAAAAAGTAGCAGAGCAATTGAAGCTCTCTCAAGCTGAAGTTATAAATCGAATCGCAAATTTGATTCAAAAGAGGAAGATCAAGAGGATAGCTGCTTCACTTTCCCATCGAAGCATTGGTTATAGGGCAAATGCATTGGTCGTTTGGAACGTTCCAAGTGCAAGAGTAGATGAAGTTGGGAAGAAAATGGCTAGCTATAGAGAAGTCTCCCATTGCTATTTACGCTCAAGACGAAAGAATTGGAAATATAATATTTATATTATGATCCACGGACGAAGTAAAAAAGCTTGCTTAAAAGCTGTTAAGAAAATAGCAAAGGAAATAAAGATCAATGATTATGAAGTTCTATTTAGCGAGAGGGAATTGAAAAAAACAGGAATAAAACTTTAACAAGTATGGAGAAATTATTTCCATTAATTTTGAATTTTGAGAACAAAAAAGTGGTGATATTCGGCGGGGGAAAAGTAGGAGAGCGAAAGGCAAAGCTTTTTTCAAAAGTGGCTCGAGTTTCAATAGTTAGTAGAGAATTTACATCTAATATAAAAAAAATGGCTAAGAGAAACAATGTTGAATTAATTCAAGCGGATCTGCGGGAGAATGAAAAGATAGAGGAAAAAGTTAAAGATGCATTTCTAGTAATCGCAGCTACCAATGATTCTAAGCTTAATGATGAAATTGAGAGAATTGCCATTAAATATAACAAATTATTTAATAGAGTAGATGACCCTGAAACTCAAGTATTGATCCCATCTATAGTTAAAAAAGGAGACATCTACATTGCCATAAGCACTCGCGGTAAAAGTCCAGCAATGGCAAAATATCTCAGAAAAATGCTTCAACATCAAATAACGCTAAAGCACCTTAAAATGGTTAAGCTGCAGTCTAAAATTAGAAATATATTAAAGCAGAAAAAAGAGGATCAAAAGAGTAGAGAAAGAATTCTAAACAGCATTTTAAAAGATAGAGAAATATGGCTGGCTCTAGAGAAAAGCTATAGGGAAGCTTTAGACTTAGCGGTTAAGCGCTACATTAAATATTAAAACAAATGTAAACTAAAAATCTTAATGTATTTGCATTTCAATTTTAATGGAAAATTGCAATGAAGCAGATCAGCAGCATGATAATAACACATAAGAAAGCAAGCTTGGATATAATCGAGAGAGCTTGGCATAGAGATGTGCCTTCTTTTCTCCAGAGAATTAAATCATTTAATGGTATAGAGGAATGCTTTATTATTCAAACCTGCAATAGAGTGGAGATATACCTCGTAGCAAAAGCTGGAGAAGCCATTTTAAGGAGAATCGCTATAGAAATGCAGATCCCAGATCAAATCCCAGTTTTCCACGACCACAATCAATCGATACGTCATCTAATGCGCTTAGCAAGTGGACTTGAGTCAATGATTGTAGGGGAGGATCAAATTTTGGGTCAATTAAAGGATTTCTATGAACTCGCGAGGAAAGCTGGAACCATCGGAGAAGTACTTTCAACTGTGCTTGATAAAGCAATTGCAGTTGGAAAGCGAGCTAGAAGAGAAACAGGTATAAATAAAGGAGCTGTTTCCATTGGATCAGCTGCAGTTGAACTAGCAGAAAAACTACTTGGAAAGTTGGATGATAAAAATCTATTGATAATAGGCGCAGGGGAAATGGCGAGCTTAGTAGCGAAAGCAGTTGCTTCTAGAAATCCCAAGCAGATATATATAGCTAGTAGAACCTTTGAAAGAGCTATGAATTTAGCAAGAGAATTCAAAGGAGCAATTCCAGTCGAATTTACAGATGTTCCTAAATTTCTAATTAAATCTGAAGTAGTTATATGTGCTACAAGTGCTCCTCATTATATAATCACTCCCAAAGTTATCCCAAAAGAAAAGCAATTATTAATAATAGATTTAGGTACTCCTAGAAATGTTGCCCCTGAAGTGGGCAAGCTATCAAATGTTGAGCTTCATAATATAGATAGCCTTAGAGCTATAAGTTATAGAAACTTAGAACATAGAAGGATTGAGGCACTTAAAGTTGAGAGTATAATCGAAGTTGAACTAAATGCTTTGAAAAATAAATTGAAGCAACAGATGGCAGAGGGAGTAATAGCAGCTCTCTATCAAAGAGCCGAGGAAATTCGAAAGCAAGAGCTTGAGAGAGCAATTCGAAAATTGGGAAATAAAATAAACGCAGAGGAGAGAGATATTCTTGAAGCTCTCACTAATTCTATAGTTAGCAAAATATTAGCTGAACCAACTAAGGTATTGAAAAATGCAGCTCTAAATGATGATAAAGAATTCATAGAAAATATTGAAAGACTATTCAACTTAGGTGAAAATAATGAGAATAATGAAAATACCGGGATTTCCAAGCGTAAGAATGCGGAGATTGAGAAAACCTAAAGTACGCAAAATGATTAGGGAGACAAAGCTAGCATTAGAGGATTTAATTTACCCTATATTCATAGATGAGCGAGCAAATAAAGCTATGCCAATTAATTCAATGCCAGGGCAATTTCGAATCCCATTGAATACATTGAAAAATGAAGTTGAGGAAATAATAAAACTTGGAATACCAGCGGTTATTTTATTCGGCATACCCAAGAGGAAAGATGAACTTGGCAGTGAGGCATATAACAATCGAGGTATAGTGCAAACTGCTACTCGCTTAATCAAGAAGGATTTTGAGGATGAAATTTTAATTATAACTGATCTCTGCCTCTGCGGGTATACCTCTCACGGTCACTGTGGCTTAGTTGATGAGAAAACCAAAGAGATTTTAAATGATTCAACGCTTGAAATTCTAGGTAAAATTGCAGTGAGTCAAGCTGAAGCAGGGGCTGATGTTATCGCACCAAGTGGTATGATGGATGGAATGGTGCAAGCAATCCGCATCGCACTTGATGACGCAGGTTTTAAAGATACCCTTATCATGTCTTATGCTGCGAAGTATCAATCCAATTTCTATACTCCCTTTAGAGAAGCAGCTGAGAGTAGCTATGCCTTTGGAGATCGCTCCACCTATCAAATGGATTTTGCCAATAGCGATGAAGCACTACGCGAGGTAGCCCTTGACTTAGCAGAGGGTGCTGATATAGTTATGGTGAAACCAGCACTTGCTTATCTAGATATAATCTATAGGGTGAAGCAGGAATTCAAAGTACCAGTTGCAGCTTACAACGTAAGCGGGGAGTACTCAATGATCAAAGCAGTTGGTGAAAAAGGCTGGCTTAATGAGCAAGCGATAATGCTCGAGGTATTAACTGCTATAAAACGCGCTGGTGCAGATATGATTCTCACCTATTTCGCTAAAGAAATGGCTAGGATATTGAGAACAAGAGAAAAAGCTTAACCCTATCGCCCCATAGGGATTAGCTTACTTACATCACTCTTTAACCCCATCAAATATAATAATTATTCTTCGATAATAATTATTCTTCGCAATAGTATGAAATTCTAGAAGTAAGTGCCTCTTAGTTGGTTCAACCTATCTTAAGAAAAGTAGCTTAAAATTGCAGAGGGATGGGCTTATATTTTTTTCATAATGATAAGAAATAATCATTTCATAAAAAGATCAAAAAATTTTTATATAAAGAATTAGAAAAAAATGGAAAAAGCTATCTAGTAGCTTGGGAGCCAGGTATGGAGGAATTAAGGGATTGCAGATTGTTCATCTGAACAGTTTGCTGCTTTTCATCTATCACTAAAGTTAAAGCTAGCAACTTGTTCTCTTGAACGATTTGCACTTCGATGGGGTTAAATAGGAGACGCTATGGGTTTCAAGAATATAACCATGCTCTTAAAAAGAAAGAGGAATCGCTTTCTAATTAGCATGCTAATGTTAGTGCTTTTTTTCTTCGCGCTACCAAGCGTGACTTCTCCTCAAAATACGATAACAGTTTGCCCGCTTGGCTGTGATTATACCTCGATTCAAGCAGCTGTGAATAATGCAAGCAGTGGGGATATAATTATAGTGGGAGATGGAATTTATATCGAGAATGTCCTGATTAATAAAAGCTTAACTCTACAGTCGGAGAATGGCTCTTCTAATTGCATAATTCAAGCTCTCGATGTAAATGAGGATGTTATTCAGGTGAATGCTGACTATGTAAATATAAGTGGCTTCACGATAACTGGAGGAGCAGTTAGAAGTAATGATGATGGAATAGATGTGGAATACTCCAATTACACAGCTATTTTTAACAACCTAATTTACAATACCTATGATGGTATTCAGCTTGAAGCTGCAAATTTTAGCTATGTAGAAAACAATAGCATAACGAATATTGTATATGGAATTTACATATTTGATTCTTCATCATTTAACACAATTATCAACAATACAATTACAAATGGAAATACTGGTATTATGATTTCGAGTTGTTACAACAACTTGATTTACTTGAATCGCTTTGGGGGTAACTCTTATAATGCTATTGAATGTGGTGTGAATAACTGGAATTCCACTGAAATAAGGCAATATATCTATCAAGGTAATGTTTACAATAACTACACGGGTAACTACTGGGATGATTATACTGGAAGCGATTCAAATGGAGATGGAATTGGAGATCAGCCCTACCATATTTTATCTGAAATGGATATATGGGAAGAAGGTTGTTCCATATCCTCATATGATTACTACCCAATGCTCTTTGAAACTCCTTTTCCACCCACTATATCTAATATTCAAGAAAGCGGTTTAACGAATTCAAGTATAAATATTAGCTGGCAGACTAATGTTTTAACAAATAATCGAGTTCTCTATAGTTTAAATTCAAATTTGACACTAGGAGCTTGGTCAAATTGGGATAATAATACGCAAAATCCCTCTATAACTCTCTCTAACTTACTTGCGAATACCACTTATTACTACTCCCTCTTTTCTCATAGGGTGGATAACACAAGTTTGTATTCAAATAGCTCAATTAGAAACTTCACAACCAAGAGAAATCCAGTGACATGGGTTGTGGATGATGACAAAGTGCAGTGTCCCAATGCTAATTTCACGAGGATACAGGATGCTGTGAATGCCTCGATGGATGGCGACACAATTTTAGTTTGCAATGGCACCTATGTTGAGAATGTTTGGGTTAATAAGAGCTTGAACATAACGGGTATTGATAATCCAGTTGTTAATGCAAATCAAATTGGAAGTGGTTTTACTCTTAAATCTAATGGTAATATTATTCAAGGCTTTTATATCAATAACTCTGGCTATGGCACGTGTTATGGCGCAGTTCGTTACTCAGGAATAAAAGTTGGCTATACAACCTACCTTGTTACTGGACCTGGGGATTGCATAATGATAACAGACTATGAATCCACTGATAATATAATAAGGAATAATACATTTAACCAAAGTGGTGTATTTATTGTAAAGGGCTATATATCTAGTTCTGATAGAAATCTTATCGCGAATAACACATTCATATCTTCTTATCTTGAAATCAAGGGATCTAAATATAACACTATTACTTCTAACCTCTTTATAGAGGGCATACAAGGTAGAAATTACATTGATATTGAAGGGCTGAGTTATAAACATGCGATTGGTAATCGAATTGAGAATAATACATTTATGAAAAATATAAGTGATACTATGCCAATGGTTTGGATACGTGATTTTGCTGATCAAAACCTCATTTCTGGAAATGAACTTTTGGGTTACGGAGGTATACGGGTCGATTCAGTTTACAACCGGATCATAAACAATACCATTTCTGGAATAACACCAATAATAAAGGATGATGCTGCTATTAAAATCAATCACGCGAGCAACTTAATAATATCCAATAACACAGTGGAATATAAATGGGTTGGTCTGGAAATAGATTCATCTTCAGCCTATGCATATTCAACTAATCTAACGCTGAGGAACAATACATTCTCAATGAATACATATAATTTCTACATCGATCCAGGAAACTATGAAGGCAGCTGGGGAGGAGTTGTCGATTATGATTTCGATCTGGATATTGATACTTCAAATACCGTTAATGGACTTAAGATTTATTACTTAAAGAATGAATCTAATAAGATATTTAATTCAACAACGTTACCACATGCAGGCTTTTTCGCTTGCATCAATTGCAGTAACATCACACTCGAGGGCTTTGGATTTAATGCAAACTCGCATGGTGTTTTATTGTATAAAACTAAAGATTCTTCAATTTCTACTTTTTCAGCATACCATGCTCTCTCTGGTATAGCAGCTTACAATTCAACTAACATTACGATAATAAATTCTATTTTAAATTCAAATGGCTATGAAAAGCAAAGCGACATTCTCAACTGGGGTACAGGGATTTACTTTGGTAAAACAAATTCAAGTAAAATAATAAATTGTGAAATTATTGATAATGAAATTAGAGGAATTTCTTTTGATTATTCACATAACAACAGTATAAATAACTCAAAGTTGAGAAATAATGGAGACTCTACTAGAACAGGTATATATTCAATAACTCCAGTTGGTTTATACTTTTACGAGTCAAACAACAACATCGTCTTTTCCAACAACATCACAGGCACGGTAACAAGGCAGAAGTATGGAATATATCTCTCTTCTTCGAATAACAATACTATTTATAACAACTACTTCAACAACACCATAAATGCCTATGACTACGATGGATATAATAATTGGAATATAACGAAAACGCTGGGCATAAATATCATTAATGGACCTTACCTAGGAGGCAACTACTGGCGTGATTATACTGGAATGGATACAATTGGAGGCGATGGGCTGGGTGATACCGAGATTCCATATAACTCAAGTGGAAAGATAAAAAATGGGGGGGATTATAGACCTCTCACTAGCGTTACCCCAGATTACACAGCTCCCGCATTATATATAGTTTCACCAGTTGAGGGGCGAACATATACTGCTCCCTATGTCTATCTCGAAGTATATTCTCCAGATCCAGATGTATATAAATGGTGGTATAGCTTGAACTTGGGAGCAAATGTTACTTTCACTCCAAACACAACGATAAGTGGGTTATCAAATGGCGCTTATTATCTAAGGGTTTATGTTAATGATACCGCGGGCAACATCAATTCATCCACGGTTAACTTCACAATTAACATTCCAACTCCTAGTGAGGCAGGTGCAGAGGGCTTCGCTGTAGTTGAAGAACAGCCTCTTGAAGAAGTAATAGAGCCAGACTTTAAGATTTTGATAACAAATCCAAAAGATAATAAGTTCTACTCTGAAAGAGATCTAAATCTTTCCTTCATCTCTCCCTTGCCTTTGAGGAGAGCTTCCTATATTATAGACGATAAAGACCCCGAAGTCATAAGTCTAGCTCCATATGCAACCTCGGGGACAAAAGAGGTCAATCGCTTGCTCCTAGGTTGGCATAGGATAATTGTGAATGGAGAGGATTACTATGGAAAAATGGGAAGGGGAGAGGTAGAATTTGAAATAATCCCCCTCACTTTAGGTGAAGTTAATAGCGTTGGAACGCGAACTTCACCTCGATTCATCGATGATGCTGCTTTCTCATTCTACGGGAGAGCAGTGGATTACACTTTGAAGTTTGAGGCGAAGGGTGAGGTAAACTCCATAGATGTGTATATAAATAAATACTGGAGAGATGGGATTCAAAGCTATAGGGATCTACAGGGCTCATTGATTTATTCCCTCCAGCCTTCGCTTTCATATCAAACCTATGAGGTTTCTGTTTCCTATGATAATATCACTGCGGATGCTGAGAATATCATTTCATTTATCTCGAAGAATGCAGAGACTGGTGGAGCTAAGGACTGGGAGGTAAAAAATATTACTTTAATACCAGTGCTTCCCTTTAGCTTCCCGCAGATAAGGGTTTTCACCTTTGATAAAGCAATTTCTGAGAATGAAACCATGATACCTCTTGTTAAAATAGATGGAGTAATTAATGAAAGTGATTATAATGCATATATCTACATACAAACACCTTATGGCAAAAGACTATATTACCCAGACTGGGGAGAGGAGAAAAAACCAATTAATTCCTACTATTTAAGAACCAATTACTATGGAAGGCTTCCATCAATCTTGGAGTTCAACAACACCTTTACCCCCGGAACATATATCCTCGCTGGCGAGATAACCAGAGTTAACTCCAATGCACCTATTTCTCTCTCAACCGATAAAATCTATTACAGTAATCAAACTTCTGTGAAGATCTACATCAACAGAGAAACCTTTGCCCAGGATCAGAAAATCATAGTAGAGCACATGTTAACTGGAAATGCAACGCAGAATGGCACTTTATTCCTCTCAATGGAAAATCCAAGTGGCGAGAGAGTTTATCTCCCAACGTTCTCAATAAAAGCAAGTGGCAGGGAATATATTCCTGTTAAATCCGATTACTTTGTGGCACTTGAGGAAAAGGTGGATAGCAACTGGAAGGAAGGAGTATACGTGGTGAGGAGTAATTTATACAGCGAAGAAGGGGATTTAGTCGCTGAGGATATCCAAACTTTCGATGTCTGCAGAAAACTAGCAACAATCAATGGGGTTTACTTGAGAAATGCTAGCGATAATGACTCCTCTCCTTTCATTTTTAGTAGAATCAAGCTCATAGATTTCTATACCCTTGAAACTGTGGAAAGAGAATTTACCGGAGAGCACTATGGCTATTCAATAACCGCTCCAGCAGGGAAATATTATCTTAGTGGCGAAGCGTATAGCAAAGTAGGAAAGGTTTACCACATACCCTTGATTCAGGTTAATCTTGGCTGTGGGGAGAACTTAACAAGAAATCTCGTTTTAGATTATTCAGGTGAAATAGATTTGAGCTGGCTCCCTTCAAGCTTATCTCTTCTCGAACTTTCTTCGATTATAAAAAGCTCTTATCCCGAGTTATCATTTAACGAAATTAGAGTTCAAGAGCAAAATGAATGCACAAACCCGCAGATAATCCTCTACGTTGATATTACTGAACGTGCTCAAAATAGACTTCTTCAAGAGTATCCTGGTGATACACCTGAAACCCTCAAACGATACTTTGCAAAAGAGCTTAAGGAGTTACTTCTTAAAATGACCACAGGTGTAACAATTTACACTGAAATTGAGAGATTGGATCTTTTGAGAGAAATAGAGGATTATTTAACACAAAATCCAGGAGCCGAAGCTGATCTTTCGAAATTCAAGCAAACCACAGATGTTGAATATCTTATCGGGCTAGATATCGATTATCTTAGTGAATACGAAAGGTATAGATTGAAATCCGAACTTGTTGACCTAGACGTTGGCCCGCTTGTTGTCTGGGGAGCATTAGCTGAGAATAGAAATGTACAGAGAGCACTTTATGAAATCGTAAACGGACCTGATCCATATCTCTCCTACGGAGACATTGCTGAACACATTAAGCTCCATGAAATAGAATATCCTCTCCCACCGCGAGGTCGTACTTCTCTGCTTATAACCATCGATCCTGAATCTGTTACATTTGAAGAGGGCAAAAATAAAGCTGAAATAAAAGTAAAAGTTAAAGACTGCCGGGGGAAGCCTCTCGAAGGCGCAAAGGTGTACTTCAAGGAAATAACCGATAGGGGACAGGTTATAGCTGAAGGCACAGCTCCACCGGGTTCATATTATTTCGGTTATGTTTACTCAACAACAAACAGCGAGGGAATTGCGAAAGCGGAATACAAAGTTCTTCAAGCTAAAGGTATCAAAGCTGGGGTAGACAAGGTAGATGTATTCATTGACGAGAGAGGTAGAAAAGAGAAACACAACTTAGTGATCATCAAAATAGCGGGCATAGGAATAGAGATTAAAGCAGAGAAAGAGGAGATAGCTCCACAACAAGATACCACTCTACATATATCCCTTTATAAAGAAGAACTCACTGGCGAGAAAACGCCACTGGCAGGTAGATGGGTTCTGATCGAGAAATACGCCCTACTTGATGGCAAAGTTGTGCCTCTGGGCGCTATAGATGCTTATGGAAATCCAGTTACAGATGAAAATGGCATGGCATCGATTAAGTTTATCGCTGGCAAAAGAGAAGGTATTGCAAAGATACCCGCAGTCTATCAAGGACTCGGCCATGAGTATGCAACACCGAGGGATGAGGCATTTATAAAAATTAAGAAAGAAGAATTCGTGATTCTGATTGACTGGAGACAGAATTTTGGGTATTCTTCTAACTGGGTGGATAGCTGGTCTGGGTGCTCCCCGGGAATGGGTGGAGAAGTATGTGGTGCTGGCGGAATAACCTTTAACTCAGGAGGTAGGTATAGTTACAACTTCAAATCACAAACGATTTGGGAAAGAACA
>JAWCLZ010000031.1:4667-11339 GCA_038850275.1 Methanocellales archaeon | reverse complement strand
ATTTATTTAAAAGATTCCTAGCTGAAGTTGGTGCACCAGGGTTTTTATCCGGGAAGGCAACGAGAGAGAAATATCTTCACGATGCCATTGAATGGGGATATAAAAGTAGAGAAAGTGAAATTGCAGAGCTAAAGGCAAAATATGAAGGCGAGATTGCGAGACTTGAAAAAGCACTTAGCGAGCAGCGGGAGAAAATAGTGGAGAAGCCAGCTATTACTCCTAGGGAGTTTAATTTAGAGTTAGAGGTTAAGTATCATCGTTCTAGGGCTGAGGATGCTCTTGCAGCTTTGAGGAAGGTTATTGCTGAGTTTGAGGTGGAAAGGGCTGCTTTGGCTGAGGAGATAGCGAAGCGTGAAAGAAAAATGGCTGAGGAGTTGGTTAAGCGGGATGGTTTGGTTGAGGAATTAAAGTCGCGAATTACTGGTTTGGAGAGTGAGTTGGAGAGAAGGGCTTTGTTAAAACCGGCTATTACTCCTAGGGAGTTTAATTTAGAGTTAGAGGTTAAGTATCATCGTTCTAGGGCTGAGGATGCTCTTGCAGCTTTGAGGAAGGTTATTGCTGAGTCTGAAGCAGAAAAAGCTAAGATGGCAGCAGAAATAGCCAAACGTGAAAGAGAAATGGAAAAAATAAAGGAAATGAAGGAAAAGATCAAGAAAATCATAGAAATCGTGGAATAAGAATTGAATAGCAAGTTTGCTTTTTTTATTTAAGTAATTAGCTTTTATCGTTTAGGCCTAGCAATAAAGCTGAAAAATTTAATGGGGCTGGTGCGATTTGAACGCACGATCGACGGGTCTCTTCGGCTTTTTAAGCCAGAAGGTTAGAGCACTCAATCAATGCTCCAACGGCTCATCATCACTCTGCCCGCGAAGCAGAACTCAGCAGACCCATTGCCTTTCATCTTGAATAACCCGCTGGAGCCCGTCGCCTTTCCTAGCTAGGCCACAGCCCCTTTAAAAAATATAGTGGTAAGCTTGAATATAAAGATTGCGAGACCAAAGACCAAAAATTAAAATATGCTTAAGGCATTAAAACTTTGATATGCCTCAATTTGAAGTGCACAAGGTGAGTGCCACTTTTTTCGATGCCAATGCATATTTAGTGCTGGCTGAAAAACCAGTTTTAATCGATGTGGGAATGAATGCACTGCCAGTTATAAGATCGCTTAATAAATTCAAGGTAAAAAACCTAGAGCGAATAATTTTGACCCACTGCCATCATGACCATACTGGTGCAGCGAATGAAGTGGTCGCAGCTACTGGAGCCAAGATTTACATTCACGAGGCAGATGCTGATCTCCTAGGTAATGATTCCTATGTAGGAGCTCACATCTTTGGCGAAGTATGTCCAACTATAAAAGCAGATTTCCGCCTTAAAGAAGGTGATAAAATAGATCTAGGGGGAATTTATTTAGAGGTACTGCATACTCCCGGTCACACTCCTGGGAGCATCTGTTTATATGAGAGGAAAACCAAGAGTTTATTTTCCGGGGATACTGTTTTCCCCCAGGGGAACATTGGCCGAACAGATTTGAGAGGGGGCGATCTAGATAAGCTTGTGAAATCCATTAAGCGCCTCACCGAGCTTGAAGTTGAAGTTTTATATCCCGGGCACATGGAGGTCACTAGCTGCAATGTGAATGCGCAGATAAAAAGCTCTTTAAGGTTTGCTCAAATGTTTTGGTAAGCTATTTGTAGGATGCAAACATAGAGAAAATTGTGATTTAAATGAGAATACTGCAGCTGATTCTAATTTTCCTCCTCACAATGGAAATCGCGAGTGCTATTGAAACTAGCACAGTGCTACCTCTTATTTGGGATAGGAAAACTGATAGCCAAGCAAATTCCGCTGCAATTTCCTCTACTGGTGAAATCATTATAACTGGTTCCAGTGATTTCAAGGTATACTGCTATGATAACTCTGGGAAGCAGCTCTGGATTTATAATACCTATGGCAAGGTAAAAAGCGTAGCTATTTCTGCAGATGGAAAGAAAATTGCAGCTGCATCTGAGGATGATAATATATATCTACTTGACAGTGCCGGAAATTTGATCTGGAAATACAATTTAGGAAGCGATGCTCTCTCTGTGGCAATCTCGCCTGATGGAAAATACATTGCTGCGGGAGCTAGTGATGATAAGATATATTTATTTGACTTTAACAAAAATTTGCTCTGGACTAAAGCCTGCGCTAATGATGTAATCGCAGTTGCAGTTGCGAATAATGGTATAGCTGCCGCTGGCACACTTGGCTACGATCTATATGTATTTAATTTAAATGGCGTGCAATTATGGTCATTTAAGGCTAAGTCTGATGTAACAGGCATCGCCATGACTCCAAGCGCTGATTATATTGCAGTTAGCTCTCGAGATCGCATTGTTCGTTTATTCAGAGAAGGGAATACACCTATTTGGAGTGCAGATTGCGACTCCGCGGTCAATGCCATTGCAATTTCTCCAGATGGAAAATACATTGCAATTGGCTGCGACGATACTTATGTCTATCTCTTCATAAATGGCAATCCAGCGGGTAAATTCAAAGCGCGCCAGCTTGTTACAGGGGTTGCAGTAACGCATAACGCAGAATACATAGCTGCGAGTTCAAAAGACACCTATGTTTACTTGATCAAAGGCTTTGGCGAGGCGGTAACGCCAGGTCAAACCCCATCGCAAACGCCAATGCAAACAGTAACTGGAACTCAAACTCCAGCTCCAACGCCAAGTGCAAAGGTATATGGGTTTGAATTGATTCTCTTGGTAATTGCTTTGATATTCAATGCAATTTATGGCAAAGCACGTTATTGAGGTTGCCAAGACTAGAGTTGTTATAGTCGATGGAAAAGTGGTGGAGGTAGCAGAGCCTGTTACTAAATACTGCCCGCTGCGCCACACTCTATATTCTGTGAAAGAGGAAACCTGGGAAACGATCAAGCAAACAGTGGAGTGGAATATTCAAAAATATGGTTTATTCACGCCCAATCGAGTCATAGAGTCAGATTCCCTTGAAGTAATATTTGGCGCTAGCGAGATGATCTACTGTGCTCTTAAGAATAGAGTTTTAGATGCAGCTGTCTTAGTATGCGAGGGCGCTGGCAGTGTTATCACTATTGATCCTAAAATTGCACAGGGTATAGGAATGCATTTAACCGGTATAATTCACACTGAACCAATACCTGAGTTAATCGCTAAATTAAGAGCCAAAGGCTGCTATGTGCTGAGCGATAAAGCTATAATCAATCAAGTCGAAGGGGTGAAAAAAGCTATTGAACTTGGATATAAGAGAATTGCTGTTACAGTTGCGGGTGAAAGCATAGCTGATGTAAAACGCCTACGCGAGCTTGAGAAAAGCTGCGAGGCTGAGATTGCTATCTTTGCAGTCCATACCACGGGTGCTGCAAAGCAGGAAGCGGAGTTAATAGCTAGAGAGTGCGATGCTGTATGGGGCTGTGCCTCGAAGTATATCAGGGAAATCTGTGGGAGGCAGGCAATTATGCAAATAGGCGTTAAAATCCCAGTGTTTATATTAAGCAGCAGGGGGAGGCAAATTGCAGCTGAGAGAATAAAAGAGTTAAGAGAATGGGAGAAGATTTTAATAAGCCGAGCCACTTTACCAGTTACCGGTGAAAGTCCAAGGCCATTGAGATAAAAAATAAATAAAATAAAAAATATATATTTTTTATTTTATTTGCTAATTCACATTCATCTTGTCAACCACTTTTCTCCATTTATTGCCTTCCATTTGCATTACCCAAGCTTTTTTGACCTTGGGCATTGCCTTCGCCGCCGCAATTATTTCTTCTTTAGTGGGCAGCTTATTAGTTTCCTTTAATATCACGAATCGCTTTGCCTCGCTATTCGCTAAATTCTTATTCTTGCTCTGGACCTTTCTCCCCAGATACTCCAAACCATAGATTTTATAAACCAAGAATAATCCTCTCCACTTGGAATGGCGCACTTCATAAATATATAGTTTTCGCGTTCTAGGTTGCAGTTTATTCACTGGAAATTAATCTTGCCACTTCAAGCCCGGCTTTGATTGAGCCATTCATACTGCGCTCTGGATAATTAGGCTCGCTGAACATGCCCGCAAGGTATAAGCCCTTGATTTCAGAGGCATATGGTAAATAGCTGTAGTTTAAATCGTAAATCGGCCCAGCATATAGATCTCTACTAAGCTTTGCCCAAATAACTTGATTCCTGGAAAAACTCGGGAATAGTTCCTCCAAGTTCTTAATATAGACCTCTATTAGTTCTTCTGCTTTCATCCGCCATCTATAGTCATTTTCGCTTTGAAAATAACTAGCTAGGTAAACAAGGTGCTCGCCGTAATCTGAAACTGGAATAAAATTGGTATGCTCAATTATAGCTCCAAATGGTACCTCTACATTAATATTCAGCCAGTAGATATCTGTCAAAGGCTGCTTTAAAGCCAGAAGCAAGCACGCTGCACCCTGATATTTAATCTCAGGAAGTAGGAGTTTAACATCCAGTAATTGATTTAATAAAGCAAGCGGTATGGTGGAAATAACGTTTTCACAGGGAATGAATTCATTTTGAGTTTCAACGCCTTCAACTCTTCCTTTATTCACAGCTATTTTCCTTACCTCGCAATTCACTTTAAATTCTATATCTCTTGCGAGAGCATTGATGAGCTGGTGAAAGCCGCCTCGTAAATAGCCAAGGATTTCACCGCTAAGCGATCTCTGGGATCTAATTCTAACTCTACCAGCGAGCCAAGCAGCGCTGACATAGCTCGAGTTATCGCCGAATTTACTTCGAAGCAGCGGCTCGAAGAAATTTTGATAGCAGCTTTCCCCCAGCTCGCGAAGGATCCATTCCCTAGCGGTAATGCAGCAGAGATCTTCTAGGTTTCTTTTTTTATTTTTATTCTTAATGGTAAATAGCGCGAGTTTAAATTTATCCATAAGGGAGAGATATGGATATTTCAAAATCTCAAGAGGGGTATTTAAATCATATGCTCTACCTTCCACGTAGTACCCAGTTGTGGCACGTCTCCACTCAAGTTTATTCTCAAGCCCGAGTTTTTTAATTAAAGCAATGACTTCTCTATCCACTTTAAAAATATGATGATAATAGCGCTCTATATAGTAATCCCTAAGGCAGTAGCTAGAAGCAGCTCCTCCTAGTACTGGTTGCTTTTCAAGCACTAGGGCATCTTTAAGAGCATGGGCAGCTGCTAATCCTGCGAGTCCACCTCCTATTATAACTGTTTTCATTTCTCACACCTTGTAAAAGAGTATTAATTTAAGTGCTCCATTCGGCGCTGCTACTCTTCGAAACAGTAGAAATTCTAATGTTAAATCTTCAACTTGGAAAACATGCCACTCGCGAAGGTTGAATTCCTCTTTTAAATAGCCTTTTCCACTTAGCTCTTTCTCCATCGCAATTCCTTCTAACTCTGAGGAGATTATGAAGCTTGCGTGATAATAGTTACCTCCATAATTAACATTTGTATATTCTCTCAGATACCAAGGAAATGGCCAGTAGTCGTTGGCTACTATTGTAATTGGCACGTGCCTCGAGTTATTTGAAAGCACTTGGATTTTATTCATCACCCTCTTAACATCGCCTGAAGTTTGAACATAAACCAGCGGTTCCTGTGGGTTATAGGAATTGAGGTAGTTCAAGTTAAGACTTGAATAGATGAGGAAAGATGTTAAGATTAAAAAAATTAAAAAGGTTCTTTTTGAATGCCTTTCAATCTCCTTGCCTATATAGCTAGCTGCAATTATGCACTGGGGGAGCAATACATGCAGGATTAACCAAGGTACCTTCTCCTGTATATAGGAGTATATCAAAAAGCTCGCCACTGCCCAGTAAACTGTGAAGATCATGAAGAGATTTTTGCTCTTCAAATAATGGAGAGAACCGGCTATAGCGAATATTACAATGGGAAGTTCATATAGAAATAGAAAAGGGAGATAGTAGTAAAATGGACCTGAGATCCTACCTTTGCCATGGGTTAAAATCCAAGTTACAACTGCTCGCAGTGGAGCTGGTAATCGCATAACTGGGTCGAAAGATTCAATGCCTAGGAGATTTTCGATTTTAAAAAAGAAGTTTGAGAGTAAGAGGGAATATATAGCAGCTGCGATTAAAACCGCGAGCGCAATTGCTTTAAACTCCAGCTTTGGAAATGCAGGAGGCTTAGTTCTATCGCTCTCTCCAAATAGAATTAAACTTGCTTTAGCTTTCAGATTATATTTCTCGTTCAAGAAATATAGCAGTGCAAAGGAGAGGAATATGAATATGCTAATATATGTATTCTCTTTCGCAGCCAGTGATAGAGCGGCTGCAGTTCCCGCTAGATATAAATAAATTGCTTTCTGATTTTCAGCATACTTCAAAGCACAAATCAAAATTGCAAGGGAGAAAGCTGCTACGTAGATATCGTTGCGGAAAAATCTTGAATAATACAGCATTGATGGAGAGATCGCGAGGAAGAAAGCCAGTGTTAGATAGCCTGCTTTTCCCAGCTGCTTTCTCAAGCCAAAGGCAAGCGCGACTAATAGTACTCCGAAAGATATTGGTAGCAGTCTAGCGGTAAAATCACTCGCTCCTGCAATGGAAAAAATTGCGCGAGTGAGGTAGAATTGAAAGGGGCCGTGATAAGTTGGATCATAAACATAGGTATTTAGATTTAAATAATAGG
>JAWCLZ010000031.1:0-4657 GCA_038850275.1 Methanocellales archaeon | reverse complement strand
GAAAACCAAGCGTGGACGCTTTCATCGTGATGGAGAGGGCGAACATCAAGCTGATAGAAGCGCAGGCACAGGGCTACTATTAAAATTGCAGCATATATCCCGAGTTCTCTCTTCTCCATTGCCAAATAACTAAGGCGCGCGTTGATTTAATTTTTTCTAAAGTGAGTTTGGGAGACTGGGAGGAGAAAAAATGCATTCCCAATCTCCAAATTAGATAGGGGGAGACATTTGCTTTTCTTTATCTCCTGAAATAAATAGGTTTCGATTCAGTATTCAGCAAATCCCGGGCACAGGATTCCTAGTTGGCTGAGGCAGATTCCTGCAGCTGCGAGTTAAAATTGCAAAAATTTGCAAAATTGCGATTTTTAACAGCATCGATGTTGCTATACCAAAGACTTCTTATTCCAATGCCAGAGTGCTTTTTCCACCCTTGGTATATCACTGCTGCAACGCCTAGGAGCCTTGGATTCGGCGCTTTTACACATTGGCTTAAATGCAGCAGGTATGGGTCTCCCTTCATTTCCTTTCATTCACTTGGATCCTACCATTCTCTTTGAAGACTGGGTGAATCACGTGGCTTGCGATTCAATTTTCAGCTGCAGCTTGCTTGCACTAAGCAGCGTTTTCTTAAACTGCTGAATTTTATTTTTATGCTCCTCAATTTGTATGCTGTTAATCTGAGAATTAAGAGCAGCTTTATATTCTCTTATGAGATCTCTCAGTTTGAATGCGCTCTCTATTGCGCGTGCGAGCATTTGCTTGGAAACAGGCTTTGTTAAATAACCCGCGATCTCTTTATCAAGCGCGCTGGCCTCTGGCAGCAATGCGGAGAGCATGATTACTGGTATCTCCCCCATTTCAATGTTTTCCTTTATTCTCTCCAAAACCTGCCAGCCATTCATATCAGGCATTAATATATCAAGTAAAATTAAATCTGGTTTTTCGATTCCAAGTTTTTTTAAGCACTCCCTGCCGCTATCTGCTGGGATTATTGAATAGCTTTCTTCCAGCATAGCTATATAAAGCTCTCTTACTTCTTCATCGTCCTCAACGATCATTATTTTCTTGTTCATCGAATTTTCCACTCTGCTTTCTAATTTTCAATTAATTATATTTTAAAAAAAGAATACATATTTTTAATCCATTAAAAATTTTAAAGGCATTAAAATCTGATTTATGTGAATTCAAAGATCTGTAACTGGCTTGGCTTTTTTCAAATAGTATTCGAAAAGCTCGAAGCCCCATTTTACAGCAGAAGGCTCATAGCTATAGAGGTCTCGCTGGTGATCGTAATCTCCCCTTTTGTAGAAAAGCGATAGTGAGAAAAAGCAATCTGTGGTAACATTCGAAAGTCTGATCTCTTCAGTTGAGATGAACATTCTCGCGTTTTTTAAATCTATATATCTCTTCAACTGCTCGGGATTTTCATTTTTCATGCGTTCAATAACGTCTTCAATGTAAATGAGAGTGATATCGCTACCTTTTTCAGCAACTTTCAAGAATAAGGGTAGATGCATTGGATGATAAACTGGGAAAATCCCTGAAATTTTTTTGGACCTCGCTATATTCTCCATAAACTCTGCGCGAAGCTCATAAATGCTATTCAAGCTGCTTTCCACTAGTTTGCATTCTCCGAGTTCGCTTATTCTTTGCAGGAGGTGGGGGGGGATTGCTTTTAGGTCGTGGGTTGTCCAGAATTCTTCATTGGCTTCTATTACTTTTAAGGTTTTTATTAAGGGTGCTAGGTATTGGGTGATTATTTCTCCGAGTTCGGTTAATATGTATTCTTTGTTGACTTGTTTTATTAGGTTTCTTTTTTCTAGTTTTCTTATTTGGGGGAGCATGCCTGTGGAGGTTACTTTTAAGCGGGTTTTGATTTCGCTTAGGGTTTTGGGGCCTTCTTGTAGGAGTATTAAGAGATTTTTTCTCTTCTCTGAATAAGAAATTAAATCCAGTAAATCCTTCACAGCAATTTTTTTGATCGAGCTAATTTAAATATTTTGCCTAATTTCAATTATTATTTTATAATTTTAATGCTTTTGAAATTTTTTATCAGTTTGAAATATACATATTGAAGTAATTTTTAAAAAATTAGGGAGTCAGTGGATGGGATTTTATGGAGGCTACTCAAGGTGATATTCAAGCCCTCGAATATGAAATTTTCAAAAATTTGAAATATAATCTTTCTACTCTAAGACTTTTAAGTGCCTCCATAGTGGTGGCATTTTCAGGAGCGTGCAGGCTTCATATATCTTTTCTCATGCTCGATATAGAGCCAAATTTAATTATATATCTAGCTGGTTTTTTGATAATCTATGCCACCTATACTCTGGATCGAAGCTCAGGATGCAAAGAGGATAGGATAAATCGAAGGGAACTGAACTCATCCAACAAACTCATAGCGATTTTAATTAGCGTCCTCGCTTTCTCAGCTGGAGCATATTTATTCGCTCAATTTGATCTGCTCTTCGTTGCCTTCCTGCCTTTTTTGATTGGCTATATCTATAGCAATGGTATGCAGCTAAGTACTTATAGCTTAAAAATTAAGGGCAACCTAGGGATCAAAAATCTAGTTGTGGCTCTAACTTGGGGGATAAGTATCGCTGCCATTGCTCAGCACTGGTCAAGGGATGCAATTGCACTTTTTTCAATTTTCTCCTTCTTCACACTCAAGAGTTTTATTAATACAATTATATATGATTTCAGAGATGTTGAGGGGGATGCAATTGCTGGACTTAAAACTCTGCCCATTTACTGGGGAGAGAAAAAGGCAAAAAATATACTTCAAATTCTACATCACTCGCTCCATTTCTGGATATTTATTGCAATGTTATTTTTCATTAGCTCGCAATTTATAATTCTATTCACATGCTGGCTAGCTGGTCTAATATACATCTCCTTTCTAGCTAAACCTGCTGGGGGAATTGAACCTAGGGTTAGAAAAGTTGCTCGCGATATTTTAGTTGATGGAGAATTCATTTTAGCTGTTTGCTTGAAAATGGCATTTGATTTTTTGCTACTAGCGATTTAAACTATTTATATCTCCATAGCTTTTATTAAAGCTGATGCGCTGCTTTACAATTGGACATGGGAATCGAAGTATTGAGGAATTCTTGGCACTGCTCGCGCAGTATAAAATTTCAGAGGTCATAGATATTCGATCCTACCCGGATTCACTATTTGAGCAATTTAATAAAAGCAATTTAGAGCGAACTCTAAGGGCTAGGAAAATAAAATACATTCACTCTCCAGAGCTGGGTGAATTTCAGCAGTTTCGTGGAGAAGCATTTAAAAGGGGATTCTCACGTTTAATTAAAAAAATCAAATCAACTCAAGAAACCGGGGAAAATTTAGCGATAATGTGCGCTGAAAAGAAACCCAAGCAGTGTCACCGCTGGCAGCTAGCTCAATTGCTTGAGCAAATGGGCGTGAAGGTTGAGCATATCATAGAGCTAGGGCAGCGGAGTTTGCTGAACTTCAAAAGCGATGAAAGTCGCTGAGCAAATTCACTGTTTTCTTAGGGGCAAAGCAGTGGAGCGGTATTCATAGGTTTGATTCTCAACCTTGCATTGCAGCGCTGCATTTTCGCAAACCTTGTAATATAAGCAGCCTTTTTTAATCCCAGGTGCAAATGCCATCCCTAATATCAAAAATAGATTTCAGGGCACTGTAATTTATTTTATCGGTCAAATTCTCAGTTTTGATTCTCAAAAATAAGATTAACCCTCTAAATAAGTATGGTGATAAACATCCACGGTATCCTCGGCGATGGTATTCCAGTCGTAAAGTCTTTCAACGTCTCTTCTTCCTTCTTCCCCCATTCGCCTCAGATATTCGGGATTGTTAATCACGTGGTTTATGCACCAAGCAATTGATTCGGGGGACATATATGCCTTAATTCCATTCCTGAAGTTATCGATTAATCCAACAACCTCAGTCCCAATCACAGGCTTGCCAGCATCCCAGGCTTCCAGCACCACAATGCCAAATGGCTCATTTCGACTTGGCACAACAACCATATCGCAGGCATTCAATAGCTCAATGCATTCCTCGTCGCTTATATAGCCTGTGAATCTACAAGCATGCTTTATGCCAAGTTCAAATGCTCTATGCTCGCAGTAAGCTCTAATATCGCCCTCGCCAGCGAAGATAAATTTTGCATCCCATCTATGCTTCAGCACGTGGGGTATAGCTTCCACCAGTAGATCAGGGCCTTTTTGATGCTGCATTCTGCCGATGAATAAAATAAGTGGAGCAAGAGGATGAATCCCGTATTTCTCCTTCACCCTCCCAGGGTCTAGATTTCTTCTAACTCTTCCCGGTGTAATTCCATTGGGTATTATGTTAAGCTTGTAATCTGGAACTTGATAGAGAAATTGAACCTCATTCCTGAGATTTAGAGAGGTAACGATTACCTGAGAGGATTCATAGCTCCCGAGCCATTCTCTATGGGCGATTTCTCTTGATTCCCACCAAGTGCCAAAGGCATTGCCATTTCGACCCCACTCAGTACTGTGAAAGGTCAATACATAGGGATAACCGCGGTGCTTTTTTAAATAATTCAAAGCCATCACGGGATGCCAGTCATGGCAGTGCAGCACCTCAAATCTACCCTCTTTTTCCACCATCTCAAAGCGCCGTATCATCGCATTGCACA
>JAWCLZ010000030.1:0-14153 GCA_038850275.1 Methanocellales archaeon | reverse complement strand
AATTGCGGGGATGGATTATGGTGCTCCTCACAGATTCTAACCAAAAGTTCTCTATCTTCAGGAATTTTGAGACCTCTATCTTTAATCAATCTCACAAAGAATTTATCTTCCAAGAGGGGCTCTAAATATTTACGAGTATGCTTGGTGTGTATCCATTGGTCTCTCTGCCAATTCTGCTCAGCTTTACCGATATCATGCACTAGAGCTGCGACCCGTATTAAATCAGAATTTTGAATTATATCCTTATTTTTATCGATAAGATATTTTACTACTTGATATGTATCAACGCCATGCTGAAAAATGGTAATTTTTGGTTGAAGTTTGGCAGGAAGCAAGGTGAAAGCTTCAAATACATTGTTCATGCATCCACCTCTAAGAATCTCACATTTGCATTCTTGGCGCCATTGGGAAATACTCCATATTCTTTCTCACCGACTCGAAGCAGTATATTATCATCGCTATCTGGAGAGGCAATCTCCAATACTGTCCAGTATTTCCGGGCTCTATCTAAGTGAAATGCAAATTCACCTAAGAATACTGCAGAACCATCGACCTTATCTTTTATTGCAACGTTTTTTAGATCAGCAGGCACTGGTGCCCTTCTTGGTGAATAGAAATATTTTCTTATATCTGGCTTTCCCACTACTTTTCCATTTCTAATTGGTAGGTTTTTTCTGAATAGTGATTTGAAACCAATCGACTCTCCCGTTTCATATTTTATGTATGGTGTAAAACCACGGAATGCGAGGAGGCTATAAACGCCCTTACTCTTCATTTCTTCACACATCTTTATATGCTCTCTTTCAAAAATATTGCCTTGGCCCTTCCAGAATTGATAATAAGGGTAGGTGCCAACTCCTTCAAAGATCTTCTTTGATTCTTTCATCCTGAAGTTCTTTCGAATTAACTGCAAGAATTCCATTCTTTCGTATTCCGATTTAAGTTCGCCTACACTGTTAAGTTTGTAAAGAACATCGCTATAGGTTAGCACAAATGCATCTTGGCCTTTTCTTCCGGCCCTCCCAAATCTCTGCTCAAATGAATCGACAAAAGTTTCCTCAATTACAAGATTTTTCGCTGTAAAATCGACTCCTGCTTCTATAGCAGGGGAGCCGATTAGAGCTTCACTTTTATTTGATATGAAATTTTCAAAGTTATTCACTCGTTGATTTTCAGCCATTTTATCTTGTCCCACGAAAATCTTATTTAGTGCTTCTTCTTTGCCAAATAGTCCTTCAGCTATTTTCCAAGCCTTAATTGCGGTATTAAAGATGCAAACGAGATTATTTGTTATTTCCAAATCTTTTATGTCTTTTACAATCGGGTTTTCGTTTTCAGACCAAATAGATTCCTTACAAGGTTTGATATGTAAAGTAACATTCCCTGTGAATGACACCCCTTCAATTTTGTCTTTTTCGAACATCTCCAACTCTCGTTTTAATAGCTGCCAGAGGTCTTCTGGAAAGGTTGCTGAAATAAAATAAAAATTCGCTTTTTCCCGCCTTAAGTTCTCCCAATTCTTGACCGACCGGATAAAATAGACCAGAGAGATTCGCATTAAAGAATTATAAACGTGAATCTCGTCAAAAACGAAGTTAAATTTTTGAATTATATTTAAAAAAGCTTTTTCGCCCTCTCTTCCTCCTTGTAATAATGATATTAATTTATCAGGGGTTGCTAAGATGTAATTTTTCCTTTCCAATGCTTCAGCGATCTCTTTGTAACTCGTTCCTCCTATAATTGTGCCAAATTCTTCTTTTTTAATTTCAAATAGTTCTGCAATCCTCACAAGTTGATTTGTTTGATCTAGAACCAATGCTCGAAATGGATAAATAAAAACTGTTGGTTTTTTAAACTCAAAAATTGGTGCCGCAATAGCCATCGTTTTCCCAGATGAAGTTGGTGCAACTAACGCTACATTTCTTCCTTCTTTAACTGCGTTCCATGCTTCATTTTGTAATGGTGCAAATACTCTTGGATATTTTCTTCTATATTTCTCATTCTTGCTTGGATTTAGAACTTCATCTGGGTGCTCCCCATATATTATTATTTTATCATTCAAAGTTATCAGAGGATTTTTCCACGTTTTGGTTATTTAAGGTTTCGGTTATTTGGTTTGCATTTTTAAATAATCATAATCAAAATGAGATATTAAAACTAGATTATCACCTCATATTTGCCGCATCCAAATGGAGTCATTTTACCTATGTGTAAATACTGCCCAAGTTTGAGGAGCGCGAGACTCTCGCGGTCGATTTTACCGCGGTAGCAAAACTCACCAACGAATGAGAGAGGCATTTTCATTTTACCTCTGCGAGTGGAATAACGCTCGAGTTCTTCAATAATATTTATTTTATAACTCTCAAGTTCTACTTTATCAGCGTTCTCTAGAATCTTATTTACAAATTCCTCGCTAATTGTTTCCCCACAGTGGAAGTAAGCAATCGCTGAGTAGCGCCAGAGTAGAGAGCGCATCAATGTATAAAAATCCAACTCAGAAATATATTCTCCACCACTCTTAAGCTGAGTTGGAGTTGTGAATACCACTTTCACGCAGTCAACTTCTCTATTTTCATAGAAATCATTCAAACCCATCGTGCGCTGCTTATTATAAACAAATCCATCATTATTATAAATGCAATCTCTCCCCTTAAGATTTGTAACGTAGATACTATCGATAGTAAATCTACCATATTTAAACCTGCGTTTTTTCCCAATTCCAATTTCACCTAGATTTCTCAAAGCAACTATGAAATAAGGAAGGTAATCATTCCCTCTCCCGAATAATATTAAATTCATCTCTACTTCTTCCCCCGCAGTAAACTCAGTTTTAGCCACATTAGGCGGCTCTAAAACGAAAGGGCGGGGTACATCTTGAAGCTTGCGCAGTACTGTTGAAGAACTTTGGGGAGAAGTTTCATAGATATAGTAATAAGCACATTTACTTCTTAGTAAGCAGAATTTGCAGTTTAAATCCAAGTTAATGCAGCAAGATCTACGCAGGCACTGCCCCAGTGCGCCTCGAAAAGTCGATCCCTTCCACTGCGGCAACTCAGCTTTAGAATTGAACCTTATCTTTATTTCATAGTTGCTGAGCATCATCATAAGCTTAAAATAAAAACTATTTAAACCATTCCACCAATCTACGAAAACCTTTATATATTTCTATTTATTATTAACAACTAAGCATGGGGATGGGAAAAATTGTGCCATATTATTTTCTCCATCTTCCTTGCTTAGGAGATCCAAGATGGATGATAGTAAAACTGAGGAAATGAAAATTGTTAAGCAAATTAGCTCCATATTAAGGGAAAAAGCAAAACCACCAGCTGCTCAACAAGTCGAGGATAAATCAATGGATAAGGTATATATGAAGATTAAAAAGCTTGAAAATGAACATAAATCGAAGATAGATGCAAATTTAAGTAGAATTCAAATTTTGAGGCAAAATCAAGAGAAATTAAAAATAGCACTTGATATACTGCAGGAACTTGATTTAAGCATACCTGCAGAATATAGCACAAGGCTTAATTCATATCCCCAAGAGATAATGGCACTTGAGAGCGAGATCGATCGAGAGAAGATCTTCTTAAACTATCTCCAAAGCAGAGTACTCCCATTGATAGAGAAATAATTTTTCATATGATTGCTAAGCAGATAATAGAGCAAATAATGGATGAATATTCCCTTCAGGTTGAACGCAAGCTAAAGGAGTTTTTTAAAAGAGAAGAGAGACCAGCTCGCGAGTACCACGAATTCATCGCTGCACTCGCTAAAAATGGCGAGGAATATGTGCTTAGAAAGGGTAAGAGGATTGCTTCATTTTCCAGCCTTTTAACTTACAAAGGCTATACTGGAAAAGTGGGTGAAAACTTCTTGGATTTCTGCGCTTCAATAGAACTATTCAGACATAGTATTTTAATCCACGATGACCTTGTTGACCAAGATAGCATGCGCAGGGGAGGCAAGGCTTTCCACAGGCTCTATAACTATGACGATCGATTTGGGGAAGGAGTGGCGATATTCTATGGCAACATTCTATTTGCAAAGGCAATAGAAATAATCCTAGGATTGAATTTCGAGAAAGCAAAGATAGAGCGAGTTGTAGAGCTATTTGCAAATTGCTATGCGGAGATCAATGAAAGTCAAGTACTTGATTTACTATTTGAGTATAAACTACCAATTTATGAAGAATGGGCTGTTATGGCGAGGAAGCGCGCTGCCTCGCTATTTAAACTCAGTCTCATGAGTGGAGCTATACTTGGAGGTGCACCAGTCAAAGATTATCCATTCATCAATGAAGCAGCGCTTTCAATAGGCTATGCTTTTGATATTCAAGATGATATAATAGGCACCTTTGCAAGTGAAGAGCAATATGGCAGGCCAACGCATGGAGATATAATAATGGGCAAGAAGCCACTGCATATAGTCTATGCATTTGAACTAGCAAGGGATAGAGAACTTGAGAGATTAAAGGAAATCTTCGAGAAGGGGAAAATTGAGAAAGAGCAAGTTGAGGAGATAAAAAATATAGTTAGAAGCTGTGGGGCACTTGAAAAAGCAAAGCAAGTTTCGAGGGAGTATTCTAGAAATGCAATTGAGGCCATAGATAAAACCTCGATGAATAAAGAATCTAAGGAGTTATTCCATAGCTTGATAGACTATGTAAGCGAAAGTCTAGACTGGTATAAATAAATTTATATTTTTAATAATATGGCTTGGACCCTCTGTTTCGGGAAGACATCTTAGTTTTTCCTTTAAACTGCCAAATTCTCCCGTTAGTTTTTCAATTTCTCTAGTGATATCATCGATATTCAAATATTTCTTGTCCCCTTGAATCAACTATCAATTGCTCGCGCTGCATCTTCATATGGATTAACTGCGAATAGCAATCCCCTTCGGGATAAACTAGTTTGAATGGTGTTTCTAATTGGAGTTTTTTTTATCCCCAGTGCTATATCCAAGTAGCGAGGCCAAGATCATTGAACCTTCATCTCCCTTGTCTAAGCGAACTGTAATCTGCGCCCAGCTTAATGGCTTTTTATTTTTTCCCGACATCATAATGAAATTATAAATATATATATAAATTATAAATATATAAAATCAGGTTTGTTTATATAGCAAAATTGCCAAAATTGAAAAATATGAACTGGCGAAATATAACTCAAATATCTAAAGATGTATACTGGGTTGGCGTTAGAGACTGGAACCGCAGGCTTTTCGATTCACTAATTCCACTTCCAAAGGGAACAACTTATAACTCATATTTGATAGCGGGTGAAAAAAAGGCTTTGATCGACACTGTAAACCCAGGTTTTGAAATAGAATTCCAAGAAAAAATCAGCAGAGTTCTAGCTCCCAGTGAAATTGACTTTGTGGTAATGAATCATGCTGAACCCGATCACGCTGGTGCCATTCCATATTTAATGTCCATCAACAGCAAAGTTAAACTTATAACTTCAAGTAAAGGGGCTAAGCTAGCTCAAATATTTTACAAGGTGCCTCAGGAGCGAATAATCTCTATCCGCGATCAAGAAAACCTTGATCTCGGGGGTAAAACTCTGCGCTTCATAGAAGCTCCCATGCTCCATTGGCCTGAGACAATTTTCACCTACCTCGTGGAGAATAAAATTTTATTCCCATGTGATTTCTTCGGCTCACATATTGCAAGTGGAATGTACGATGATGAAGTTGAAGACTTACTTATACACGCTCAAAGATACTTTGGCGAGATAATGATGCCCTTTAGAACCATGGCTCAAAAAGCACTGGAGAAGATAAAGAACTTGGAAATTGAAATGATAGCTCCAAGCCACGGAGTAGTTTATAAAAACCCTGAGCACATCTTAAGCGCATATAAAAAATGGGCAAATGGCGAAACCAAGCAAAAAGCTACAATAGTCTATGTAACTATGTGGGGGAGCACTGAAAAGATGATTCAGCCATTTGCAGAAACACTTGCTTCGGAGGGAATCGAGATCAAGCTGCATAATCTTGCTATAGCTGATATTGGCGATGTAGCCATGGACCTGGTTGATTCAAGGGCCATTGTTCTAGGCACACCTGCGGTGCTGGGAGGCGCACATCCTTTAGCGGTTTATGCTGCTTACCTTGTGAAAGCTCTACGCCCGCCATTGAAATTTGGAGCAATGCTGAGCTCCTATGGATGGAGCGGGGGAGCTGTTAAAAATATTCAGGAGATACTTGGAGCAGATAAAATTGAAATAGCTGGAGCAATTGAAGTAAATGGATCGCCAAGTGGAGAAGATATTGCTAGGATAATTGAGCTAAGTAAAAAGCTAGCGAGTAAAATTAAGGAAACAAAGTAAAGTAGCTCAAGAACAAAGTATAAGCTTTCTAAGCACTCACCTTTCTTTATGCATTCAGGTATATTTATTCATAGTTCTGCTCGCGTTTATGGAGATAGCAAAATTGGAAGAGGATCGATGATACTGGAGAATGCCATTATTGGCTATCCAACTAGCAAGATATTGCAAGAAATCGCTGCAATGGGTTTGAGGATCGAGGAATATAATTATAGGGGAAGTGAAATTGGGGAGAATGCATTGATAAGATCAAATTCAATCATTTACTGCGATGTGAAAATCGGGAGAAATTTGAAAACCGGACATGGGATTTTGATTAGAGAGAACACAGAGATTGGTGATAATGTAATGATAGGCACGGGTACAATTATCGAAGGCTTCTCTAAAATTGGCAGCAACGTTAGTTTGCAGAGCCGCACTTACATTCCAATGGAAACAGTCATCGAGGACTATGTTTTCATAGGGCCAGGTGCAGTGCTCACTAATGATAAATACCCTATTCGAAAAAAAGAGAAGTTAAAAGGTCCAATTCTACGGAGAGGAGCTAGCATTGGAGCTAATGCAACGATTTTACCAGGCGTGGAAATAGGAGAGGGAGCAATGGTAGCTGCAGGTGCTCTAGTAGCAAAAGATGTTCCAGCTTGGCATCTTGCAATTGGCATTCCAGCGCGAAATACTCCCCTGTCAAAGGAATTAATGGTATTGAATGCTATTTAACTTATTATCAATTCTAATAATTATAATTGATATTTAGATAATAAACCTTATAAGTTCTTGCTTTAAATCTTTAAATTAGAAGTTGGACTCCCAATACAATGGCCCCCTATCTCCCAAGGGTTGGAGACCTTTTTTAATAACTCCAACCCCTCCCCTTATAGAAATTTTCTTCAAAAAGTCAAAAAGTCAAAAAGTTTATTGGCCTTGCGGAGAAATGATATTTAAACATGCCCAAAAGAACGCGCATAGTTAATGATCCCGCGGACCTAGTTCCTCTACTGCAAGCATTTGGCTCTCGAAAACACAAGATAGTCTTTGATGAATTAACCAAGGGCTGGAGGACAGAGCAGGAGTTGAAGAAAATTTTAGGCATAGATGTAAAGCGAAGCTTGGAGGTATTAAAAAAGGGTGGTTTGGTTGAAAGCCAGTGGAGGATGCCTGAGCCTGGAAAGACCCCGGATAAGGAATATCACGCTGCTTTTTCAAAACTCAGAGCAAACTTTCAATGCGATCTTGAAGAACTTGCCACGCTGATTTCAATTGCTCTATCTGGCGATGAAGAGTTCAAAGAGCACGTGGAGAAACTTGAAAGAGAAGTAAGCAAGGGCAATTGCTCGCTTGCTAATCTATGCCGGGTTTTAGGCAAGGAACCAGCTTTCATTAAAGGGGTTGCCAAGCGATCTAAGCGAATTGTGGTAAAGGGAATGCGCTTTGAAATAGTTGAGGAGATCTAAATGGGAAGAATTGTAATAGCGGGTTCGAGTGTGCCCAAGCTCGCTCGTGAAATTTCCAAGCAATTGAATTGCGACTTCGAGGTTGCAAAGTTAATTAGATTTCCCGATGGAGAGCTTCAAGTACAAGTTGATAGCGTGGATAAAAATGTGATCTACGTTCAAACCATGGCGCCTAGGCCAAATGAGATGTTCATGGAAATGCTCTTAACCATCGATCTTTTAAGAGACTTAGGGGCAAAGCATATAACTGCTGCAGTGCCATATTTAGGCTATACGCGCAGCGACTATCGCTTAACCACAGGCAATTCCATTAATATTCATACTCTTTTCACCCTTCTTGAAAGTGTTGGAGTTAAAAGACTTATTAGCGTTGATATTCACACTCACAGACTCTCCCTGAAAGACATGGCCAAGCTCACCTCCATAAAACTAAAGGAAGCCACGGCATTTCCAATGCTAGCTAAATCAGCGAAGTTGGAGAAACCCTTAGTCCTCGCTCCAGATGTAGAAGCAAGGAAATGGGCAAGGGCAGCGGCGAATGCGATTGATGCAGATTACGATGTAATTGAGAAAAAACGCATCTCACCCACTGAGGTGGAGATTAAACTTAAGGATGTGGATGTTAAGAATAAAGATGTTTTAATAGTCGATGATATAGTTAGCACTGGGAATACAGTGATAAAACTAGCGAAAAGCTTGAAGAAGCAGGGAGCTAAAAAAATACATGCAGCTTTTACCCATGCTGTGCTTAGTACAAGTGATGTGGTATTAAATATATATCACGCTGGAATAAATGAATTGATCTCAACCAATACCATTCCAAATGAATTCGCAGTGGTGGATGTTTCAAATTTAATTGCTGAGAAGTTGAGAAGTTGAAAACCTAGCTGCGGTTTTTATTTAAGCAAGCAATATATCCGCCTATAAATGCAATTATGCTATCTCTCGATGTCCTGGGGTATACCTTCCCGTGCTTAAGCTGTTTATCGAAGATCTTCATCAGCTCTATCTCTGCCTCTTTAACGCGCCCCAGAGTCCTTCTCCCCATAGGTAAAAATTTACCCAGCAGATTTTTCTCTTCAATGATGCTCACAACTTTTGCTATCGCATATCTAGCTTCTTCTCTATTCATAATTGTAAATACAGCACCCTTCTCTATGCTTTCATCTATTTCCTCTCTTCTAATTTGATCTACTTTCATAACAGCTTACTTCTTAGCTTCTTTCGACTTAGATCTAAGACCTTTATAGCCGCACTTCCTGCATCTTGTAGCTCTAACTGGATTGCGAGCATTGCAAGACATGCAGATCTTCACATTGAGCAATCTCTTCTCAGCCTCTGGGAAGCGCGCCATGGATTCACCTCGCTATCCTTCTAAATAGTGCAAGTTTGATATAATTCTTATGATTGCATGAATTCCCTCTGAAGCTTTACCACATCCCAGCTATTCCTCGCACTAGCATAAGCCTCCAATGGCTCTCTATTAAGCTCGATGAAATGCAATCCCCAGTTATAAATTCTTAATAATTCACTTGCTTGATCTTTATAGCCCAGAATATATAGCGCTGCAGCAAAAGCTTCAAGGGTACTGAGCTTAAATGGCTTGCCAAAGTTAACTGGATTGGCTGGTAGTAAAAAAGGCAGCGCTCTATGCCAGAGTTTTTTCCTCCTCATAGCTGGAAAAACTCGACCCACTTCTTCCCAGGAGCAGTCAAGTGCAGCTATCCCTTTTTTAGCATGTTCTCTATCTTTAGGGGAAAGTGCTTTCTCCGCAGTGGGATCTAGGAAGAGGAGATTAGCTGGTAGGGCTTTGATGTCTGTTAAAATTACGGCTAATTTATGCCTCGCTAGCTTTTTAGCAGTGCACTTCTTGGGGTCGCATTGACCCATGTGGTAAATATAAAGCCTAAGCTTCATAATGGGATGCGGGAAGTGAAGCAGCATCATAACCCCTTTTTAGGGATGGATTATGTTGCGAAGACTTAGAACGGGTTTCTAAATCTTCTGCTTGATATTATTGATCGGTAGATTAAAAGAGTTATCTCAGCAACTTGAAGTTGATAAATATGTTAAGGTACATCAAACATAGAGCTTACTCTATTCCCTCGGTTTATTTGAATTTATATGTCTCCAAGTTGATAGCTTGCGTGATTTACATAGTGCGCGAGGTGAATAGCTATCTAAGGAAGATCTGTAGATTTAAATGATAATGGTATAGATCCAACTTTTTTTGTTGGAGTTATGGAGAATCTCATTGAAAAAGTTAGAGTTCTTAGTATCTTTTTAAGCGAGTTAATGTTCGCTCTCGCTTGAGAATTTCTAATGATGGAATGTATTTATTCGAACTTAATAAAGCAATTTATAGGTTTGCTGAGCGTGGATATAGTGCTATGGATAAGGATATTGTTTATGGTGTAAGGTTCATACTTCTTTTTTATGGATTCTTGCCTATTGCTATTTCAATTGCCCTGAGGTGTGCATGATAGCGTTTGAGTTTGAGGGATTGCTTGATAGAGCTCTTTATTGGCTTTCTTTAAAATCGGTGGTGTTTATAATGGATAAAGCCTATTACTCTTTCGTTCGCTTTCAAGCTCTGGTTGATCGAGGAATTAACTTTGTAACACCTATGAAAGCACTTGGGCTTAGTGTGGGAAAAATCACTTCTATTCTCTCTCCACCCTTTTGTATGAGGAGCGATGGGAAATCGAAGTGCTTAATAAAGCAGTGAAGCAATTTTCAAAATTAAAACCTTGATTGGTAAGAGTTGGAATTCTTTCGTAATTCAAGTTTATTCAGTATTCATCAGCTATCTCTTGCTCTTGATCTTCAAATTCCTATGTGGATTTTAGAGGAGCTTATTGAGTTTGAAAAAAATATTAAAAACAAGTTGGTTCCTCCCAATAAATGAAATTAAAAGACTTCTCCAAATGTAGCAACTGAAAAAATTAAACGGAGGAAAGTTAATGCAACATTAATGTTTTTTTATTATTATTCAATATCAAGATATGCTATTTAAAACTCGATTTGCCTTAATCGAATGGGAATTATCTGGAATTATACTTGGGCAGCGAGGCGGGAGATAAGGGATTAAAGGGTAGGTTTTCAACTTGCATTATTCTTTTCTCGCCATCTAAGGCATCTTTCCATAGCTCATTAAATATTGATTTTTGAAAGTTTGCATAACAAGCTGCATTTGTCCAAATCGCAGTTTCATCCTTTACATTTAAGCTTGGAGACGGACTGGGCGAAATAACAGCGAGGATTTCTTTATCATCAATTATTGTTAACTCTCCCATTTCATTTAAGGGGAAATGCCTCATTTCGCTGAACTGCAGAAATCTTTTTGCTGATTCCAAATTTTCGCGGTCTATATTTGTAAGGACACGTATCTTTAATCCAACTTTTTTGCAATTCTCCAAAATATCGTCTATACCTTTAGCAATATTTCGTACTAACGCATTTTTAGGCGCTATGATACAAATTTCTTTTTTCGCCTTTAAATGCATCTTTGCAGCTGTAGATAGTATTTGAGGTCTGCCTTGGATTATATTGAATTTCACTGCAATTGATCGATTTAATGAAATATCAAATTTTAAAAAATCTTTTAATTCTTCTTTTATTTTTTGTATTCTAGCGATTTTCTTCTTTTTACTTGCAATCATAGCTGAAATAGCCTCTCGAATTGGAATAGCTGCAAATTTAAATGGCCGTTCTTGAAGAAATTTCACCAGGTTTTTTTCCTCCATTTTTTTAAGAATGCGATAGACCTTCATCCTAGGCAAGCCATATTCTTTGGCTAGCTTGCTAGCATTGCTTGGTCCAAATTTATTTAAACCATAAAAAAGCTGCGCTTCTTCTTCAGATAGCTCGCAGCATCTTATTAAATAAGTAACAATGACATTGGAATCGTCCATGCAAATTACCCCCTATTTAGATTCCTTGCTCTTGGCAATTTCAGAAAACTCAGAGACGATTTCGCGAAGGATTTCATCAACATTTTTTTTCGATTTATAAAGCTTTCCAACTTTATCGATTAATTTTAAACTGCTTTTAATGGAGTCCATTGTTTTCATGATCAATTTTTTTTGCTCACCAGTTAATTTTTCTGTTTCAACTAAGAGTGTTAGATAGCCAATTGCAATTTGATTCATATTATAGATATCGTTACAGAGTAATTTGGCATATATTTCAATCTCCTTTTCTGCTTGGGCAATTCTATGTTCAATTTTCTTCTTCACGGTTATATCTCTACCAATAGCAGATGCACCTATGATTTTGCCAGCAGCATTTTTAATTGGAGATACGGTGAAGGAAAAAACCATTATGCTGCCATTTTTATGATAGCATTGAATTTCAAAGTCTCTTATGGATACACCTTTTCTCAGTTTTTCCTTCACCTCATTTATCTTAGCAAGCGCTTGATTTGGAAATAATTTATCTATTTTTTCACCTATTAGTTCCTCTTTTTTCCAACCTAAATTTTTTTCAACAGCTTCATTGCAGGAATTTATTTTATCTTCAAAATCAATTGATAATATAATATCTGCAGAACTTTCAGCAATATTTTTAAGACTTTTTCTAATTTCTTTTATTTTCTGTTCTAGCTTGAATTTCTGGAAATTTGTAACCAAATATTGTGGTAACTGAGCATAATAATCCTTACTTTTAACAATATAATCCATAGCGCCAAGCTTCATTGCCTCAACAGCGACTTCTTCCGAACCCGCTCCAGTGATTATGATTGTTGGTATATTTAAGCCCTTTTGCTTTAAGTTAGTCAAGACTTCTATGCCTGAGATGTCTGGTAATTTGTAGTCTAACAATATCATATCATATTGATGCTCAACTAGCTTTTTTAATGCCTCTTTACCAGTCATAGCGCAATCAACATCTAATTTATCGATTAATACTTTTTTAATCAAAATCATATGATCTTCATTATCCTCTACGAGCAGTATTTTTCTCAGTTCTCCAAGTTCAATTTTCTCAACTCCTTTAATGCATTCTACAAAGAAATCGCATTTCTCGCAACATATCCTCTCCATTTTCATCCCTCCACAGGAGGTAAATAATTGATATTACACCAGTACTCCGGTATTTCTCTAATTTTTGAAATTAATGCTTCATATTCCAATGGCTTAACGACATAGCTATTGCTTCCTAATTCATAGCTTTTAACAATGTGTTCTTCACTTTCTAATGATGTAAGCATGACTATGGGTATCTTCTTATACTTTGGATCTTCCTTCAATTCCTTTAAAACTTCAAAACCATTTTTTCTTGGTATTTTTATATCAAGCAATATTAAATTTGGCAATGGAGAATTTTTATACTTCTCAATATGCTTAATAAAGTCAATTGCTTCCATTCCATCTCTAGCCACATGTACTTCGTAATCTAAATTGCCCAAGGTGCTTTGTATTGCTTTCTTTGTTAAGAAAATATGGTCTTCGTTGTCTTCAACTAGTAATATATTTATTTTCCTCAATATTAACTCCTCCTTTTTTTGGGATTGTGAAATAAAATTTTGAACCCACTCCAGTCTTGCTTTCCACTCCCACTTCACCATTATGAAGTTCCACTATTTTCTTCACAATAGATAAACCTAGGCCAGTGCCTTTAATATTCTTAGTCCTTTCATCTATAATCCGTTGAAATGGTTGGAAGAGCTTGCTCTGTTGTTCTTCAGCTATGCCTATGCCATTGTCTTTGACATAGAACTGCCATTTATTCTGAAGATCTTTATATCCAATTTCAACTACTGGTTGAGCTTGGTCGCCCATGTATTTTATTGCATTATCTATGAGATTTGTAAATACTTGAGCAATCCTTTCCCTCGCCCCATATATATTAGGCAAGCCATCTTGGATGATAAATCGAACCTGCTTATTGCGTTGCTTGAATTCCCCACAGATTTCTTTAACTAAATCCGCAGTTTTGATATCTTCATATGGCTGAGGTATTCTTCCAATTCTTGAAAACTCAAGCAAATCTTTAATTAGCATTTCTATGGTTTCAATATTACTAGAAATGCGCTCTAGATAGAATCTACCATCTTCGCTCAGCTTATCTCCGTATTCCTTCAAAAGTATATTCGTATATCCGTGAATCGAGATCAAGGGATTTTTCAAGTCATGCGATAAAAAATATACGAAGCTTTCCAATTCCTTAGTTCTCTCTTGCAGTTCTTTTGTACGTAACTTCACTTTTTCTTCTAGCTCTTCGGAATATTTTTTCAATTGTGATTCTTTATGCTGTAAATCACTGATCATTTGATTAAAGGCTATCGCAAGTTCGCCTATTTCATCTCTTGATTCAATCTTCACCCTATAAGAATAATTTCCCTTTGCAATTTGTTTTGCAGCACTTGTTAACT
>JAWCLZ010000029.1:0-15097 GCA_038850275.1 Methanocellales archaeon | reverse complement strand
TTTCATCCTATCCTCTCATTGCCTTTTTCTTTAGTTCTAATTCTCACTTCTTTTAAATATTGCTTGGCTGCTCTTGCGAGTTCAATTAGTTCTTCTCTAGATGGAGGAGAGCTTCGCTGGATTTCCTCGCTCCAAGCAAGCTCGGGTCTGCCTTGTTGAATTGCATAGCAATTGCAGCCTAAAATTGATCTAGCGATTTCCACTATTTGGTCTTTATCAGCGTTTAACCCTTTGAATACAGTGGTTCTAACCTCGAATTCAACTTTGCTATTTCTGCAAATTTCAATGGTTCTCTTTATTCTCTCAATGGTTTCAGCTGAGGCTACACCTGTTATCTCGCGATATAGTTCTGCATTTGATAGCGGAGCTTTGATGTCTAGGAAAATTGCATCGATTTTTTTCCCAAGGCATAGTTTTTTTATATTCTCGGGCATGCTTCCATTTGTCTCAATTGCAACTTTTAATCCAAGCTGCCTTGCTTCATCGCTTACTCTTTCCAGTTGCGGCAGCTGAAGACTTGGCTCTCCGCCTGAGTAAACTACTGCATCTATGAAATCTCTAGTTTTTTCAATTTCTTTCTCCACTATTTCTATGTCCACGAGGTTATCTCCCTCGAGAAGGGCATAATTTTGGCAGTATTTGCATTTAAAGTTGCATTTTCTTAGATATATTACCATTGCAACTTTGCCATACCAGTCTATGGTTGAGATCTGCGTTATGCCACCTAGGTTTAGCTTCATCGCGTTTTAAATAGCCATTGAATATCTTAATTTTTACCTTAAAAAGTATTTAATAAATATAATAAATAATATAATTAATAAGCGAAATCTTTATTACCAGATTTGATCAAAAAGTTTGTTACCATTTTGAGGTAAATATGGAGAATCTTTACCTCGCTCTTAAAGGCCTTCTGGAAAAGCAGCAGCTCTCCATAAGTGGCATCTCTCGAGAATTGAAGGCAAAAGGACTAGAGCACCACAGGCTTGTGCTCACAGGCTATCTTCGAGCATTAAAAGACCTAGGCTATATCAATGAAACTGAAATACCTCCCTCGAAGATCTATTCCTTTAAATCAACTTCAAAGAGAGATATATATACCTTGATAGGGGAAAGGATAATCGAGCTTCACCCTGAGAAGAAATTCCCAGTCTCAGTCTATATATTGAATAAGCTATTCAACCGCCCTTGCTTTAAATCCGAGCTGAAAATGATAGGCATAACTCCTAGAGAAACAGCGGGAATAATTGAAATAAGGGACGCGCGAATTAAAAAATATAGGGAAAGTATAAAGCAGATCGCAATTCCACCCGAAGATCCAGCTTATGAAGCTCAAAAAATTGATGAGCAATTGAGGGAAGAAAGCATTGAAATCCTAGCTATTATAATTAGAGATATAATGAATCTCTCAGGGCTCTACATTAAATATCAGCAAACTAAACTTACTCAAGGAGGATTATGAAACTCAGCTTTTCCTCGCTTAGCTTAACCCAAGATCCATTTGAATGGGCTTTTGAACTTGAAAAAATAGGCTTCCAAGGCTGGGAAATTGTAAGCGAAGGCAAGCAAAAATTAAATGAAAATATACCTCGCATAGAAGCTATAGCAAGCAGCACAAATTTAGAAATAACAGTGCACGCCCCATTTTCAGACTTGAATATCGCGAGTTTAAATCAGCTGATATGGGAGGTGAGCGTAAAAGAAATCTCAAGCTGCATCAAGCAAGCCTCAAACTTCGCTTCAACAGTCGTTATCCACCCCGGTATACTTTCCCCGCTTGGAGCGCAGCTGCCAGATAAAGCTTGGGAGCATAACATAACTGCATTAAAAATCTTTGGAAAACACGCTAGAGAATATGGCGTGAAAGTAGTGCTGGAGAACATGCCAAATATAGAGCAAATGCTAGGCCAGCGCCTTGAAGAACTCCTCGGTTTGATTGAAAACTCAGATCAGAACATAGGCATTGCCCTCGACGTGGGACATGCATATTTAACTAAAACCCTTGAAAGTTATTTGAACAATCCAGAAAAAATCGCCCATGTGCACCTCCACGATAACCTCGGGAAAAAAGATGACCACTTGCCCATTGGCACAGGGAGAATAAAATGGCGCGAGTTACTACCAAAGCTGAATGAAATAAATGCAAAATTTGTAATTGAAAGCAAAAGCATTGCAGAGGGAATGAAAAGCCTTGAGAATTTAAAGGGGATAAAATAAAATGATAATAAAATTTGAAATGGATAGTGAAGAAGCGGAGAAGGCAGAGATATTTGCAAATGCGAATTTGATAAGCTTTTTCAAGGATATCGAGGGAAAATACTACACCAGCGATAAAATGATTGAGTTAATGAAATATAATGAAATTAAATTAAACATCATTGAGGAAATCCCTTCAGAGAAGGTAAAGCTTCTCTACAATCTCCCTCCAAGGGAATATGCTGACTGCATGAGATTCGGTGACGATGTACTTCGCGCATTTGGATATATAAATGGCTTTAATGTATTGATATACATCGATGAAAGAGCAATAAATGAATATGCCCACGAACTACAGAAACTAGGTACTAGATTTTTCAACTACGGCCCGAGATTAGCATATATGTGGTGTGGTTTCAATAGCGAACAAGATGACCTTGAAGTGATGCATAGCTTGCTGCTGAAGCTCTTCCCAGAAGAAGGAGAAAAGATGTTCAAGTCAATCTCAAGCCCTTAAACTAGATCTTCGCCACCCATATATATCTGCTGAATCGCATTATATAACTCTTCAATTCCGAAAAGGGTAATTGAGGAAATGGGCGCTATTTTACTGGTATAAGCATGCAGTCCCTCTAGAGCTTTAAAAAACTCAAGAGAAGATTCCTTCGCCATCGATGGAGAATAAGCACGCAATGCTTCATATAAACTCTCAAAGTCCAAGCTCCAGTTAACTATTTTTTCCACCTCTTTTTGATCAAGCAAATCAACCTTGGAGAGAATATTTAGATAAGGGAAGCCAAATCTAAATTGAGTTGAAGCACTGAGAAGCAAGAGCGAGATAAAACCCTCAGGGGAGCGCGCAAGCAAGGGATCTAATAGAAAAGCTAGAAAAGACCTCTTCCCCAGCGCATTGATGAATATTTTAAACGCAGGTCTGAATGCAAAGAGCTCAATTTGACCTGGGGTATCGATAACTGCATATGGGGCTTCAAATCCATTTAATTCTGTTTTGATTTCTTGAACATTTAAAGCAATTAAATCTGCACATAAAATCTGAGCGCCATTCGGCCCCAAGCTATATTTATCCATAACCTCCTCTAATTTCACCCAGTCTCGAATATCAATATCAGGCTGATATGGCAATTGCTCAGCACCTGGATCAAGATTTACCATTACCACTTCAAAGCCACGATTGCGCACCCAGTGTTGAAAAGCACTGGCAAGCGCAGTTTTGCCGCTACCCGCAGTTCCAACAATGTAAAGATTCGTCATTTCCATTTTTCAATCCCATCCCATACTATAGTATGATAGAAAACTATTAAGAATTTCATATCATATAAAATCAAACCAAAAACTTAAAATATATCTCAAATATGATAATCATCTCAAAATTGAGAAAATTATGAGCGATATCTTGGCATTGAAAAAATTGGCACTCTTGGGAGCTATCCAAACTCCAGTAAAATTATCAACCTTAGACTTCGCAAGATATATTCAAGCAAGTCCTCAAACTGCTTCAAGGCGCTTCCAAAGTTTAGAAAAAAAAGGCTTGATCGAAAGAAAACATATACCCGAGGGGCAAATGATCCTGCTAACTCCAAAGGGAGTGGAAAGTCTTAAAAAAGAGTACAGTGAATATAAAAAAATTTTCAAAGTCAAATCCAAACCCCGTGAATTAAAGGGAAGGGTGATCACTGGCTTGGGGGAGGGACAGTATTACATGTCACTTAATGGCTATGTGAAGCAGTTTGAGAAAATACTTGGATTCAAGCCATTCCCAGGCACTTTGAATCTCCAACTAGATGAAACAAGCACTTTAGAGCGCAAAAGACTCAACCATGGAATCCCGCTGCATGGCTTCAAATCCCATCAAAGAACCTATGGAGGGGGAGAAGTCTACCCAGCTAAGCTTGGCAAAATCAAAGGCGCAGTGGTTAGCAAAATCAAAGGGGCAGTGGTAATACCTGAGCGCACTCATTATCCACCTGATATACTTGAATTCATAGCTCCCTTTAACTTAAGGCAAAAACTAAACTTGAAAGATGGCGATTTAGTGGAAGTGAGAATATCAAATGATTCAAGAAGCCATTGAGGCAATTAGAAAAGGCAGAACGATCTTAATCTACGACTTCGACGATCGCGAGGGCGAGACAGATTTAGTTGCACCCGCAATAAATATGACCCCTTCAGATGTAGCTAGAATGAGAAGGGAAGGAGGGGGATTGATCTGCGTTGCGATACATCCAAAATCAGCTCAAATCTTAGGCTTACCCTATATGTTCGATATCTTAAAAACCGCGAGTTCCAGTGGCAATGGATATCGCTCTATTGAAACAATGTATGAGCGCATAGGCGATATACCCTATGATAAGCGATCTTCCTTTTCGATTTCAGTTAATCATCGCAATACCTTCACAGGCATAACAGATCGCGATAGAAGCCTAACTATAAGAGAGATAGCTAGAGCAGTGGAAATCTCACTCAATGGAGGAGCAATTAACTTCGGCAAATACTTCCGCTCCCCGGGTCACGTGCATATTCTACGAGCAGCAGATAAACTTTTAATGGAGAGAAAAGGTCAAACTGAACTCTCCATAGCCATAGCTGAGATAGCTGGGATTATACCTGCAATGGTGCTCTGTGAAATGCTTGACGATGAAACCGGTGGAGCGCTTCCAAAGCAAAAAGCAATAGCATATGCTCGTGAAAGAAACCTTGTTTTCATAGAAGGCAGCGAGATAGTAGAAGCATATTTGAAATATAAATACAAATCTCAAATCTCAAGCGAAATATGAATGCAGTACTCAATAGCAAAGAGATAAAAAAACTGCTGAAGCAAAATATACCACTTATCGAGAACTACATTGATTTAAAACAGCAGCTTCAGCCAAATGGATTTGACTTAACGGTTCAAAGAGTTGAAGCACTGCTTGAAAAAGGAGCAATTGCATTTGAAAATGCTGAGAGAAAAATTCCCAAAGGCGAGAAGTTAGAGTTCGATCACCATGGCTGGCTATTCCTCCCGAGAGGCTGCTATAGAATTATTTTAAATGAAATTGTCAATATACCTAGGAATTTAATCGCCATAGGCAAGTCAAGGTCAAGTTTAATAAGATGCGGAGCAGCCATTGAAACTGCATTTTGGGATGCGGGTTACTCGGGCAGAAGCGAGGTTTTGTTAGTGGTTTTCAATGAAAATGGATTGAGATTGAAACAAAACGCAAGGATAATGCAGTTGGTTTTTCTAAGAACAAATGAGGTTAAAAAAGGATATAGCGGTATATATCAGCATGAACATAAGTAGCTTTTATGATAATTGACTTCCACGTTCACATAGGCGAGCATCAAATGTATAGCCAGAGCTTGCTTGAATACTGGCGCTCCATGAATCCCGAGGATTTCAATGAGCAAATTACCCCTGATTTCCTATATAGAAAGCTTTCCAACGCAGGCATTGATTATGCAGTGATACTAGCCGAGGCATGCGAAGGAGTAACTGGAGTGGTGCCAAATGAATATGTAGCTAAATTCTGCTCATCTAGAAGGGAATTCATTCCCTTTGCAGCAATCAATCCAAATAGAGAGAGAAATCCAGTGAAAAAGCTTGAAGAAGCAATTGAAAAACTTGGGATGAAAGGGCTTAAGCTCTCCCCGCCATATATGTATTTCTATCCAAATGAAAAGAAAATTTATCCAATTTACAAGCGTGCTCAAGAACTCGAGATTCCCATAATCTTCCACACGGGCTCATCTATCTTCAAAGGCTCGAGATTGAAATTTGCCCATCCTATATATCTCGATGATATAGCAGTTGACTTCCCTGAGCTAAGGATCATTCAAGCACACGGAGGGAGGGGAATTTGGTATGAAACAGCCTATTTCCTCGCTAAGCTTCACTCTAATGTTTACCTCGATATAACGGGCTTACCCCCTAAAAATTTACTTAAATACTATCCAGAGCTTGAGAAAATCCAAGACAAAGTAATCTATGGAAGTGACTATCCAGCGATTGGAGATTTAAAGCAAAATATAGAGAAAATCAAATCCCTGCCAATTTCCAAGAAAGCAATTGAAAAAATTTTAGGCGAGAATGCTAGGAAAATCTTAAAATTAAAATTAAAACTTTAAATCACATAGGCAAGCTATAAATATAGAGTAAACATACCCTGAAGTTGCTCCGGTAGTGTAGCTCGGCCAATCATCGCGGCCTTTCGAGCCGCGGACTCGGGTTCAAATCCCGACCGGAGCATAAAAAAAGCTCGATATTTTCGCCTCCTATCTCTTAGTCCCAGATAAAAATTGAATCCTATTTTAAAAGAAGATTAGCTTATGAAAGCTCTAACCCAATTTCTGCCTTGGCTGAGGAATTCCAAGCTTCCTGAGGAATTAATGAGAAAGAGATTTGAATTTAAAGACAAAATTAACTACACTTTTAATATAGTGTAATAGCTCATTCCGAGTAGAGTCAAAGTCACAGTGATTCCTGTGATAATACCAGCGAGGACTGGAGTTTGACTTAAAGTTGGTATTATAGAGAAGAGCAGCCAGACGATAAATCCAGTAGTTATTCCGCAGAGCAAACTCAAGCTAATTATAAGCTGCTTTACACTTTTCATTATTATATTTTTCATTACCATTACTATTACTATTACTTAATCACTTCTTATTTTCGAATATCTTGGTCATGCATCCTGCAATTAAACCAGCAATGGCATCGTCTAGAAATACATCTAGTTTGGATAGAACTCCTGGTTTGGCTTGGTCGTATCTTATGAAATTAAAGAGCGCTTTCTTTCCACCTATAAATTCAGCAATTGCCATGCCAATTAACTCATCAGCCAAAATAAATGCTGGGCCAGTTTTTTTCTCAGAATCGCTTAGCTTATGCTTTTCATCTAGATATAGCGCAGCCTCGATAAGCAGGTAAACATTGGGATCGAGCAATTGTTTTTCAACCTCGTTTTTAAATCGCTTTTTTATTTCCAGCTTGCTTTCCTCAGCATTTAAATCTCCCCTGGGCTCATATAGTGCCACTGCTGATTCCCATGTGGATTCAAGCGTTACTCCATGTTTCCCTAGAACTTTGAGGATGTTCATATTCATATTCATATTCATATTATTTCACCCAGCGGAGGTATTCATTTAATTCATCCAAGAATCTTTCGAAATATTGCTTTGGAACCCTGGCACCAGCTGCTGATGGATGGCCTCCACCGCTTCCGCCTAGTTTTGGACATATCTCTCGGAGCAATTTATTGAGGTTGATTTCCAAGCTACGGGTTTTCAAGCTCATGTCAACCATGCCTTTCCAGTCTTCCCCTGCTATGCCTATCAATGCATTGGTTAGGCTTGAGATGTAAAGGGCTGTTTTACCCAAAGAAAAGGGATAATTAAGCACATAGGCTATATCTCCCTTCACTTGCACTTTATCTGGGAGTTCTAATATTGCAGCTTCCTCGCGTCGGGAATGCTCAATAGCTAGTTCAATTAATTTACTATCAAAACTTGGAGGCAAGTTGCTTGCCAGGCGTGAGATTATGTTTCTTTTAAGTGTATAGTCTCTCTTCCGCCCTTCGATTCCTTGAATAATTATTCCACTTTCAAAATAGATCGTTCTTTTATCCCATTTCTCAAGCAGCTGTTGAATAAAAAGTGTATGTTCTAAATAATCTCCTATGGCACCATAGATAGCTACCCTAGAGTGTCTAGGATTAAGCTTGGATTGGAAAAAGCGATAAGTCAATTCAGCTGCAGAGTAACCAATTTCGTGAGCTATTCTATTTGGCAATAGCTCTCTAGAAATTCCCTCTGGAAGTGGGTGGTGGTCTATATAAATCAGCTCTCCCTTCTTTTCAATGGCTTTGAATTTCTCCAGAACTTGAGATAAGCGGCCCTCTGATAGAGCTATGTCACATATGATTACCAAGCTAGCTTCCTCTATAGCGGCTAAGTCTTCTAGTAATCCATATGGATTTGTGAAGAAAACATGAGCTTCAGGATATGCAGCTAGAGCTAGGGCTCCTGAGCATAAGCCATCGGCATCTCCATGGGTTAGGATCCAGGTATTCATAGTTTTAGTTCTATTACTATACTAATTGAAATTGAAATATAAAGATCTGCTTCGCTTGCTGCTTTTTAAAGGGGAGTTTCAAAGGGTGAAAGTAATAATGATAAGTTAATTGGGAGCCCTTGAAATTTATCTAGAAATTTATTAGCACGTTGCACTATATTCCTCTGTGTGCTTAAAAGCATTTTTTATATCAGCAATTAAGCCTAAAGTGGAGAGGGTAAATATCGTGATTAAGCAAAGCTGCTGGGTATTTAAGCTAAATAGATATATTGAGGAGCCGTTGATTAAAAGCAGCATGTTTGAGGTGCCCGCTAAGAGTCCAGCGATTAGCGCGCCATTCATTATTCCAATGCACATATATCTCCACTTGGCTTTGAAATGAAATAGAAAATATGCCAAGGAGAGGGCGAATATGGTAAGGGAGATCTTGACTAGCAGCAGCCCAACTGGGCCTAGCATTAAATATATTTTCCGAAGGAAAAAGCTGGTTTCATAGGCTATTGGATACCTCTGGATCAATGCAAATGTCGATAGCCCATCGAACAATCCAAAGAATTGAACACTTAGAATGAATAAAAACTCAGGCCATTTAATACCAACTGCCCCCATATAAACCAAGCCCCTGCTTTGTTTTCCATTCTTGTTTTCTTGTTTGATATAAGTCTTTCGATAATCTTTCGAGATCTTTTGATAATGGTAATGTTTATGAGCATCATTGAACTTGCCGGTGCTGGAGTTTGCGAGAGCAAAATACAAATAGTGCAGATTGATGATAAAATTAGTTGAGATATGCAGCTTTACTGCACTTTATATTGGCGGAGAAAAATGTATGGAGAAGTGCGCTTGTGGTTATTGAAAGAAATTGCGCACATGCTGTTAAAGAGGTTTAAGATTTTTCATAGGTAGCGGGGCTTCTGGGATTACTAGCACAGGTGTATTGGATACTTTATTGATCAATTCCACGGTTGGACTTCGACGCAGAAATCGATATATAGGGTTGTATTGAGTATGTCCCATTACCACGAGATCGAATTTCTCAGCCAATCTAGTTAGTTCCTCACTGATGTTTTCTTCTTTTTTATCTGTATTTATTAAATCATATGTAGCTTTTATCTTATTCTCTAAGCAGGTTTTTACATTTTGAGCAAGCTTTGCAGCTGCTTTTTCTCTAGAAATTTCAATTCCTTCTCTGGGTAATATGGTTATGAAATGAAGCTCTGCATTTAATTCCTTTGCTAGTGCCAGTGCAGCATTAATAGCTTTGCTGTGATTTGAAGTTGGCTTTACCGGTACCAAGATCCTCTTCCTCGCCATCATATTAAGATTAATAACATAAATATAAATATTTTTCGTAAAAATGTAGAAAAATTAACTTATTTTTAGTATTTTATTATAATATCTTCTGCTAGATTTTATATATCCTTGCTTCGGTGTTTGCAAAAATTAGTTCATATGAATTAAATTTCTCCACTGCATAGCTCCCATATCTCAATTGCTCCGCGCTGCCTACATAGATATATGCAATGTCATATTTCTTCAAGAGCTCTTTTGTTCTTGAAGTTGAGGAAGTGTAGATCTCATCCACCTCAGCTATTCTGCGATTTACTTCTTCATAGTTATTCCTCCAGTTTACCTCATGACCTGCCCAGCCAATGGGCGTGGGCAAGCCTGTGAATGCCGATATATATGAACTCCAAGTATATGAATTCCCAGGTGCCTGCAGAATTACTTTTGCCTCTTTAATATTTTCATTTAACCATTGAATAGCCTCATACTCCCCTCTATGCTCTCTTTTGATGTATAGAGTGCCATCGAGTATAGGTTTATTTTTAAATCCATCGGACTTGAGATAAGTTGCAAGAAAAGGGTATAATGAGCCCATTAAAATTAGAGTGCAAGCTGCAACGGCCCATGTTTTTCTTTCAAAAAACAATTTTCTCAAGCTATAGCAAGCGTAGGAAGCAGCGATTGCGAAGAGCAGCCAGTTTTGAAGATAGAGTTTGAAAACAGTATTCATTCTATGGTATTGCAATCCCATGGCATCTTTGATATAGAAAAACTCGCAGAATAGCGAGAGCAAAGCACCTGTTAATATTAATAATAATATATATTGCTTGGTTGCATCGCGTTCTCTCAATAGTAAAATAATGCTAATTGCAATAATTGGAAGGAGGATGATGAGCAATTGTGCATTTAAAATGATTGAGAATAAGCACAGCAGTGCTAAGATAACTATATCTCTAAATCTCGCTCTATAGCTAGCTAATAAATATGAAGCTATTGGAAATAAAAAGATGAGGAAGATCGCTAGATAGTTTGAAAGACTGCTTCTCTCAATCACCATTCCAATTTCCCTAGGGGAAGCAAGGAGTATGAAAAAAGGAAGATAGAGAATAATGGCGCTTAAAACAATCGCAAAGGCAAGCAGCATTTTCTTTAAATCCTTATGAAGCTTGAGCGCTAGAGAAGTTAGAGTTAAAAAAACATAGGTGGGGAAGTCCCAGCTATTCAATGGAAAGAGGAAGCCTAGAGCTATGCCTATAATGAGGAGCAAGCTCCATTTTACTTCCTTTGAAATGAAAAATGCGAGGAGTAAGTAGAGCAGTAGAAGTTGAAAGGCAATTGAGATCATATGAGGATGAAGGTCTCCATGCAAGAAGCTGAAAAATGGAAATTCATTTATGGTATTGGGAATAACCCTTGAACTTGCCCAGTACCAGCTTGATGTGAATGAAATCAATTCCAAAGATGGTGGAGAACTAGCTATGAGATTATAAAGCTGATAGAAAGTTAAGGGGGAGATTGAATAAATCAATGCAGCTAGCAATTGAAGAAAGCCCATTAAATTGCCAATAACTGCTGTGAAAAAACCCGCGAGGAAGCCAAATTTAAAGTCGCGGCATAAACTAAGTCCAATTCCAAATGCAGCGTTAAACGTTAAAGCAAAAAAAGTTGCAACTGCTAAGTTAAAGCCAAGGGATAGATCTACATTTGAGAGTAAAGCAAGATTTGCCACAGTTTGAAAGCCAAGGTAATAATAATGCATGGCTTCACCCCCAAACCAAGGATCGAAGGGCGGGAAAAAGCTGCTGCGTAGAATTGCCTTTATAAAGCCAAACTCCATCATTTTCTCCCCAGCTGTCCAGTAATAATCAGGGCTAAAACTTCGAATTAAGGTGAAGATTAAAAATGCAAAGCTAAAAATCGTTTCATTCCTCAAAAAGCGCTTAATATTTATTTCAATTTTGAATTTGAAGAATATATAGATTGAAAAAAAGGCAACTGCGGCTAGGGAGAAATAAAGCACCCCTATGCCATATGGATAAAAAAAAGTAAGCAGCCAAGCGAGGTAACTAACGAGTACCAAGCCAGCTAGCTTTGCAATTGCATATCCCACATCTTCAAGCTCCCTGCAGAGGTATATTGCAATTGGAAGTGCAGCTAAACCTATGATCTCTAAATTTAGCCACCAGGAGATCATATCCTCTTCCCCAGAAGCTCTTCAAAGCTTAATTCAAATTTCAAGAGATAGAACAAGCCAAAAATCAAAGTTGCAGTATTTTTAATCAAATGATCTAAAAAAGCAGTGATAAAGCTGAGGCTAGCTGGAATTCCTCCTAATTTGAATACGATAGCGAGAGCACCTTCATATGTTCCAATTCCACCTGGAGTTAGAGGCACTACTTTAACTAAATTCCCCAGGGTTACTGCGAGGAAAACTAAGGATAGAGCCGCAGTTGAATTAAACCCAACTAAAATGAAATAGCAAACAAATACATCTATACACCAAATTGCAAGTGAAAATATAAGTAGAGAGAAAAAGGATTTCGGATCCCTTGAAACTAATTGAATCTCTCTTAAAAATCTAGCTAGATATCTCCTTATTCCACCATTACTTGAGTTTGAATGCTGGCTTTTGAATAGTAGAACGAAAAGCAGGAATAGAAAGATTAATAGAGAAGCAAGTGCAAGAACATAGACTACCTCAGGTAGAAGAGAGATCTCTTTAGTTAAAATTGCAAGGGCAATGCCTCCCGTTAGAGTGACCGCGATTACATCAAAAATTCTCTCGACTGCAAGAGATGAAAAACCAGTTGTAAGAGCAATGCTGCGTTTAGCTTTCAATAAATATGCTCTAGTTAAATCACCAATTCTCGCTGGAAGCACTACATTTGCTGATTGACTCAGAAATATTATGCCTATGAGAAAATTTAAATCCAGCTGATTCCCAGTTCTAGTGAGGATTTGCTGATATCTAAGTCCGCGAAGAGGCCATGAAATTAAGTATATTGCGAGGCCGAGGATTAAAAAGCTATAGTTCAGCTTTGCAAGTGCTTCAAATAATGCCTCTCTTGAAATGTTCAATAAATTCGCGAGGAAATATAAAATTAAGAGAGCAAGTGCAAAAGCAAACAGGGTTTTAATTTTCCCGTGATTAAATTCCCACCAGAGTGCAAATATCCTGCTTCCCATACCTAGTATATCTCTACCCAGTTTAACCTTAGTAGCTCCAGCGTGATGCCACTTCACTGGGAATTCCTTTACCTTGAACCCTGCGCGCTGAGCTCTGATTAAAAACTCAGTATCCCAGAACCAGTGAGGCGCTTTAACTTGGCTGCTGAGCTTTTCAAAGCATTCTCGCTTAAAGGCTTTGAAACCGCATTGATGGTCTCTTAATTTAGAACTCAGCAATAGCCTCACTAGAAAATTGTAGCCTTTACTCGCGATCTCTCGCTTCAGGGGTCTCTTGACCTCGCTCTGGCTTAAAAGACGCGAGCCAGTTGCAATATCATAGCCCTCTCGAATAGCTTGAATTAGCTCTTCCATATGCTTGACATCAGTGGCTAGATCAACATCTAAGTAAGCAAATATCTCGCCTTGACTAAAAGAAAAAGCTCTAGCAAGAGCTTTCCCCCTGCCTAGTCTTTCTCGGCTGTGGATATGCTTGATATAATCAAAGCGCTTAGCAAGCTCACTTGCGATCTTATCAGTTCCATCGGTGCTGCCATCTTCAGCAATTATGATTTCAAAAGAATCTGTGATTTCTCGCAGCCGCTTTGAGGCAGCTTCAACAGCATTTTCAATTCTACTGGCTTCATTATAAGCCGGCAATACGAGCGAGACTTCCACCATCTTCCACCATCGCTACCCTGTTTTTCAATGCTTGGCTAAATAGCTTTACCTAGCAATTTATATAAACTCTTGACTCTAAAAGGGTTGCTTATGATTCGGGAAATTTCAAAGGTGAATGAAGCTGAATTGAAGCAAGTTCTAAGGAGAGAACTTATACTGGAGAGTGTTTTTTCAAATGTTGAGAAAATTTTAGAAGATGTTAAGAAAAATGGAGATGCTGCGATTAAAAAATATACTAAAAAATTCGATGGAGTTGATTTGAAGCAAATTCAAGTTCAGGGAGAGGAGATCGATCGTGCTTTTGAAACCTTAGATTTAAAGCTTAGGAAAAGCCTTGAGGAAGCAGCTGGGAATATCAAAGCATTTCACCAAAAGCAGCTTGAGGAGAAAATCTGGCTTACTTTTAATAAAGGCATAGTTCTAGGGGAGAAAATCACGCCTCTTGAGAGCATTGGAATTTATATCCCAGGGGGACGTGCGGTCTATCCCTCAACTGTGCTAATGACAGCTATACCTGCAGGAATTGCAGGGGTAAATAGAATTGCAATGTGCACTCCACCTAGGAAAGAGGGCAATGTTCATCCTCTAATCTTAGCTGCTGCTAAAATTGCAGGGGTGAATGAGATATATAAAGTGGGTGGAGCGCAGGCAATTGCTGCTCTTGCATATGGCACTGAGAGCATTAAAAAAGTGGATAAAATCATAGGCCCTGGCAATGTATTTGTCACTGCTGCAAAGCTACTGGTGAGGAAATGCGTGGAAATTGATTTCCCGGCAGGCCCGAGCGAAGTTGTAATCGTGGCTGATGAATATGCTAAACCGAGATTTATTGCAATTGACATGATTGCTCAAGCAGAGCACGATCCAAGTGCACTTGCAATTCTAATAACTCCTTCTCGGGAAATAGCTGAGAAAGTTGAAGGTGAGCTCAAGCGGCAGCTTAAGAGAGCAAAGAGGAGAGAAATTGTGGAGGCAAGTTTAAAGCAGAGTCAGATCTTTTTAGTTAAAGATTTAGATATGGCAGTTGAACTAATTAATATGATTGCTCCTGAGCATGTGCAGCTAATGCTTCGAGAATATTTACTAGTTTTGGATAAAGTAAAGCACGCTGGCACTATATTCATAGGCGACTACGCTCCAGCTGCTCTCGGAGACTATGCCTCAGGAGTTAATCACGTTTTACCCGCAGCGGGATATGCCAAAATACATTCAGGCTTAAATCTTGATCACTATAATAAAAAAACCACTATTCAAATTGCCTCCAAGGAAGGCTTAAAAATGCTTAAAGATATAATTATAACCTTAGCGGAAGCAGAAGGACTACCTGCCCACGCGGATTCCATAAGGGAGAGATTTAAATAATGAAGCAGCTTTACACAAGCGAGATAAACCCCGAGATGCAGGGCCAGGAAGTGGTACTCTATGGCTGGGTGCATGAAATTCGCGATTTAGGGGGAGTTGTATTTTTAATTATAAGAGATAGAGAGGGTATTGCTCAGGTTACCCTTGCTAAGAAACTTGCGGATAGCTCTCTCTTCAAAAAAGTCCGCGAGCTAACTCGAGAATCTGTAGTTAAGGTAAAAGGTAGAGTTAAAGAAGAGGCAAAAGCGCCGAGAGGCTTTGAGATCCTGCCAATGGAGGTAGAGATCTTAAGTAATGCTGCCTCGCCCTTACCTTTAGATCCCACTGAGAAAGTGCCCG
>JAWCLZ010000028.1:0-15858 GCA_038850275.1 Methanocellales archaeon | reverse complement strand
AATTAGAGAAATAAAATTGAGAAATATCTCACTTGCGGAGGCTAAATAAGAGATTTACAGCTATCTATTGAAAAATCCTTTCTCATATCCATATGATATTGCAAATGCGCTAAACTTGAACTTTCACTAGTTCACGAAGCATTATCCCAGCTTAAAAAAGGGTAAAGACTGAGGAAGAGAAATGACTATTTTATTTGAAGTTGGATATGGAATTAAAGGAGAAAAGATCTCTTGCGAGTTTAGAAAAGACTTAAAGCCTGTATTAATAAGAAAAACATCCGGACCTAATACAAGGCTTGCCCTGTAAATGCTATATTGAAAAGAGATGGAGAGCAATACTAAAAAATAGTTATTTTATTTTTCAATTTCCCTTCAAGCGTTTTTCAATTTTTTTTTCTTTTCCAAGAGCGAGATAAAGCCATGGGGGAGGAATATCACGATGAGGATGAGCATTAAACCAATGATGATGAAGCGTTCATAGGTTAAGCCTAGGATTCTTAATCCATCCCAGAGCACTGTTACTGCAATGGTTCCGATAATTGGGCCTCCTATTGTGCCCAAGCCACCACTTATGGAATAAATTATTGGCCAGAATGAAAGCTCGATCCCGAAGATCTCAGGTGTGATGTAGCCAAAGTGATGCACCTCCAGCGCGCCAGCTATTCCTGTGAAATATGTGCTTATAGTGAAAGCTAAAAGTTTGTATTTAGCTGTATCTATACCAGCCGCTCTAGCCTCGAGTTCATTTTCTCTGATTGCCGCGAGTGCAAGTCCAATTTTTGATTTTAAGATTATTTGAATTAGGAGAATCGTGAGAATTGCTAGGGCAAGTATGGAATAATATTCATATATACTATAAAAGGGAATTTCACTACTCAGCAATCGAGGTGAGGCAATTCCATCCCAACCTCCAGTGATAGGCGCGAGCTGGCTAACTGTAATTGTTTGAGCTATTATTGCGAAGCCAAAGGTTACCATGGCTAGGAACCATTCTTTCAGTCTTATGCAGGTAAGGCCTATTAAAATCCCTATGAAAGCTGAAAAAATTCCACCTAAGAATATCGTGATATAGGGCGATAGCCCCATTTTCAAGGCAATTAAGCTAGAGGCATAGCCGCCTATTCCAAAGAATGCAGCGTGGCCAAGCGAACCTTGACCTGAATAAGCTAGAAGATTCCAAGCTGAAGCATAGATGATGAAGATCAGCATGAGGATAAGTACAGTTAAAATATATAGGCTCATCCCAGTCACTGGAGGTATCAATAGAGCCAGCGCCAGTCCAGTTAAAGCTAGATAGAATCGCAATTTCAATTTATTCACTCTCCCGCTTCTCCAAATATCCCTGTTGGCCTTATCACAAGCACCATGATCAAGAGGATGAATGAAGTGGCATCCTTCCATGGACCACCAAGTATGTAGGCCGCGAAGTTTTCGGCTAAACCATATAGCAGTCCCCCTGCAATTGCTCCAGGTATGCTCCCAAGTCCGCCTAGAATTATTATTGCGAATGCCTTTATCGCTGGAATTGAACCCATATATGGATTGAAGACCTGACCGCTTACCGCCCATAGTGTACCCGCTGCTCCAGCAAGCGCTGAACCTATGCCAAAGCTAAGCATATCCATTTTCTCCACATTTATCCCCATGAGCATGGCTGCCTTTCGATTTTGACTAGTGGCTCTTATTGCTCTGCCCAGTGTGGTTTTTCTGAGGAATAATTGCAATCCAAGGAGAATCAAAATTGTGATTATAATTATTATTATATAATCAAATGGCAGTTTTACGCTGCCGATTGGAATTGCAATGGCTTCATAAGGACTGTGAATCACTTGCCACTCATCAGTCCAGATCAAGGCAGCTAAATTTTGGAAAAAATAGATCAAGCCTAAGCTCAGGAAAATTTCATTAAGCTTGCCAGTTCCAAGAATTGGCCTGAAGCAGAGTCTTTCGATGGTTATTCCAATTAATATTAAAATAAATATGGATAGAAGAATTATAGCATAGGGATTTAGACCACTTGCAGCAAATATTGTATAGGTGATATAGGCGCTGATCATTAAAAGCTCGCCGTGGGCGAAGTTTACAATTTTCATAACCCCAAAGATCAAATTCAAACCGGTGGCTAAAAGTATGTATATGCAGCCGGCATATGTCCCCCAGAAGATCACTTGCAATATAATATCCAGCTCAGTCAATTTCTATCTCAACCCCATAGTGAATAAGCAATTAAAAATAAAAAAGTTTGGAAATATCTATGAGCCTGGCTTATACCAATCTGGTAATACAAAGTTGGTTTCCTTCAAATTATCAGGCCACACTATCTTAGGTCTGGGCTCTTTAACACTCTCATCCCAGAATAGCTGCTCCATGTAGAGCTCGAATTTGCTCTCTCTATAATCCTTTGAGAAAGCGATCTTCCCGTCTTTCATGGCTTCAACTATCTGCGGCATCTCAAGAGTAGCAAGTGCTTCTCTCACTAAAGTTTTATTTAAAGAGCCTGCTTTCTCGATAGCTTTAGCTGCTATATAAATACCTTCATAGGTTGAAGCACCCATCATCCCTGGGAAGCCACCCCATTTTGCCTTGAAGTCGTTTTTGAACTTCAAAGTGGCATTTGCAATTGCACCTCTGGGAACTGTATATGGGCTGAAGCGGCTTTCTTGGATAGAATACTCCCCATATGTTCCAACCCCTTTGTAGTAATCGGGGTCGTCATTGCACTCCACAGATAGGAAGATGGTATCAAGTCCAACGTCTCTTCTCGCTTGCGTCACAAGTGGAATTTGTTCATTTAAGAAGGTAGCTGGATATACTACATCTGGATTGGCCGCTTTAACTGCGGTTAAAACAGTTCTAAAATCCGTTTCTCCCATCTTAAAGCTTTGCTCAGCTACAATCTGTATATTCAAATTATACTTCGCTATTGTATTATTCACAGCAGTTTGCACTCCCTTGCCATAGGGACTATCTTGATAGATTATTGCTAATCTTAAAGGTCGGTCAGCAGAGAAGTTGAACTTTGCATTTATTGCTGAGCGAATTACTTCATCGACAAATAAAGTGGTTTGCTCTCCATAGTCATCCGTAGTGGGGCAGTGATGGAACATATAGCTAGTGTCAATGTCGGTTCTTCGAGTGATCGTTGGACTGGAAGCGCCTGTGATTATATATGGCACTTTATGCTCAGCAACTATTGCTTGATGCGCAGATGTCACCGCGCTTGAGAAGCCTCCAACTAATATGTCAACTTTGTCCTCGGTTATAAGCTTGGAAACTGCTTTTTGTCCACCTTCCCTAGTGGATTCATCATCCCCTTGAATTACCTTGATCAAAGCATTTCCATTGAATTCTTTAACAAACACCCCACCTTTAGCATTTATTTCTTCGGCTGCTAAAACTGCCGACTGCCACATATCCTTGCCAGTTGTACTAGCTGGGCCTGTCATTGAAGCTACTACGCCTATTTTAATTTCCTTAGGCGGGGGAGCTGCGCAACCTGCGAAGGACGCAGCTATTAATAGCAATACCATTAATACCATTTCAGGTTTCATATACACTCCTCGCTCCTCCTTAACCGTGCTATGCAATAGCATGGCATACTTTATAATGAAAGTAGATGGATATAAAGATTGTTATTGTCACTTGTCACTTGCCTGCTAGCTCTTCGATAATTCCTCATTTCTAAGTCATAATAATGATTATGAAATAATAATTTTTATATACTATATCCTCTAATTGATAAAGGGGCTGAGATAGGGATGTTTGAAGAATGCCCGAGTTGTGGAATAATCTTTAGAGTTAGAGGAGATAGAAGATACTGTTCGCTTTGTTTGAAAAAGCTAAATCAAGAAGAAAGACTACTTATAGAAATGGAAAAATCAATTGGCCTTTTCCATTTCTCTCAATTCAACCCTCTTTATGCTTCTAAATATCTCTAATCTATCTCCTATTTATCTCTATTTATTATATATTTATTATATATTATATTAATCCTTTAAATGCTTCAATATATGACCAATTTCTGGCAAGATCAATTCATTGATTGCAAGGGAAACTGCCTCAGGCGATCCTGGCAAGCAAAATACTACCTTGCCTTTGACCACGCCTCCCAAGGCACGAGTTAGCATGGCAGCGCTCCCAATTTGATTCATACTTTTAAGCCTAAAAAGCTCTCCAAAACCAGGGATCTCCTTTTCCAGCAAAGGCTTTATGGATTCAATAGTAACATCCCCTGGAGCTAGACCTGTTCCCCCCGTGCAGATTATTGCATTTGTTTCACTTGAAATAAAATTTAAAATACTCATACGTATCTTCTCCACGTCATCAGGAACCAAGGAGTAGTCAACGCATATGTGACCATGTGCAGTTAATATATCTCTAATTATCTTACCCGAGGTATCTTCGCATAAATCTGGATTCTTTAAACCCCCATATTTTGCATAGCGTGAGGTACTTATAGTTAAAATTGCAAATTTACTCTTCCCAGCCTCTTTCTTATGTTCCTCAACACTCATTTCATCAGCATATCTATGATACAATATATAAATAAAAATAACCTTTAACCTTTATTGAAGACTTCAGCTCCAAGTTTGCTAATTGAAACATTAAGTGAGCTTCTGCCTGCCAAATAAAAGCTTGGTGAACTCCTTTGAATAGCATCTCTCAGCGGATCTCTCAGCTGTATTAGCCAACTTTCAGAGGAACTAAAATAAATTGCAGTTATGGAAATCTTAGCTGAGTTCCAGTAGAAGCGTTCAACTTGAGGAAGGGCCTTGGCTAGGGCATAGGCTTCTTTGAAATTGCTTGAATTGCCAGCGATGATCTCAAGTTTGGGGTAGCTCAGCAAGAGGTCCTCGGTCTTAAGCAAGGTATCATATCTCCTCGCATAAATGCTATTATTAAAATCATCCTCTTCTAAGATCCACCACACAAATGGATTGCTAGTTGGATAAACGTTAGCTGGAAAAAGAGCTGTTGAAGCAGCGCTATTTTTCTCCAAGGATCTAAATCCCCCTGTAGCTAAGATCAGCAGTAGAAATGCAGCTAGAAAGAGCCTCGGGTTTTTTATCTTCTCTCTACCTCTATCTTTATATTTATATCTATATTTATATAGCAATAGAATAAGCCCAATTCCAAATATCATTATCCCAAAATCCATATAATGGAAAAGCTCAGCGGCGTATTTATCAATGGAAAATGGATAGAAAACTGGAACGCCAGAGGTAGTGGAATAGTCAAGCAATATATGACTTAGCGCACCTAGATATGCTGCAAGTAAAATTCGCAAGTTGAATTTTGCATTTATGCTTATAAATTTATTGACCCTAGCTGTAACCCAGCTGGAGGTGAAGATATATAGTGCTATAGCTGAAACTAAGGGAGAGATAAATATAGAATGAGTAACTCCCCGATGAGTGAAGACATAGAGCTGGGGCAGTAGCAAGGGAATAAAAGCGATTAAAATATCAAAATCAAGGCATATTGCACCAATTAAACAAGCATAAACTTCATCATCGCTTCGCTTTAGAAGTTTTGCACTGCTAAATGCCACTAAAGCATGGGTAATTATATCTATGCTCTTCACCAAACTAAATATGGTGCTCAGAGCGAATAGGGAAGTAACGATATCATGACGAGATTTGAAGGGTGTGACAAATTCAAGCCCTGAGCCCATTATTTTTTTAAAATTTGAAAATAATAAACCTTTCCCTCGTCTAATAGAATATCAATAATTATATTTAAAATTAAGATAAATATATTTAAAGCCTATAAAGGATTACCTTTATTGCAGTGGCAGGATGATCGCTAGCTGGAAAGAATATAGAATAATAAACGAGAGCTTAAATGAGTTTGTTAAAAAGTTTGAAGTCGATCCTGAGATAAAGCAAATGATTGAATATGTTCTCTTGGGGGGAGGGAAGAGAAGCAGGCCTATAATTGTTTTGCTCTCCACAGAGATATGCAATGGGAATGCTCAGGATTCAATAAATGCTGCCCTTGCAATAGAACTTGTGCATACGGTTTCACTTATTCAAGATGATATTCTAGATAAAGGTGCAAGTAGAAGGGGAAAGCCAACTGCACATGAACAATTCGGAGCAGAATTAGCACTGCTCTGCAGCGATCTTTTAATTTCAAAGGCTGTGGAGCTCATTTCCAATTATGAAAAAGCTATTGTTCAGGATTTCGCCAAAGCCGGGATTTTGATGAGTGAAGGCGAGATTCTCGATTTAAAGATGCGCAGGATAAAAGTCCCTGAAGTAGATTACTATGAATGCATATCCCGAAAAACTGCAGCCTTATTCTCAGCTTCAGCCTCAATTGGTGGAATGATAGCTAGAGGTAAAAGAGATTTTTATGTAGAGAGGCTAGCAAGCTTTGGCGCTGAGCTTGGAATAGCCTATCAAATAGTCGATGACCTGCTGGAATTTCTCGAAACTTGCGACATTCAAAAAGCCAAGTTTCTCCCAATCGCGAAAAATATTGCGAATATCGGGAATTCATCCGCTGAAGTAGCGAGAGCTATCTTTGAAATTGTAGAAGAGCATTCCAAGCTGGCTAAACAGCAGCTTGATAGGTTCGATGAAAGCGAAGCTAAGCACAAGCTATTAAAACTTGTGGATATACTAACCATTCACACTTTAGAGGGAGTTGGTTGGAAAAAAGAATATATGAAAGCCCGCTTTTGAAAATTGATGTGAAGATTTTAAATCACAAGGTGAAGCTCATACCTAGAGGTATGCTTTCTTATGCAGCTGCATCGTTGTTATCCCGTGCAAATAGAATGTTTTCTCAGGAAAAACCAATTTCACGCGGGGAACAGCAAATTATATTCTCAACTTGGATACCGCCAGTTCCAAGTGGGGCTTTCCAACGCTTGATAGCGGCGCAGGTTTCATCGGCATTAAAAAAGCGAGTGCCAGAGCAGGTTTCAATAGGGATCACTTCAAACTGTCCCAACAATTGCATTCACTGCAGCGCAGCTAATATGCGATCTGAAAGCGAGCTTGAGCTAGGGGAGATAAAAAGCATAATAGATCAAGCTCTTGAGCTCGGCTGCTATTTAATCACATTTGATGGGGGAGAGCCACTTTTCCGGCGTGATTTAGAAGCGATGATCAAACATATAGATAGAGAAAGAGCGATTGCTGCAGCCTTTGCCAGTGGATTTGGATTAACTCTGGATAGAGCGAAGCAGCTTAAAGAAGCAGGCCTCTATGCAGTTAGAATCAGCCTTGATTCGCCATATGAAAAAGTGCATGATCGCATTAGGGGAAGAAAGGGCGTGTTCAAGGACGCAGTTGAGGGGATTCAAAACGCAATTGAAGCTGGCTTGTTGGTTGATTTATTTATAGTGATATCGCCCTATAATATTAAGGACCTAGAGGCCTTCTATGAACTTGCCTCCAACCTAGGCGTGCATGAACTTTCTTTTTACGAGATCGTAGCAGTTGGGAGATGGCTCTCGCACGAGACTGAAGTTTTAACGGATCGCGATGTTGAGCTATTGAAGCAATTTCACATTGCAAAGAACAAACTCCGCAAAGGCCCAAGAGTCACGGCCTTTCCATATTTCATGGGGCCTGAGATGTTTGGCTGCTTCGCGGGTAGAAAATGGATTCATATAACTCCAAGCGGCGAAGTTTTGCCCTGTGCTTATACTCCTCTTTCTTTCGGCAATGTTAGAGAAGAAGCACTTAAAGTTATCTGGAATAGATTCAACAAACATAAAGCCTATTCTAGGGCTGCAAAGTCTTGCTTAATGCGCCAGTTGATGTTTCGTGAAAGATATATAAAGAGCATTCCTAGAGATGCAAAGCTTCCTTTTAGAATATCTGGATGAGAATTCTATATTTTTTTAATAAAAATTGGGATTACATACAAAAAATTTATATAAAACCTATTCATATTAGCCTTTTTGGGGGTGGATTAGAATGTATGAGATATTCGCAGTTACTGCAATCCTAGCCTTTGTGTTCTATGGATGGTATTCTAGGGTTAAGCGAAGCAGAGGAGAAATCAGAAATAACACTCCGCCAGAAATCCCCGATGGAGGCGAAAATATAGCTGCTCCATCGCGATTAAACCAACTCACAGCAAGCCCCAGCTTGAGTGAAAAAAAGCTTGAAATACCAGAACCAGCGATTGAAATAGAAATAGAGCATGTGCAAGCTGCAGATGAAACAGCGCTGAACACGGCACCGCTTGAAAATCCAGCAACTGAGACACCATCGCAGCAGGCAATACAAACAGAACCAAAAATAGAAACAGAACCGATGCCGCTAGAGCTGCAAATACCCCTGCAAATACCACAGGACCGAGTGCCCGTTGCAGTGTTAGAACCAGTATTAGAATCGCCAATGCCCGAGGTAAAAGCAGAGCAAATTTCTATGGCGATAGCTGATCAAAAGCTGAGGATAATTGACATTCTCTCGACTGCAGGAAATCCTATGACCGTGAGAGAAATTGCTCAAGTCTATTATGGACAAGGTGCTTATAACAAGCGAAAGGATTCTAGGATTCGAAGAATTTTGGCTGAGATGACTCGAGAAGGATTGCTAGTTGAAACAAATATTGAAAATAGCAGAGCATTTGAAATTAAAAAGCAGCAATAAGGAAAAAATTAAATTTAAAAATTCTTTTTTTTATTTTATATTTTTATTTTTATTTTTAATAATTTGTGATCGTCTAAAAGACCTTGAAGTCTATGCAGATGTTATATTTATACGGTGCATATGGTCGGACTATTTTTTTATTCAATATTTCCACCCTTTTTTTACTTGCATTCGCTGCTTTTTCTATGTGCTCCATCGAGCTTTGGAATAGATCATCCACGTGGCTAATTGCATAGTAATGAATAACGCATTTTTCTCTCGCGATCTGCATTGCTTCTGCTAGAAATTCACGTGCGAAGTGAGGGAGGTTCATTATTATTCTATTTGCAGTATCTTTGAGCTTTGGCGCTACTTCGCGTATATCTCCATAAATAACTTCTATATTACTCAGCCTGTTTAGGGCGATATTTCTCTCGAGAAATTTTATTGCCTCTGGGTTTTTATCAATTGCATATACCTTGCGTGCTTTTTTCGCAATTTGAATTGCAAATGTCCCAGCACCTGCGAACATATCCACAGCCAATTCCCAATCCTCAACTTGCTCAACCACTCGATGGCGCTCAGTGGATAAACGCGGGCTGAAGTATACCTTTGCCAAATCGACTTCGAAGATGCTGCCATATTCTCGATATATCGTTTTAGTCCTTGGTTCTCCAGCTAGAATTTTAAACCCACGCAGTCGATACTCCCCACTCACTGGGGTAACTGGATATAGCACAGTTTTTATTCCCTTGTGCACTTCCATAATTGCTTTAGCTATTTCCTCGCTTTCATATTCAGTGATGGCTATGTCTCCTATTACTTCGAATCCTGGGGAGAATCCAAGTATATTCTCTATTTGCTTGCGTTTTTTAGCTTTTTCAAATTCCATTTCAATTATTTCAAGCTGAAGATCTATACTTGGCTTAGAAATTGGGATATATAGATAATCTGCATTGCTTTTGATCTTAAATTCATTATCAATTAAACCCTGCTCTAATAGCAGCATCCTCGTTCTTTCGCCATCTTTCTTGGGTACCTTTACAGCTAGAGACTTTTTCATAACTCATTATGACTCATGATTCATGATTCATGATTCAAAATGCTTAAATATAAGAATGTATATTAATTTCTTTGGGTCTCCCCCCTATCATTCACTTGGAGATTGGGAAAAGATATCTTTCTTTTTATCCCAATCTCAAGTTATCTCCTATTTCTCAAAATATATCTTGGAATTCAGCCTAGGTATAAGTGCCATTAAAATCGCTTGCTCAGTAAGTGCAATGCGGTTTATTATTCCTTTTGATAAATAGCCTATTGAACCGATTGTTTCACCTATATCTCTTATGCTTGTGAGTTCTTCCATTACCATACCTATCTCTATTTCCTCTCTCAAAACTCTCTCCACCACTTTTTTTGGATATTCAAATCCAGCGCCGCATCCAATTGTTATTCTTTCGCCATCATAGATTGCACAATATTGTACATCAAGGTACCCTGATATAGCATAGGGATTTTTGAATAGCCCAGCTTCGACTCCAACTCCTAGATCTGCCCCGCTTTTATATGCTTGCTTTGCTCTTTCAATCGCACCTTTGATTACCTCGCTGTCAAATGGCTCGCTTCCAACTTTTGAATCCACTAGCACAGGTATTACCTCTATGTCTTTGAAAATTTTGGAAAAAACATTTTTTATGGCTTGAATTTTCACTGGATTTGCAGTCCCAGCGGCAATTTTCACAGCAATTCTCCCCTCAGTCCTATTTTTCCCTTCCGTATCCGCGTTGATGAAATTGGCATTCCATCTCCGGCTAATACGAAATCTATTTTGATGATTTCAATTGGCGAGAGATTTTTTTCCATGCGTATTTGATTTATCTTCAAAGCAATGGGATAGGTTTCAGGTGAAACCACAATGTAATCGTAGTGCTCCGAAGTTGTATTGCCAAATGGCTTGTTTATTTCCCTTATAATCGCTTGTCTTTTAAATGTGGTTTCTATAAATCGCTTAAGATTTTCATATCGCTCCTTATATGGCCGCACCTCGTGATCCTTATGCTTGACCATTTCATCGGAAGTTAGACCTATGTATACTTCTCCAAGCTCAAATGCTTTCTTAAGCAATGCCTTATGTCCCTCGTGGATTGGGTCAAATGTGCCTCCTACAACAACTTTTTTCATTTCACCTCAGCCTTCTTCCGCTCCATTTCCTCGTTCATTCTTTTTATTTCAGCTAGTATCATTTCCACAGCAATCGGTACACTTGCTCTCACCCTAGGGCTTAATTCCATGCCAAATGCTTCATCGCTTTCAACTTCTATGCTGAAAACCACTATTTCATCAGGCATTGCCTCAGGCTGAATAATTTCCCCAATTTTGATAATATCTACGAGATTTAAATTGTGGAAGGAAATTGTGGATGTATCTCTATTAAGCAACTCTTTATCTTCAAATCGATACACCTCGCCAACCTCCCCATCTACTGTTGTTATTGCATCAGCTATAATCACTTTTTTAGCATCTTTAATTAAATCAAGAATAGCAATACCCCCAAGCCCAGCATCTATTACCTCTACATTTTTCGGAAGCTTTAACTCGCGAAGCCTTCTAATGATATGTATACCAACTCCTTCATCGCTTGAAAGAATATTTCCACAACCCAGAACCTTGATTTCCACGTTTTTTAAATTTTATCTCTTAATATATAAAGTTATTATTAAATAGTTGCAATAACTAGATCTGGGAGCAGGGTGTGTAATCATGGGCAAAGCTAAGGCTAAGACGATGGCTGAGAAAATTCTTTCGCGGAAAACAGGAAGAGAGGTTAGCCCAGGCGATTTAGTTGTATCGGAAGTTGACCTTGCTTTTGCTCACGATGGAACAATGCCTCTTGCAATTCAGCAGATGGAATCTGGGTTGAAAACGCGCCGGGTTTTTAATAGCAGAAAGGTAATTGGGATATGCGACCACGCTTCACCATCGCCCAGCGAGAAGATTTCAAATGTCCATATCATGATGAGAAAATTCGCTAGAGAGAATGGCATCGCTTTTTTTGAAAATGGAGATGGTATTTGCCATCAAATTGTTATTGAAAAATATGCAGCGCCATATAAAGTAATTGCCGGCGCCGATTCCCATTCCTGCACTCACGGTGCTGTAGGGGCATTTGCAACTGGAGTTGGCTCCACTGATATTGCTGCGATTTTTGTCTATGGCAAGACTTGGTTTAGGGTACCTGAAAGTTTGAAGATCAATATCAAGGGAAGACTCCCAAGGTATGTATACTCAAAGGATGTTTTTTTAAAAATTGTCAGCATCATTGGTGCTGAGGGTGCAGCTTATAAATCAATGGAATTTCTAGGGGAGACTGTGGATAGAATGGAGGTTGAGGAAAGACTAGTGCTCAGCAATATGTCAGTTGAAGCAGGTGCCAAACTCGGGCTTTGCAAGGCAGATGAAAAGGTCAGGGCTTTTCTCAAGCAATATGGCCGAGTTCGAGAATATCAAGCGCTAGAACCAGATGAAAATGCAGTTTATGAGGATGAAATTGAGATCTCGGTGGATAAACTCCAACCGCTAGTTGCCTGCCCCCATCGCGTTGATAATGTAAAAACCGCTAGAGAGCTCTCTAGTGTTGAGCTTGATCAAATCTGCATTGGCTCATGTACAAATGGCAGGTTAAGCGACCTTAGAATTGCAGCTAGAATTTTAAAGGGTAAAAGGGTGAATTCAAACACTCGCTTAGTGGTATATCCAGCGAGTAGAGGTATTCTATTTAGAGCAATGCAGGATGGAATAATTCAAATTCTAGTTAAAGCAGGGGCTTCTATCGGTGTTCCAGGCTGCGGATTTTGCATTGGGAGAACAGTTGCCCTCGGCGATGGCGAGAAAGTGCTCTCCACCCAGAATCGCAATTTCAAGGGCAGAATGGGTAATGATAAAGCTGAGATTTACCTCTGCAGTCCCGCAACTGCAGCAGTTTCAGCGGTAACAGGTAGAATTACCGATCCCAGGGACTATTTTGGGGTGAGATAGATGAAGATTAAGGGTAAAGTGCTGCGCATTTTCCCTAGGGATACTAATACCGATGAAATGATCTCAGGGAAGTATAAATACGATGAACTTGATTTGAAGAAGCTTGCCATCCACGCTTTTGAAGCCATTGATTCAAATTTTTATGAAGATGCCAAGAAAATGGAGAATCCAATTTTAATTGCAGATAGCAACTTCGGCTGCGGATCATCGCGAGAGCAAGCACCCCAAGTGATCAAAGCCTGTGGTATCAGCTGCATTATTGCTGAGTCATTCGCGCGGATCTTCTACAGAAATGCATTTAATATAGGCCTGCCTTTGATTGAATGCAAAGGTATTGCTTCCAAAGTGAAACAAGGGGACGAGCTTGAAATCGACTTTGATGAGGGTATAATTAAAAATCTCAATCGAAATGAGACCTATGAGTTCAAGCCTATTCCGAAGTTCATGCAAGTACTGCTAAGCTCAGGCGGTTTAATGCCCTATCTCCTAAAACGCGGTGGATATGAAATAATATAAATATAAATATAATATAAATATAATTGTGCTGAAGGTTTTTTTTACGCGATGCTCCGGTGGGGATTTGAACCCCAGTCGAGGGAGTGAGAGTCCCTCATGATTGGCCGGACTACACTACCGGAGCAATTTAAAGTAGTAGTTGCAATTCATATATTTTTTGCTTCTATCTCCTATCTCGAATTGAGGAGGCACGCTTCCGCCTGTAGAATGCATAATATTCAGTAAAATAGTTAGTGTGCCTAATATTGCTTGTTCAAGGAACGACCTAGAAACTCAGTTTTGTTTATCCTGCTATATATTTCAAATCGGGTGTTTCTAGGGTGATTTTTTTATCTATCGATAGCTGCTTGCAGAGACTTTCAAAGGAATCTTCCCATTTTCGCAAGCATAGGTAGCTGCAGAAACCAGCGCTTAATTCTTCAAATTCCTCGGCATATTTATAACCACACCAAATGCATCTCATAATCCATCCCTCCACAATTTTGAATTTGGAGATATTCATATTTAAATTTTGTGAATTTTTAGCTCCGTAGAAATCTTTTTATAAATTTACTTAATATATTGTCCCCTAATAAATCCTTGAAGGGATCTATTAGGGGATGGATTAATTGAGGAATAGATATCTTTACTTTATCGATATAGCTTTGGGTGTAGCGGTGTAAGTGTGGTTGTTGGTTGCATTTGCCTTTACAATGTGTTGTATCCTAGTCTGAGTGCATTGTAAGGTGGTCTTTTCTTTAAAATTGGTATGAAGAGTGGTGCTTCATTGGCATAGCCAGTGTTGACAATGGTTGAGCCAAACATTTGTAAATCAAGGTCAGCAAATCCTTCTAGTTTGAGAAATTCTTTACGGTAGTGCGCTTTTTAATTCTGATGCTGTACCATAGTGCTCGGGTGGTGGTTGCAAAACCTGTGCCATCGATGGCTCTTCGCTTCCGTGGTCTGCCTGGCTTCTTTTTTTCCTTTCAACAGCTATTGTATAGATTTTTTATTAAGCTGTCGAGATATTTCGCTGAGTTTTGCCATGTAGTCGTTTATTGTGTTGTAGTGTGGTAGTTCTTTTATGCCTGCTAGCCTTCGAAGACTGCTATCGTTTTTCAATAGTGAGTATAGTTCTCGATAGGATTTCTTCAGGATCACTTTTAGCAGGAGGCACATTATCATTGAGATGTGAGTTGGTTTTCGACCGCGCTTCTTACCTTGTAGTTTCCTTTCCTTTTTTTGGGAAAGGGATTTGGCATAGCTGAAACTTGTTCCAGTAGGTTGCGAATCATCAATTCTTTGTCTCGAGTGGGCCAATAGTTGTACTTCCGCCAATATTTAAACCTCTTCTTTTCCTTCTTCTTTTTCTTTCTATTTCTAAGTCCCATCCCCGACCTATAAAAGATAATATAATAGGATAATTATATGCTTTTTGCATCAAAAACTAATTCTCGGGCACACACTGCTTTTAAAAACAAGATTTAAATATTTTTAAGTTAAATTTTCTCTCGTGGCGTTGGATAAAAAACACGTGAATGTTCATAGTGTATATCAAATTCTCACGAATTCTGGATTAAGATCCATAACCAAAAGTTTTGCTCGCTTCTATATTCTGGATTTACTTTATCGCGAACCACAGGGGCTTACATCTACGATGATTTACTGCAATTATAAAGAAACACTCTCAGAGAGCAACAGTGGCGATGAATCCGCGCGATCTAGGTCAAATATAATAGATCACTTAAACGAGTTGGAGAGTGAGCATATAATTGAAAAAGGCGTTTTCAAGCAATATATACTCACTGATAAAGGGCGGAAGATCTATGAACTGAGCATTAAGCTTGCTGAGAAAATGCTGCAGGAAAGCATAAAACAAGAGAAGATTATTGAGCTAAAACAAGAGAAGAGCATTGAGAAAAAGCCTAAAGCACGCACGCGCTAAACATCGCGCGCTTCTTCTAACACTTCCAAGAATTTCTCTATTGCTTCGCAGCATCTGCGAATTTGTTCAACTGTAAATGGCTTTTCGGATGAAGCGAAAATAGGTAAATCAATATCTCCGCACTCCATAATCCCAACCCAGTGTTCAGCATCCGGATCGCCATTTTGAGAGAGACGTTCAAATCGCATACTGCCAATTCTCAGCACTTCAAACTTCCCATTTCCAAGTTCTAATCTCTCAATATCCATCCCGCAATTCCTCTTAAAATTCGATTTGATATCTGCTTAATAAAATTAGTCGTCTTAAAATTGCAACAATTATCAGAAAAAACAGAATTCATTCAAAATAAATTAATCAAGCCTTAGCGAATAATCGCTTTTTAATCTTACTTTTTTCTAATCCCTCGTCTTTAATACGAAGTATATTTTTTGCTTGGCTATTCTTTTAATTCGCATGATTCAATGCTTTTTCGCCCAGTCGCGATAGCCAATTTCTAGTTCGAGCAAAATCCCGTCAAGTTATTTAATTTATTAATTATTATTAAATAAACATTTAGTTTAATTTTTTAGAGTAATTGATTAGTGAGCGAAATAGCATTTCCAATTTAATCAATGTTGCTAGGAGGATTGCAGAAAGTAGACCTATCACAATTACAATGCTTAGTACATCCATCGCGGGTCAAACCTCTAAGAGTAAATATCCTTGAGTAACCCTATTCTTTCTTCGCTTCTCCTCCGCTTTTACTTCATCCCAGACTTTTCGCGCTTCATATTTGTAAGAATCCATTCC
>JAWCLZ010000027.1:0-16165 GCA_038850275.1 Methanocellales archaeon | reverse complement strand
TGTATCTTCTGCTCTAGAGCGGTGATATTTAACTTCTAATTCTAAGTTGTATTCTCTAGGGGTTATTGTTGGTTTTAATGTTTTTTTCTCTAACTCGCTAAGGGTTTTTTCAAGTCTTGCAATCTCAGCTTCATACTTTGCCTTCAGCTCTGCAATTTCACTCTCTCTACCTTTATACCCCCATTCAATTGCATCGCGAAGATATCTCTCCCTCGTTTCTTTTCCAGATAAGAACCCTGGTAAGCCGACTTCTGCTAGGAATTTTTTGAATAAATCCTCAACTCCCTCTTTTACCCCCATTTTTATCACCTCTCTTTGTGAATCAGCTTCTATGTATTTAAATGTTGATGCTAGATCAATGGAATACTTCGTAAATCTTAGAAGCCCTCACCCTACCTATTCCCTTTACTGCTTGTAATTCCTTTATTGAAGCCCTTGCTATTCTCTCAAGTGAGCCGAAGTGCTCTAGTAAATTTCTAGCCATGACCTCGCCTATCAAGGGAATTGCTGCAAGTGCGATTATCCTGCTATCTTTTACAGGTAAATTTACAGCTTCACGAAGGTACCACCTTGCCTTAGGAGGCTGCTCATTTTTACCCTGCAATTCACGCTTGATCAAGACTCGTAGCAATGCTCTCAATGCCTCGTCATTTTCAGCGAGTAAAACAGGTATATTGTATACATAGAGTACTTCGAGTAATGCCCCCATTATACTTGCCCATAGTTTGCTATCCTCATAGTAATCTTGAACATATTCCTCGAATCTGCCTTCCAGCACTAGCAAGCAGCGCTTGATTTTATAGCCTGCAATTTCAGTGGAGCTTGAGAAACGTAGGAGTTGCTCCCAGAGGCGGTTGTTTCTCAGCGATGCTACAAAGTCCGATATGGTTTTTCGTTCAATCAAAACCAATTCACCATCTTTGACGATCCAAAGATCACCTGCAGGTAGCTGCTTAATTTCAAAATCAATATAGTACTCGCTTAAAAATTGAGCAATTTTCTCAGGTTCTCTATGGTCTATAAATATCTTCATCAGTTTTTAATATCCCATATCTGGGAAAAGAATTTTTTGATCAAAAAAGTAAGGCTAACTTATGTCTATTGAAAGGGAATTTAAACTACTGGAAGCGGAGGTCTTAAGCTGCAGCAAATGCGATCTACATAAGTCTAGAACGCAAGCAGTTTTCAGTAGAGGAGCTTTAAATCCAAGAGTTCTCTTCATAGGTGAAGCACCTGGGCTTGAAGAAGATTTAATGGGGAAGCCCTTTGTTGGTAGATCTGGAAAGCTACTAGATCGATGGATTGCTTATTTGGAAATAGATAGTTATGCGATTACTAACGTGGTGAAGTGCAGGCCGCCTAGAAATAGAGCTCCAACTAAAGCTGAGGTAGAGGCATGCAAGCCTTATTTAATTCGCCAGATAGCAATCTATAAGCCTAAGCTAATTGTACTGCTTGGGAAAGTGGCAATTGAAGCACTCCTAGGCAAGTGCAGGTTAAGCGCAGTCTTGGGGAAGTGCTTTGAGACTAAGTATGGGAAAGTTACTGCGCTTTATCATCCCTCTTATTGTTTGAGATTCAATGTAGATGTGAAGAAATACCTCGATGCTATTAAGTTAATGGCAAGCTGTGATAAATACTCATGAGTGCAGTGTAGCAGTTGAGCAGATTCTGCTCCATAGGCGGCATCTCAACTCTATGAATGGCTTGCTCCATTTCCTCAAATCTCTCTCTAACAGTGCTATTGAGGTGCCTTAAAACCTCGATTTTTCTCTCTAAAAAGATGTCTTCTTTTTTAGCTCTATCTTCATAATTAGGGGGAAGTGTGACTGCAAAAGCTAGATCTATTGCAACTTCAAATGAAGCTAAGGGATCGCGGTATTTTTCCACACTACTTGCTTTAACATTTTCATATATCCTCTCAAGTTTTCTCCCCTTCATCGAGAAAATATAGCTAGACAAGCCCTTTTCAACAGCTATATAACTTGCAGATAAATCCCCCAAGTAATGCCTTATTTTCTCCACAAAGGTTCTATCAATATGGGTTCTCACAAATAGCTCTTTAGCTCTATCTGCAGCGTTGAATTCAGCTTGAAAATAGCTCCTTCTATAGGCTTCATAGTGCAATAACTCCTCCAAGAAGGTATCCTCGCAACCGCCTATTTCTATATTGATTGCAATCTGCGATTTCTCACCACTTCTACCAGGTCGGAAGCAACCGTGGATATGTGATGCAAACTCAGCTACATAGCGCTCTTGAAGTAACTCTATTTTCCTCCGCGCTTCATCATCCACTCTTAGCTTTATCAACTCAAGAACTCGCCAGAATTTAAGGCGCGATAGATCCGCTTTTATGTATTCTTTAAACTCCTCCCCATTTAAAAGAATAACCACGAGCGGGTGTTTTTCACTGGGCTTTATCAACTCAAGATATCTCTCCACTTTATTAAAAAACTCCTCGCTTGGCATGGTTCCAAAGAATTCTACAGTATTAATTCTTCTGCTAACCTTCATCTCCATTTAAATATGCTTATTCGATGTTTTCAATTTATCTTCTGGGAAATCCGCTACTCTTATATGCAAATTGCTTGCTAATTTATTCAAAGATGGCCTTGGTTAAGAAATTTGAAGCTGTGAAGTTCGAAGGATCGCTGAAGTCCAACAAAGTCTTGAGCAGCATAGCCGTTGAAGCCTCCATTGCACTCTACGTGAATGGTACTCGCATTGCTATTATAATGGCAACACCTGACATGATAAAAGAACTCGCCATAGGATATTTAATCTGCGAGGGAGTGATTTCCAACCTAGGGGAAATTGAGGATATTAAAATCTATGAAGAGAAAGAGAAAATAGAGGTGTATGTTAAACTCAAAGATGATGGAAATTTTCAAATCTGGAATGAATTGAGATCCTCAGGTTGCATAGGAGTTGCTTGGGATCAAGAGGGGAGGGTCAAAGTATGCTCTAATTTAAAATTGAAAGTAAGTGTAATTCAAAATAGCTTGAAGTACCTTGAGAGCGATGTCTATGCTGAAACTAGAGGGGTGCATTCAGCGAGTTTGATAGATGAAAGTGGCAAGTTGATCGCTAGAGCTATAGATGTAGGCAGGCATAATGCTGTGGATAAAGTAGTTGGTAAAGCATTGCTTGAAAAAGTAGAACTCTCTAAGCTTTTCTTGCTTTCAACAGGCAGGCAGTCCGCTGGGATGGTTATGAAGGCCGCGAGAGCTGGCATTCCCATGGTTGTTACTAAAGCAGCTCCATTGAGCTCAGGGGTTGAAGCTGCTGAGAAAACAGGGATTTGCTTGATAGGATTAGCGAATAAAGATAACATGGTTGTTTACTCGCATTTAAATAGGGTTGAAAAGGGCTAAGTCATGGTAAGGGAATTTCACAGTCTTGCATCGATTCAAGAAGCAGTTAAAGCTATTTCAAGCTTTAAAGTTGAGTTAAAAGTCGAAGAAGTCCCAATAGAGGCTCTAGTAGGCAGAGTTTTAGCTGAGGATGTTTTCTCAAGCATCGACGTACCAGCTTTTGATAGAGCAGCTATGGATGGATATGCAGTTATCGCTGAGGATACATTTGAAGCTCGAGAGGATAGGCCTGTTAAGCTTGCATTAATCGGGAGAATAAGCACAGGTGAATTGCCTAGATTTGAGGTAAAACAAGGCACCGCGGTTGAAATTTCCACAGGCGCTGTTATACCAAAGGGTGCAAATGCCGTGGTAATGGTGGAATACGCTATACCGAGGAAGAATATGGTGTTGATTAAAAAGGCAGTTTCCCCCTTTGAAAATATAATGAATGCTGGCAGCGATATAATGAGCGGCGAGCTAGTGCTAAGAAGAGGCACAAGGCTCGGGTGCAGAGAAATTGGGGTTTTGGCTGCAATTGGAGCAGCGAAGGCAAAGGTTTATAAACCCCTTGTTGCTGGAGTAATCTCAACTGGCAATGAACTCGCTTCACCTGGGGAGAAGTTGGAGCTTGGCAAAATCTATGATGCTAATTCATATGCCATTGGGGCTGCGGTGCAGGAATGCGGGGGTGTACCTAGATATTTTGGAATCGCTAGCGATGATATCAAATCAATTAAAAAAACCTTGGATAGAGCTTCTCAGGAATGCGATGTTATCCTCGCAAGCGGCAGCACTTCTGCTGGCGTTGGAGATGTGATGTATAAAATCATTGAGAGAGAGGGTAAGATTTTAATTCACGGAATTAACATAAAGCCAGGTAAACCAACAATAATTGGAATATACAGAGACAAGCCATTCTTCGGCCTCCCAGGGTACCCTGCTTCTTGTTTAACTATATTCCAACTTATAGTTGCTCCATTTATTAAAAAAATAGCTGGAATCGCTAAACAGGGGGAAAGCGTAAGAGCAAAACTAGCAGCTGAGGTGAAGTCAAATCACAAGCATAGACTAGTTCCAGTGGGAGTGGTTAGAGAGCTTGCTTATCCAGTTGATAAAGGATCAGGTGCAATTACCACTCTCTCAGAGGCAGATGGATACATCGAAATTCCCGAGGATATAGAATATCTAGCTCCCGGTGAAGAAGTTGAAGTTAAGCTCTTCAGTGGTGTTTCCCCTCCTGATTTGCTCTTCATAGGCAGCAGTTGTACTGGCGTGGATATTTTATCCAAGCTACTGCGGGAAAAAGGGGTTTCAATGAGAATCATAAACACAGGTTCAACTGGCGGCTTTATTTCTATGAGGAGGCATATAGCTGATTTAGCTGGAGTGCATCTATTCCACGAGAGTGGTGTATATAATCTGCCATTCATCGAGGAATTCAAACTCAAGGATGTAGTGCTAGTGAAGGGCTACCTCAGAGAGCAGGGATTGATCTCGAAGTTTGAGATCAAGGGATTTTGGGATATAATTGAAAAAAACCTAGCTATAATAAATCGAAACAAGGGATCTGGCACTAGAGTGCTGTTGGATTACCTGCTTAAAAAATATGCTATTGAACGCGGTCTAACATTTGAGGAACTCCGCAGGCAGGTGAGGGGATATGATGTGGAGGTCAAAACCCATTCAGCTGTTGCATCTGCGATACTCCTCGGCAGAGCAGATGCTGGGCTAGCTATAAAGCCAGTTGCAGTTTCAAATAAATTGCACTTTTTAAAGCTTTGGGACGAGGAATATGATTTTTTAATCCCGAGAGAGAAATTGAATGCTAGAGAAATCAAGCTTTTCCTTGAACTTCTTAAATCCAAGGAATTCGCAGAGCAGCTTCCAACTGGAATGAAAACATATAAAAGCACGGGAGAGGTGATCAAGCTTTGACTGAGAGATTCAAAAAGTTAACCAGCAGTGCTGAGGCTTTGAAGCAATTCCTACGGAAAATAAAGCCCATCTCTAGGACCGAGGAGATCCCAATAGAGAGGGCAATTGATAGAGTACTTGCTCGAGATATAATTTCTAAGTTTAATATACCTCACTATCGACGTGCTGCAATGGATGGATTTGCAGTTAAAGCCTTAGATACATATGGTGCAAGTGAGAGTTCTCCAGTCGTGCTTAAGATAACTGAGGAAAAGCTAAGGCAAGGGGAATGCGCTAGAGTGCATACTGGCTCGCCTATGCCCAATGGTAGCGATGCAGTTGTAATGATCGAATATATAAATTTAGTTGAGGATAAAGTTGAAATTTACAAGCAAGTCCACCCCGGTGAAAATGTAGGTGAAATTGGAGAGGATGTGAAGAAAGGCGAGCTCGTTTTCCAAGCTGGGCATAAACTCAGGCCAAGTGATATAGGTTTACTTGCAGCAATGGGGGAGAGAAAAGTTATAGTTTATGCGAAGCCAACTGTTGCGATTATACCAACAGGTGAGGAGCTAGTTTCAAATGTTGAGGAACTTAAAGCAGGAGAGATGGTTGAGACCAATGGCTTAATGCTATCTCTTTTCATAGAAAAATGGGGGGGTATACCTAGATATTTGAAATTCATATCAGATGAGCCCAGTGAGATTGAGAGGGCAATAAAGAATAACCTAGATGCAGACCTTATTCTCCTCACCGGGGGTACTTCAGTGGGAACTCGTGATTATGCAGCTAGAACTATTAAAAAAATCGGCGAGCTATTGGTCCATGGGATAAAAATGACCCCTGGAAGGCCAACTGCACTTGGCTTTGTGGAGAAGGTACCTGTTATATGTCTCCCAGGTTACCCAGTTGCCTGCGTAGTTGCAGCTCTGGAGTTCGCATATCCAGCACTCAAGAAGATAGGCCGCTTACCCATCCAACCTCCCCCTGTGATAAAAGCCAAGCTTGTGGAGAAAATTGCCTCAAAGCATGGTCATAAAACCTATGTTAGGGTTAAAGTGAAGGGGGGAAAAGCCTACCCAGTCATGACCACTGGCTCAGGAATTTTAAGTTCAATTGCTAAGTCAACGGGCTTTGTTATAATTCCAGAGAATATAGAAGGATTTGAAGCTGGAAGAGAAGTAGAAGTTTTAATTTTAGAATAAATTTAGAAGTTAATTCCAGAATAAATTTAAGTTAATTCCAAAAAATTTAAAGGAGTCCTTTGACTTTCTCACTAGCTTTAGCCATTTCAATTAGAACAAGTCCCAAACCCGCTCTTGGAGATGTCATCACCACCAGTAGAGCTTTTGGACCAGCACCTGAGGCAATTACTTTTCCATCTTTACTCTCAATTATCACTCGCTCAGGCACTCCCTTTTTCAACTCTGCAGTTGCAGTTTCAGCAGCACCTAGCATTGTTGCTGTCATAGCAGCGAATGTTTCCGCATGCACTCCCTTTGGTATATCACTTGCAATTAATAGTCCATCTCGACTTACAATCGCGCTTGCTTCCACTTCACCAGCGCGTTTTAATTCATGCAAAATCGCTTCCAGAAGCTCAACTGTTGTTGCCACGTACTCTCCTCCGTTTTTTAGCCAAAGGCAGAGCTTAATATTTAATATGAGTTAATTTATCGCTTGTTATATAAAAATTACTTGGATATTCTTATCCAATTTCTGTAAAAAAATGTTATTGAATATAGATTAAATGGTCAAAAGAATCGAAGTAGTAAGTAAAGAGCTACTTAGATATATCAAGTAAAGCAACTCGCTCGAGCACGAGTTTGGGTATCTTTTCCTCCCCAACTGCCTCGAGTTCAAGGGGAGTGATGTGGAAGTAATCGATGATTGCTTTCTTCTTTTTATCAGTGTATTTCAAAACCTCATCTTCAACTACTATTTTTTTCAAAGCAGCTATTGCGCGCTTGACATTTTCTACCTCACCTATAACTACCCCAGCTGCTTCATTTTTACCTTCCTTAATTCCCATTTCAAGAGCACGTTGGATCTGACGAGTCCCAGCGGCATATAGCAAGATCTCCACTCCTAATTCGTGAGATATATTTGTTTTACGCTCCATAGCTCTAATTGCTTTTTCAACAGCTGCTTTCACGTGTTCTTCACCAGCTATCTTCCCTGCATCGAGAAATTGTATGGTAACATTGAATTGCTTGGAAATCTCTTTCGTCATCTGGAGAAACTGCTTTAAATTATCAACTTCAATCCTGCAGCCAAATATTTTGTAATAATTATAATAATATTTATATAGCAACTTACTTTACCACTCTCCTCAATATCTTGTAATCACAGAGCTCCTTCTCTAGATATACCTCTACCTTGAGTTCATACTCCCCAGCTGTGCTGAATCCACCCACTTCTTTTGGTATAGCTATACTAGCGATCAAGGAAGTGCTATTCCCAGGCTTTAAATCTAGATCTTTATATTCCACTGGAAATGCAGTTCGAGCTTTCTCTCCAGCCCACCAATAGTTAAGGTTTTTAGCAGTCACCCAAATCGTTAGATTTTGAATAATACCATTGCCAATGTTCTGCACCACTACAGATCCAATAACAGTATCCCCAGGGGCATAGCTAGGCTTATCAGTGGTTACATTTAATATCCTTATGTTCTTGGCTTCAAAGGGCTTTTCCTTTGCTCTATCTAGGCAGCAGCTAGTGGTGATCAAAAGCAGGAGGAGAATTGGCAATATAATTTGAAACCTCGTTTAACCACGCTCCATTCATTTAAATAGCCTAGGGGGTAATATTTGTTTTGAAACTAAATCCCCATAGGTCTCCCTTTCTCTTATCACCTCAGCCCTGCCATTGCAAACCAATATCTCTGCACATCTAGGCCTGAGGTTGTACTGCGAGCTCATTGCAAAGCCATAGGCACCTGTGTCTAAAATTGCAATGACATCACCTTGTTCCAATTCAGGTAGTTTTCTATCCCTAGCGAGGATATCCCCAGTTTCACATATAGGACCAGCTATTTGGTAGAACTCTTTGGGCTCTTGATCTGCTTTATTAGCGATTATTACCTCGTGATAGGCATCATACATAACTGGTCTTATGAGGAGATTAAAACCAGCGTCTACATTTGCAAAGTTCTTATAAGCGCGTTTAACCGAGGTTACCTTGGTCAGCAAAACAGTGGTATCTCCAACTATATACCGCCCCGGCTCTAAAATGAGCTTTAGCTTCACTCCGAGTTTGGCAGCTGCGTTTTCATATTCAGGGAGGATTGCAGCTGCTAGATCCATAGGCGTTGGAGTTTTCACTCCAGAGCGCCTATCATAGGGTATTCCAAGTCCCCCTCCTAAGTCGATGAATTCCAAGTCAATGAATTTAGAGATTTCCTCCACCAATTTCATCATTTTCCTCGCTGCCTCTGCAAAAGGTGAGACCTCTAAGATTTGCGAGCCAATATGGCAATGGATTCCAACCACCTTAACTCCATTGGTTTGCATTGCTTTTCTATAGGTTTGAATTACCTCTTCATATGGTATTCCAAATTTACTCTGCTTCAATCCAGTTGCTATCTTTGGATGCGTATTGAGTGAGATATCTGGATTAACGCGAAATGCAATTTCAGCCTCTTTTTTCTCAACTTGTGCAATCTTTGAAAGCAGCTTTAATTCATCCATCGAATCCACTGAGATTCTAACTCCACTTTGAACAGCCATCCGAAGTTCCTCAATAGTCTTTGAATTTCCATTGAACAAGATCTTCTTCTCAGGCACACCTGCGAGTAAAGCTAAATATAACTCCCCACCTGAGAAGACATCCATGCCTGAGCCCATGCTTGCCAATATCTTCATTATCGCTAAGTTGGAATTTGCCTTTGCAGCATAGAAGATCTCTGCTTCTGGAAAAGCACTTTTAAAGACTTTGAAGTTCTCCCTCAAGCGCTTTTCATCTGTAACATAAATAGGAGTGCCATATTTAGCAGCGAGCTCCACAGTGTCTATATCACCTATGTATAAATGGCCATTTTTAATTTGCAAATGTGGGGGTAAATTTAAATTCATAGTCTCTTTCATATTCATATTTTCTCCATTCTCTCCACTGCTTCTTTAATCTTATCTAAGTCCTTCGTTAGTGCAAATCGAATATATTTATCTCCAAATTTGCCAAATCCAATTCCAGGTGTTGCCACGATGCCTGCTTTATCTAGAAGAAGCTTTGAATACTCCATTGAGCTGTATTCCTCAGGAATTTTTGCCCAAATATAGAATGTTGCAAGGGGTTTCCTTGCCTTCAATCCAATTTTCTTCAATCCCTCAAGCAATAGGTCTCTTCTATCTTGATAAATTTTTCTTATATTTTCAACGCATTTTTGATCGCCTTTAAGTGCAGCTATGCCTGCAATTTGAATTGCTTCAAAAACACCGGAATCCACGTTTGTCTTAACCTTGCCAAGTCCAGTTAATACCTCGCTATTTCCAACTGCGAATCCAATGCGCCAACCAGTCATATTATATGTTTTAGAGAGAGAGTGATATTCAATTCCCACTTCCATTGCCCCCTCGACTTCAAGAAAACTCGGGGCTTTATAGCCATCGTATGTGATTTCTGAATAGGCATTGTCATGCACCACTATAATTTCATATTCTCTAGCGAAATCAACGATTTCTTTGAAGAATGCTTTACTCGCAATCGCTGAAGTTGGGTTGTTAGGATAGTTGATATACATCAACTTTGCCTTCCTCGCAATATCCCTTGGAATTAAGCTTAAGTCAGGCAAGAAATCATTTTGCTCTAGAAGAGGTAGGGTATAAGGCTTGCCATTGGCGAGAATTACACCAATCTTATAAACAGGATAAGCTGGATCTGGAACAAGAGCAATATCACCTGGGTTTATAAATGCTAGGGGTAAATGGGCTATGCCTTCTTTAGAGCCAATAAGGCTTATAACCTCTTTCTCGGGATCGAGGTTGACATTGAAGGTTTTTTTATACCACTCTGCAACTGCTTCTCTAAAAGAGAGCAATCCGATGTAAGAGGGATAGCGATGGGTTTTTGGATCCTTAATCGCTTGACACGCAGCTTCAACGATGTGATTAGGAGTGGGTTGATCTGGATCTCCAACTCCGAGGTCAATGACATCTACCCCTTCTTTGATTTTCTGCTGCTTCAATTCATCTATGGCTGCAAAGAGATATTGTGGAAGAGCATTGATTCTATCAGCATATTCAACTTTGACCATTGCAATCCCTGCTTTATATCTGCACTGCTAAATAAACTATTCCCTTTAATCAATAAACTTAGTGAGGTTCCTCCAATCCTCCCTCCAAGACTTTGCTCTAGCCGCTGGATATCCAATTGGTATTATTGCAACTGGGCGAATCTTTTTAGGCAGCTTCAATGCCTCGCTTACCTCCCCCTCTCTAAATGCCCCTACCCAGCAGCCTCCTAAACCAAGAGCATGTGCCGCTAGCAACAAATTCTGAATTGCAGCTCCAGTGCTTTGCAAGCAATATAAATTTATTCCCCTCTGTCCATATGATGCAGCTACATCTAAATCTGTGCATACCACGATCGCAAGGGGTGCTTCAGCAATGAACTCTTGATTAAGTGCAGCTCTAGCGAGCTTCCTCTTCAAATCCTTATTCCTCACCACATAAAAGCGCCAAGTTTGAAGATTCCCCTCAGATGGGGCCCAAGTTGCAGCTTCAAGCAATTTTTCAATTAGATCCTGAGGTACTTCGTTTTTAAGGAATTCCCTAATACTCCGCCTCTCCTTTATAGCTTCAAATAGATCCATATCACCACTGAATTAAAAATTGAAATTCAACTTACTTATTTTTATTTCTTTTAGTACTGCTTGGGGTACCTCAATTTGTCATTGCTCTAGAGAAGAATACCCCTTCTTGATCAATAAAGCGATTCTCGTGAGCAATTCTTAAGAGCCAATTAATTAAAAAGCGTTTTAGTTTAAAAACTAATTATAAAGAATTTCAAGCCTTAATATTTATACAAGCTTAAGCATTTCTACAAGCCTTAAACATAGTCAATTAGGTCTTCATCCTCCGTTGGGGCGGTGTAGCCTTGGATTAAATTAGCAATATGCTCAACTAAGACATCGATCTCCATGCTTAAATGAATCGTGGATAATACTTCTAATAGCAAGTTGAGCGACAAACCTGTTTCCTTCTCAAGAACTCTAGCTAGGTCAAGTACTCTCAAGAACTCCTCTCTCAATGCTTTTTGGAAGTCATCCAAAGAAGATCACCAGATTGATATTTATTTATTCTAATAAGAAAAAATTAACCGAGAATAAAGCATAGAGAAGTGAGGATGTATTTAAGCAGCGATTGGCGAGACCTCGCAGGGAGGATAGGCAGAGGGGATGTTGCAATGGTAATTGGTAGAGTTGACACTGGGAAGTCAACTTTGATAAAATTCTTAGCATCTGAGTTAAACGCAGCAGTGGTTGATGCTGACATTGGCCAGAGCGATGTGGGACCCCCAACCGTGGTATCCCTAGGTAGGAAGAGAGGAGAGAAACTTGAAATGGTGGATGGCTACTTCGTTGGCTCAACCACTCCGGCTAAGCACTTACTTCAAATGGTAGTTGGAGCCAAGAAAATGGTTGAGCGCGCTCCAAAGCCATGCATTGTGAATACCACTGGTTTAGTGGATGGACCAATTGGCAGAGCACTTAAGACTCAGAAAATCGAATCAATTCAACCAAATCTATTGATTTTAATAGAGCGAGAGAGAGAACTTGATTACTATAGGTGTTTTGAAAATGTAGGTATAGAAGTACTACGCTTGCAAGTTTCACCTTATGCTGAGGCAAAGTCAAAAGCTGATAGAAAGCGAGAAAGGGAAAGGGCCTTCAGAGAGCACTTTGCAGGGGCAAAGAATCTAAAGATAGAGCTAGCTAAATATGGCTTAGAGAGAACACTCTTAGGAAGTGGTGTTTTAATAAATCCATCAGAAGCTTCAAATGCCCTTGGATGCAGGGTTTTAAGAGCTGAGAGAATTGGAAATGAAGTATTTGCAGTTGTAGAGGGTAGAGTATTAGATTTAGAGAAAGCCTGCAGGTCTTTAAATGCAAGTTATATTGAGATAGCTGATAAAAATGCTTTTGAAAATTTATTAGTGGGCTTAGTTGACCACTCAAGTAACTTCCTCGGCCTAGGAATTCTCCATAATTTCAATTGGGAAGATTTTTGCTGCACTATATATACCAAAGTTCCAAGCTTCGCGAATATCCAATTCGGCTCCCTCAAATTATCCCTTGATTGCGTGGAGAAAGGCTGGCTTAATACCTTGCATTATGCATTAATTGATTGGTGAAATATGATCTCAATTATAGTGCCCACTTATAATGAACGGGGAAACATCGAGGTTTTAATTAAAAAAATCTTCGAGGTAGCTGAGCAAAGCAAGTTTGATTTAGAAGTAATAGTGGTAGATGATGATTCCCCTGATCAAACCTGGAGGATAGCTGAAGACCTTAAGTCTCAATATAAAAACCTTCAAGTACTGCGAAGGCTGGGTAAAAAGGGCTTAGCCTCAGCAGTTATAGATGGATTGAAAATCGCTAGAGGGGATATAATTGGGGTTATGGATGCAGACTTAAGTCATCCACCGGATTTAATCTTGAGCTTAATTGAGCCATTGATCAATGGAAAAGCTGATCTCGCGATTGCAAGTAGATATATTCCAGGCAGCGATGTGGAAAACTGGCCGCTTGCTAGAGAAGCTATATCGAAAATAGCCATTTCACTTGCAAAGCCTCTAGTTAAAGAGATCAAAGATCCTATCTCTGGATATTTCTTCTTAAAAAGAGAAGTAATAAATGGGGTGGAGCTCAATCCTAGGGGCTTTAAAATTGGACTGGAAGTCTTTGTTAAAGGGAGATATGATAAAGCAGTGGAAGTGCCATATACCTTTAGAAACCGGAAAAGAGGGGAAAGTAAATTTGGAATAAGAGAAATATTCAACTACTTAATTCAGCTTTTGGAACTCTATGCACATAGATCCTGATATATGGACTTAAGAACCCTGGTTCTGCATTTGCAGATATCCAATTGCTAATTTCAAGATTTGGGTCAACAATGATTGTGTCTTTATGAATCAAGTACCAAGTTGTTTTATTCATAGAGGTTAAGCTCTTAAGCTCAGAAATAGTATAATTCACTGGGATTATCAACTCTCTTCCTTGGGCATTATAATAATATTGGAATGGAAGATTATGGGATAGAAGAAGTGAAATTATAACATCTCCTTCTTGAGTATGCTCATTTAGATACGAGGCTACACCTTTCCAGTCATCTCTATTTGGATATAAATAATAATTAGCTAACGATGAAAAATTAGCTGCAATTAAAATAGCTATTATTAATAAAATCACAAGCAGTTTAGTGAAATGTATATTCGCTATCTTGCGTGTTTTAATCGATTCAACTCGCTTCTTTCTCATTCCTTTGATCGCTCGATTTTCAGATAAAATAACTTTTGAGAAAATACTCGTTATTCCCTTTGAAACAACTATTAAATAGGCAATTAAAAGAAAGATCAAATATCGAAGCTGGAAAAAAATTAAATAAGCAATTCCAATGCTTAAGAGAATTGGAATAAATATCCAAGTGCTTAAAAAAATTGCTTTTTTTCTATCTTTATTCCATATAGAAATAAATCCAAAGGCAAAAAATACTATGAAAAATGGAAGATTAAGATATCCACCGCTGAGGCTTCCAAATATCATTGGTATAAATTCCAGAGAAGGTCTGACTCCCCATATGGTTCCTGGAGCTGTCTTATGCAAAATGGTAATGTAAAATCCAGATGCAAGAGGTAAAGATAGAATTGCTATTCCAATTAAACTTAATAAAAATTTTCGCGATTGAAATCGAAGTGTATTTGAATTATCCACTTTTAACTTCATAATTCCGAAGAAGCTGATGTAAGAGGGAATTAAAAGCAATGCAAAGTAGTGAGAATATACACCCAAAGTACTTGCAAATATAAATGCAATCCAAAATTTATTTTGATTTTCCTTAATAGCTCTGGAAAAGAAATATAAGGATAGTGCTGAGAAAAATAATAGCTGTGCATACATTCTTGCTTCTTGTGAATATCTGATGTGAAAATAAGAAATCGAAAGTAGAAATGCACTTATTAAACCCTCATTTTTGCCAAAGTAATACTCGCCCAATTTATAGGCCACTGGAATTGTTAAAATACCGAAAACAGCTGAGGGAAGACGGAGGATAAATTCGCTCTCCCCAAAGTATGTAATAATATGAAGAAGGAGGTAATGAAGAGGTGGATGGTTATCAAGTAAAGCAGAGCTATATACCTCAATAAGACTCGGCTCCCTCGCGATTTGAAAACTCACATATTCATCTAGCCAGAGGCTATCCCTCCCTAGATTATACAAGCGAAGAAAAACCCCGAGGAGAAATATAGAGAGGAATATAAATTTCTCCATTCTATATTTTACATATTTTGAATTCTTCTCTGTTACATATTTTGAATTCTTCTCTGAATTCATCTTCTCCCCTTGATTTTAACTTATAATTTTAAAAAATTCCAGCTATGAATCTCGAGCTGCCAAAAGCTTTGCTTGCTGGAATTCCTTCTCTTTCATAGCCATACATTGCAGGACCTCTTACCCTTGCGAGTTCAGAGAGTAACTCTCAAGCGGATTTTCTCTTTTAGATATTCAGGACTTTCTCATGTACTTCTATGAGTGCATCTCCTACATCGTGTTCCCTGGGGTATTCTATAGCGAGATAGCGCAGCATTGCTTTAACAGCAAGCTCAAGCGCTTCTTGAGACCGCCTAACTGTGGTGGGGAAATCTCCTTCTAGGAAGGCTCGATCTGCTTCTTTGATATATCTCTTCGATCTCTCGATGTAGTCCCTCGCCATATCTATATTAATCATATTCGCACAACTTCCCCAGGTTTTATATCAAGCTTCAGTACCCAGTAATATCCTTTTTTGTAATTATCTTCCTAGCGCCAAGTTTTCTAAGATTCTCCTTTACAGCTGAAAGCACCTTTGCGAGGAAGCAAGCTTTATCGTATAGTATTATGCCATCCTCTACTATATCAAGCAATATGGGAGGGTGCTTTTCAATCTCATCAGGGGTGAAATATAGATCTGAGAGATTAAACCACTTTTTCCAAGAGCTCTAAGTAAACTATATCCTTCTCCAGTTTTCAACTTCTGATGTATATAACTTGTTTCTTTTATCCTCAGTCCTACCTCCTCTGGTAAACCACCAGCGATGATTAACTATTTGCAGCTGCATTTCCTCTAGCCACTGAGCTAAAGTGCATTTTTAGTAAAGCAATGTACTCCTCAATCAGCTTCTCATATTCACTTTGAGCTAAACGTTCCATATACTCATAGTATCTCTTACTGTATAAAAAATTATATTTTATTTCTAAACTTCTTACTCTCAAGCCCCAGTTAGCTGCGCGAGTCTCAAGCTTGCTTGTTGATCTTCACTTCCACTAACTATGAATACGAGTTCTTCTTTTTGCCAGATGTATTTATATATGAATTTCTGGGCATTTGGATCAGGGTGTGAGCCTAGAATTTGAGTTGCAGCGTGGCCATTGAAACTCACCAAGTTATACCTCGATATGGGTATACTGGGTGGGAACTCTGGATATAATGATAGATAATTCTTAGTTGCATTGCTAGCGTCTTTTGGTGAGGCGCATTTAACCACTAATACATAGCCATCTACTGGAGCGGATTCAATAATGTAATAACCTATAACTGCGCTAACTACGTTTACCTCTCGTTCTCCTATTATTAAGTCAGCTACAGAGGTATTATTAATTATTCCAGCTAGCTTGAAATTCCTAGGTAAATCTCTAG
>JAWCLZ010000026.1:0-17147 GCA_038850275.1 Methanocellales archaeon | reverse complement strand
AAATCTCCGCTTCCCCCATTCAAAACTGGACAGCACTTCACATCTGGCTATATATATTCCGCGAGAAAGCTGAGTATAACTCCCTCTACGAAAAAGGCTTCGACAGAATTGGATGCTGGCTATGTCCAGCTTCAAGTTTAGCGGAATTTGAAAGAATAAGGGAAATAAATCCCAGTTCCTGGGAGAAGTGGGAGTTTTATTTAAAGGAATACGCTAGAAAAGTGAATCTCCCTGGGGAATGGGTGAAATATGGCTTGTGGAGGTGGAGGAAATATCCCCCTGCGCAGCGCAGGTTAATGGCTGAACTTGGAGTAAAGCTTGAAATGGCAAATATAGAGAAGAGAGCGCTTGAATTTAAAATGGTTTCAGGTTACGCTCCCTGTGCTGCTGATGGTTGGATATCTGCAGAGGGAAGCTTCGGCGTACCCCTAGATCTGGAGGGGGTTTTTAACATGCTTAAAGCAATTGGTGTGCCTAGGAGAGCTGAGGGCTTGCTATATCTCTCGCTTGATAAATCCAGTTTAACGATCTATGCAAGTGGCACGATTGCAGTGAGAAGTCAAGATATGCGAGCTGCAGTGGCGCTCTTGGAGAAGGCTCGGAAATCGATATTGAGAGCGCTTAAATGCAGCAAATGTGGAATATGCGTGGCCAACTGCAGTGCAAAGGCAATTGAGATAAAGGAAGAAGTGGAGATATCCAATCGCTGCAATCACTGCGGGAGATGCTTGGAAAACTGCCCAGCGGTGAAATATGGGTGAAGTTATGAGCTTGATTGCAATCGTGGACTATGGTGTTGGAAATCTACGCAGTGCGCAGAAAGCACTTGAATATGTTGGTGCTGAAGTGGCAATTACAAAAGAGCCTGGGGTTATAGAGAAAGCCCGCGGTATCGTGCTACCTGGGGTAGGGGCTTTTAAAAGTGGAATGGAGGAAATTGCCCCCCTGAAGCCCTTAATACTCGAAAGCGCGGAAGCAGGGAAACCACTGCTTGGAATCTGCCTTGGAATGCAAATGCTATTCGATGAGAGTGAAGAAGGAGGCTTAATCAAAGGCCTTGGTTTAATTCCAGGTAGAGTGGTTAAATTCAACTACACAGGATTAAAAATCCCCCATGTGGGCTGGAATAAATTGAGTATAAAGCAGAAGCATGGTTTTCTCAAAAATTTGGAATTTGAAAACCTCTATGTTTACTTCGTGCACTCCTACCACGCTTTAACCCCAGAGGAATTTATAGTGGCAACCTCTAACTATGGAGTTGAATTCCCTGCGATAGCTACTCGAGATAATATAATTGGCACGCAGTTTCACCCTGAGAAAAGCGGCTTAGTGGGATTGAAGATGATTAAGAACTTCGTGGAAATATGCGATTCCTACTAAAGCTCTAGTGTTTTTATCTCCAGTTTACCAAGGAGAACCTTGCCATTTCGAGAATCTCTAGTATAAAGCGATTTCCGCTTTCCTCATCTCATTGAATTCCTTCGCAGTGTGGCTCGCTAGCTCGATAGGTAGCTCAATGTCATCATGGTTTAAATCAAGGAGAAGCTTAATCCGGCCACGGTAATAGGGATAACCCTTCAAGCTTTTTTTCAGCTGCCTGCTGAGGTTTCTAAGGAATCCCGGTCTTCATATTCGCTTCTTAGTCAAGGCGTAAACCTATCTCAGGTTCCCATTAAATTTCCGGCAGCTTAATATATCTGCTTTTCAAGTAATTCAAATAATGTTCTATGGAGAGTTCTTCGCCCGTAATTTTCTTAATCAAATCCAGTGGATCATATAGATTTCCATAGCTATAGACATTTTCAATGAGCCATTTCTTCACACCTAGAAAGCTACCCATGGCAATTTGCCCCCGCCAGTTCACCTCTTTCTCCAGCTTGCTTAAGATCTGCGCGCTATAGAGATTGCCCAGTGCATAGGAGGGAAAGTATCCAAAGTGCCCACTTGCCCAGTGGATGTCTTGTAGCACTCCCTCAGCATCATTCTCAATTTTTAAATCAAGGTAGTCCAAATATTTCTCATTCCAGACCTGGGGTAACTCGGATATCTCGATTTTCTCGGTAAATAAATCTAGTTCGATTTCAAAGCGAATTATTATATGCAGATTATAGGTAACTTCATCTGCTTCAATGCGTATTCTAGAGGGCTTGATTTGATTTATCGCTATAAGGAAGCGGTTTAAATCCAAAGAGGGTAAAAACCCGCCTGTAAGTTTGCATAGCTTTGGGAGGAAGTAGCCCCAGAACTCCCGTGATCTCCCTATTATATTTTCCAGCAACCTCGCTTGAGATTCCCCAAAGCCATAGGAGCAAGGTGTTCCAATGGGTTGATACATGAACTCTGGATTCAAACTATGTTCATATAAAGCGTGGCCTGCTTCGTGGAGAATTGAGAATATAGAAGAGGTAAAGCTATCCTCGCGATAGCGGGTGGTAATTCGAATATCTTGGTAATAACCAGCGGTGAAGGGATGCTCGCTCTCGTCAATTCTACCCCAAGCTTGATTTGATTCAATGTCGTAGTCCAAGAACTTAGCTAGCTCTCTTACGATGTGGCGTTGAATATCAACTGGGATTCGGAGTTTGAGGATAGCCTCAGCTGTATCCGATGTTGCTCTGTATTTTTCAACTAGAAGAAGCACTTTTCTCTTGAGTTCTTTGAGGATTTTATTTAAAAAGTCAGCAGTTAGCTTGGGCTCGTAGATATCTATGAGAGCGTCATAGGGATTTGAAGTAACTTTGACTTCCATTAATATATGAGCCATTTGTTTTTTTAATTCAAAGAGTTTCTCCAGCTCTGGTTTGAGCATCGCGAAGTCCGAGGCGGCTTTGGCTTTTCTCCAGATATCAATGGTGGCTGCTCTCTGCCTAGCGATCTCCATTATGAGTTTCTCAGGTAGCTTGGCTTGCTCTTCATAGTTTTTTCTAATTAAATAGACATTTCTCCTCTGGGGCTCGCTTAGATTTTGAATATCGATTTTATTAAGCAGCATTTCAATCTCAGGATCACTCATTCTCTCATGCGCGATCTTACTGAGCATCGCCAGCTGCTGCTTTCTTAAATCAATGCCACTGGGAGGCATATGGGTTTCTAAGTCCCACTGTAAGAGGGATATTATTGATTGAAGAATAGCTATTTCTCCAGCTTTACCCAGAAGTTCTTCATAGTAACTCGGCATTTTTCAATTATATCTCTCCCAAGGCCTAAAAAATCTTTGATTCCCATAAGGTCGTACCTGCAAATTAGGTGTGGCTAGATTCAGTATGTTGAACTTGCTTATTTTTACTTGGCAGCTATGCTGAAGAACGCGCAATGCCATGAGCTATCTAGATATAGCGTTTTAACTCAAGGGGAAGCTATATTATATTTGACTGCAGATTTCAAAGGCTTTACTCATTTCTGAGGAGAAGATCGCGATTTATCTTGAGGATGCTTCTTTAAGTATTAAATTGAGGATTTTAAGCCGAATAAAATTGCTAGATAGAAATGCTTGGAAGGAAAAGCTGGGGCGAACTTGGGGAGTTTGCTGGAGTTTTTAAAAGCAGTTAGAAAAACCACGTAAGATGCACATTAGACTTTATTGGTATAGAGGATGAATTGAGCAATCTAATTTGAAATACTAAATATATTTAATTACCACGGATGGGCTAGCTTGATATAAAAGAAATGCGAAGGAACTGATACCTGCTGAGGCTTGTTCTAAAGTAATTGCTAGTGCATGGAGGATAAATTTGAAATTCAATATCGCCAGTTTAAAATTCAATATCGCCAGTTTATATTCTCTCCAGTCTTATTATTAACAATACTATTACTCCAAATCCAATTATCCCGCCGATTATTGCAGTGAGGAATAAATAAAATGGCATTTCTCCTTCTTCAATGCCTATAGGTGTTGGAGTTGGGGTTGGAGTGGGTGTTATAATTGGAGTAAGAGTTGGGGTTGGAGTGGGTGTTATAATTGGAGTGGGAGTAGGAGTTGGTGCCATTTTCTCTCCAGTTATTGCAAATGGCGAGAAACCTGGGGTAGTGACTAGGAATATTAGATATTTATCGTCCTCTGAGATCTTCTCCACTGGGAGTTTATTCCAAGTTTCATCTCTATATCTATACATCGCTATACTCGTTGGATCTACGTTGTTTGCAGCTATCCAGTCTTTCTCCACCTTGATCTTTATACTGGCATTTGTTATTAAAGCTGGATTGGGCACATAGACCCAGATGTTTACATATTCATATACAATACCAGGTGGACTTATGTTAACCAACAGGCTTCGATTTATCAATTTTTCAACTGTTATGCTAACCTCATCAGCAACTGAGAGATAGGTAAATCCAATTTCCACTATGCTGTGATTCTTGGTAAATTGCCTAGTTACATATTCATTTGCTCTTATGGTTAGGATGTATTGCACTTCCTTCACAGCCACGTTTTCATAGGGCTCCCCCGCCACTGGGCCTCCTCCACCTGCTGCTGCCCCTGCTCCCTCAGCTGGGGGTGGAGTTGGCGCTGGGATTTGCTCAGCCACTAAGGTGTAGATTGAAAAATGATTTAGCTTTACCTTAACATATGTAGCTGTGGTATTTCTCTCCCCATCTAGTACTTTAGGCCCGCCATATGAAGTGTAATCTGGATTGCCATCTGGCCCAAGTGCCCTCCAAGTTGTATTCCCAGCGTCATACCAATAGATCTTCAAGGTCTGCTCATTTAAATCCCCTGGATCGCTGATATCTCCATCATCATTTCTATCGAGATCAGAGAAGGTGTAGTACATTGAGAGGTTAACATAGTTTAACTCAGCTTCGCTAACGCCAGTTAAATTCACCTCGATATATTTACCCAAGGAAATTTGATTCGAGGCAAGGCCATAGGCCGAAGTAGTTGGACTTGCATTTAAAATCGAGGCATTGGTGGTGTAGTTAATGCACAAGGTTATATCCGCTGCTACTGTGGAGTTTACCTCAATTATGGTGCTCGCGAGGCTATGAGTTTCACTTGCATTTATAGCTGTGGAGCTATTCGCAGGTATGCTTGCATTCAACACTAATCTAGTTACCCCCAATTCCACTTCTCTTTGGGCAAAGCCAACTAATCTCTCATCTGGAGTGCTGCTCCAAGCGCCCACTAATAAAAAATATTTCCCGAGTGTTAGGTTATTTATATTGGGAGAAAGGGTGGTATTATTGCCAGTGGTTTTAAATAGGATTGTGCCATTATTGGCTCCTAGGAATTGCTCTACTTTGCTTTGGAGTATATTTCTATTTATGTTATTCAAGCCAACTCCTGCTATTTTAAAAGCATCTACGAGGGATACGCCATCTGCAGTTAGGTTTGTCCCTGCTTTTGTTCCATTGCTTCTCAATTTTAAGATGCAGCTGTAGGAGTCGTTGTGTATTAAAGCCGCGCCAAAAGTATAGCTTCCAGTGGCATTTAGTTCTACTGAGATATCAAGGAAATTCGATATGCTAAGGGCGGTGATGTTTAATTCATATTCAAGTACTTCAAATGCAGTGGCAGTGACGAAGGTCAAATTATTTTGATTGGATTCATTGAGCATTAATAAGAGGATGTAGTCCCCAGGTGGTAGATTTCCCAGTTCATAGTTTTTCAAATCCTCTGGGGATTTATTTGATGTTTTACTGGAGCTATTGAGTAGATCTTTAAGTGGAGTGGTATTACCATGTATTATGCTATTAGCTATGTCTCTTAACTTAGTTGGACTGGTTTTTATTAAATAGATATCCACATTTTGAGTGAAATCTGAGGAGTTGTGGAAGGTGAAGTTAACTGTGGAGTTATTTAGATATATTTTATGCGTGGTGAAGGGATATTTCACTATGAAGTCTTGATATGGCTCTATAGAGGAGTTTATAGATATGTTTTTTCCATCTTGTACATAAGTGGTATTGTTAATTCCACTGTAGACTAGGGTTAGCTCTGGAATTCTAATACTCGTGCCCCCGTCGAGTTCAATCCAGTTGCCATCTATGGCAGAGGAATGGTTGATGAAGGTTAAGTTCTCGCTATCTATTCTCATAATTCCTAGCGTTGAGGCTGAAGTTGGAGTTACTAGAAAAGCTAATGTTAAGGTTATGATGATTATGATGATGACATTCTTCATATTCCGTTTAAGCTATGTAGATTTATATTATATATTTTTCCATAGTTTTCATATAGTTGAAATTTTAAAAGCTATCGAATTAAGAGAATAGTTTAATGGAAAGTTTTTAGGGACTGGAAGTATTTGTCTAATGTATGGAGATATGCTTTGCAAATAGGTTAGCATCTCTGCAAATTCAAAGCAGTTATGCCTATGCTTTCACCACTTAATTTCTGAAATCAACTTTTCTTCATCGCTATCTATCTTTTTTTATCACTAAACTCAGCGCATACCCTGAGCTTATAAGTTTCAAGAACTTTCACGCCTTCAAACAACCTTTCAAACAATTAGCTTTAATTCTTACATTTTTTATACGATTTTCCCTAAATTCAACCGAAATCTTTATATGAAAATAAGTTTTTTATTATTTTAGCATGCTAACAACAATTGTTTCTACAACTGCAGCTACGGCAAGTGCTACAGCTACTGCTATTTCCATGACTTCCACTGTTGGCCTTGCATTTGGAGGTTTGCTTGCCACAGCTGCCTTAATACTCCTGCTCTCAGCTAAAGAAATCTTTTCCGCTTCTGAGTTCTACGATCGTGGAATTGATTATCTGCTTAATACTTCTATTCTCCCGCTTTTAATTGCATTTAGTGCAACCGTGGTATTCAAGATATTGGAAGTATTAGCTCATTAGTAAAGTTTTTCTCTTTAGAAATTGATTGCCATGCAAATGCGATCTCTAGCTATAGCTATATTTCTATCTCTCTTGCTCCTCAACGCTCTTGGGGAAGCTGCGGTTATTGAGCTCAAGATCTCGCCTTCAAGTGCATATTGCGGGGATATCATTACCATTTCTGGTAGAGCTCAGCCTAATGAGAAGGTCACTATTTCCTCATCATTTAAAAAAACAGTTTTAGTTGATAGAGGTAAATATGTATATAGACTCTACGGTGTATACATACCACCTGGGGAGAATAGCTTCACAGTGGTAGCTGGGAATACCAAAAATCTGCAGGTATCAGTTAAGATGCTTATCTGGATCACCAAGGGCAGCGACGCTGTCAATGGCACAGCTGTGGTTAGCCAGAGCAATGTCCCTGAGGGCACTTATGATGTTATGATCTACGGGGATGCAGCTGATGGAGCTACATCTGTTGAGCTAGATATAGTTGCTTCTAAACCAGTGGTTGCTAATAGCGAGGGTAATTTTGAATTAAGTGTTTTAACCAGTGGCGTGCCACCTGGTTTATTCACCATAAAAGCGGGTGATATTGAGAGAACGATATTATTGAGCGAGAGACCCACACCTACACCTACGCCTACACCTACACCTATTTCAAATGGAATTTGGATAACTATAACGCCAACTCCAACTCCCACGCAAATTATAACACCCACGCCAACTCCAACTCCCATTCAAACTGCTACTCCCTCATCCATCAAGTCTCCAACTCCTGTTGAATCTCCAACCCCTGCTCTTACGCCCACTCCTACTTCTATAAATGGGTTTGAGGTTTCCCTAGCTATATTTGCAATTGCTTTAATTTTAATTTTCAAGGTAAAGCGATAACTATAAATTTCTCAAGTGCATATCAAAAATGTAAAATGTTGGGGGTTATATGAGGAGAGTGCTAATCTTCGCTTTTCTCATCACAATAGCGCTAGCTTCAACTGCAAGTGCTGAATATCTAGTTTGGGTTAAAATCGACGGGGAGAATATAACCTTTGCCAATCACTCGCCCATTCTTGAAGAAGGCAACTGGATAGTGCTCAATGGTGGAGTGGAAATAGAGATACCTGAGCTCACCTTTGTATACAGTGGAGTTAATAACACCATGCATATCCATTCGGGTAGAAATATTACTATAAATACAACGCTCTCAGCATATCAAGATTTCTCAATTAAATATCCCCTTAAGAAGCACTCGATATATGTAAATAAGAGTGGCAGTAAGCTTGTTAATGCAACTTTCTATGGTGATACTAGCTTTGCAAGTGAAAATATAGATGCATATATAATTAAGACTTCCCCGATGGAGCTTAGAGATGTACTTCAGCAAGCCATAGATGGAAATACCACTCCCTTTAGAAATCTACTTAATAACTCAATTGCCAGTAATTTAAGTCAGCCTTTAGATTTAAATGGAGATCTTCAAATTTTCTCGATAGAGTTAGACGCTGGTGATTATATTGCCATTGTTAAGCTGAATGAAAGCAATAATAATTTAACCATTCTCTCCGCCACTGGTATCGAAGTGCTTGATTATAGCTCTAGTTTAACAGCTCCAAGTAGTGCAACTATTGGGGATAGCATTAGTGCTACAATTGTACTTCAAGGCGCTCCCAATGGTAGTTATAGATATGGAGCTATAATTATTCACGAGGATGCTTATAAAGCCGTGGTTAAGCTGCGCTGCAATGGCACTAGAGCTGGGACTAATTTAACCGCGGATGATGAGTTTTTAGTGGAGGGACTTAAGATCACTGGCACTGGTTTGAGTTATGTGAACGCGGGTAAGGTGAAGAGCATAGCTGAAGGTATAATTGGAGCGGGAAATGGAACCGCGAGTTACTCGGATCCAACAGCTGATACCTCTAAAACTCTTTCCTTAAATACAGAGGGATTAAATCCAGGTAGATATATTCTCATGGTTGGTGTCTGGCAGAGTGGTGGGAATAGATTAGTGGCCTTTGCTCAGCAGAATATAACTTTAACAGCTCCAACTCCCACTCTTGCACCAGCTCCAGGTGGAGGTGGTGGTGTTGGCGGTGCTCCTACTCCCCTACCTGGGGTTACCATTGAGATTTCTGTTACTAAGTATATTGACTATGGAGTTGCGGGGAGGAATTACACTGTAAATGTTACCTATCCCAATCTATCTGTTACTGAGCTTGGCTTTGGCTTGCTTCAAAGTGTTAAGGACTTCTCAGTTACTGTGCAGAAGCTCTCAGGTGTACCAACTGGCATTGATCCCGCGCCTGGTAAGGTATATAGCTATCTCAATATTTACATTGGCTTGCCAGCTGCTTTCTATGGCAGTGTTACCATTAAATTCCACGTGGATAGAGCTTGGCTAGCGAGTCAAGGAGTGAGTGAGGGGGATATAGCTCTCTATGTCTATAGAGATGGAACTTGGGTGCAACTGCCTACTAGAATCATTGCTAGAAATGGAGTGGTGAGCTATGAAGCCACTGCTACTACTTTCTCAATATTTGCTATTTCAACAGCTTTACCAGTTACTCCAACCCCCACGCCTACTCAAGTTATAACGCCAACTCCCACTATTACTCCAACTCCAACGCCAACTCCCACTATTACGCCCACCCCTGCTCCCGGTTTTGAAGCAATAATTGCTCTAATAGTACTCGCAGCGCTAGCGTATATCGAGGTGGAAAAATCTAAAAATTAAAAATTAGCTCTGTAGAAATCCTTTTTCTATAAATTTTTTATAAGGGTTTCCCCTAACAGTGAGATCTATTAGGGGATGGCTTAATTGAAATGCTCCTCCTTGATATCTTTGATCTAAAAGTTGCAAAGCCTGAGCTATCAATTGCAACAACCTCAACTCCCTCTCTGCGAGCATAGAAAAGAGATAGAGTCCTTCTTTGCTTTCTTCACCCATCTCTAATTACTATTGCCTTAAGAGATTGAGGTAGTTAAATATAACTGAGGGCTTGCCGTTGTAGAATAATGATGCTTCTACATAGCTTGAGAAGAGGCAGCCTTTGCAATTCTCAGCCTCTTTTCTCAAGCGACTTGCTTCTTCAGAATACCAGATTTCCTTCAATGGCTTCTCTCTAATTGAGCCAACTATGCCTTTGCACATTTTAACTATACCATTGGAATCAACTTGTAAAAGGAAGTGATCGATGCAGCACTTGAAATTTGGCTTTAAATCGCGAATCATTTTTAGATAAGTAATGGAGTTCAATATTCTATGATGTTTTTTAAGCTCAATTAAGCGATCCATGGCTCTGCGGTATTCCATGAGATTTCGAATTCCAAGCTCCTGCCATATTTCGCTGGATAGCTCTTCATATTCGTGAACTGGTTCAAAGAGAATTCCAGCGCTATAGTTCTCTGCGATTTCAATTAGTTTTTCCAACTCAGCTATGTTTTTATTTGTAATAACGCAGTTTATCGCAGTTTTGAATTTATACTTACCCGCGAGTTCTAATCCCCTTAAAACTTTGCAAAGCTCACCACCGATGCGAAGTTGATTATAAGTTTCAATGCCATCTATGGAAATAGCAAGGTAGTCCAAATAAGGTGCAATTTCATTAATTCGCTCTTCAAGGAGTATGCCATTGGTTATTAAGAAGTTACTCATACCTCTCTCCTTTGCATATCTAAGGCACTTCGCTAGATCCTCTCTAATTAATGGCTCCACTCCCCAAACATTGTAAATAATAGCTCCAAGAGCTATAGCTTGATCTATTAAATTCTTTATCTCTTCAAATGAAAGCTCGGGACCAAATTTGTGCTTTCTCCAAAATGGACAGAATTTACAGCGCAAGTTGCATTGATTAGTTATGCTATGACAGAGAACAATTGGTGCTTTTTTAATTCTAGATCTTATCATCTTTGGGAATTTCAGCAGATTCATTTCATTATTTCAGTAAATTCATTTCAGTATTTAAGCTAGTAGTAACACACCTATTATTCCAGTTAAAATGTTCCATCAATTCCCAGCTCTTTCCCCGCTATCTCCTTTTCAACTCCACTATTGTTTTATCGTCAAAACAAGGTACAGGGTTTTAATTTCTCCTTATCCTTACTCTCTATATTGGGGTTTGTTTTCGATTGCTCCAGATGGTTGAGACTCCAAATCAAGACCCTCTGGTTATATTCTCAAGAGGGTATTAGCGTTATTATCTGTATATCTGCAGACTATCCAAGCTATCTCTATCTCCATTTTATTTCTTGATTTTAATTTTTAAGTACCTTATCTAGAATTGCTATTGCAATATGAATATAGTAGATAGTAGAAGCCTGCTAGAGATCATATATAGGGAAGGCCAATTGCATTTGGCTTGAGCAGTTTTTATATTGAACAGCTTTTCAGCTCGTTACATTGATCCAGAGGTGCAAGTTTCTATAGGGAGTGGTGTAGTTATATTCTTTATATAGCAGGAATTCAAGTTTTCCGCTTCTTTGAATTTGAAACTCAATTAATTCCTCCCATGTTGAGTTGTGCATTAGTTTTACTTCTCTCCTCAATAGCTCTTCTCCTTGCATGCTTAATACCAAGGTGTAGTTCACAATGCTATATTCGTGATTAACTATGCCAACTATTACTCTTCCAGTTTCATTGGTTTTTAGTGAGGTGGGATAGTCAGCTGCTTTTCCCTTCCCGCCTAATATATAGAATTCTGTGAATCTCTCCCCTATTTTAGGTGTGACTATAATGTATATTGTTGCGGCTATTGAAGCTAGAAGTGCTATGAATAGAATTAAGCTAAGGATTTTATTTTTATTTCTCATCAAATTTTATCACTTATCCTTATCCTTAATTTTAGCTTTTTATTTTTATTTTTGTTTATAGCTTAAAAAAGGCTCTCTTTAACTTTTGATACATCGAGTTGTCCTTGTGTGTATTTCTCTAGGAGACGTGGATTTTATTAAATTCGCGAAATAGATTTTAAACTAGATGGGGAAAGAGAATAAGGATATATTTCAAAGTACCGCCTCTCTAAATATAAGAAGACATTTAATACGAGGTGAAATTCTAAGAACTTAAGTAGAGATTTTTTTCATTTCATTTATTCTTTATTCTTTCATTTATTATGGAATTATGAAGGGATTTAATCTATTGTTACGGAGAGCGTATACTCAAATATTTTCCCTCTTTCGTCTCTTTTTTCAGAGGCTAATTTGATTTGATAGCCTAGTTGTTTTTGCTTCACTTTATTTCTCAAAGTTAGCTCTACGCAGCGAAAGCAGGGATCGGATATAACATCTATTTTCTTTGTCATTGTCAATCTATATTCTCTTGAGCTAAAAACAGAGCTGAAATCCATGCCCTTTGCGATGCGAGGAGAATTTTTATAAATATCCCTCATCAATTCTTCTTCGATTAATTTCATGTTATCCTTAAAATCCTTGTCCATATCACACCATATATAACTCCATTTACTTTAATTCTATTTGCTCACTTAAAGCAATTCCAATAATTCTTTAAATTCTCTATACTTCTTCTACAATCCTTAGTCCTTCAAGCGCGCGATGGATTTTTAATCTCTCTGGAAACTGGAAATGGCCCATTAATTTTTAATTTTTCAAATAGCCAATCCAGAGATTAGGGCTAGCTAGCTGATACCTTAGGCCTCGTTGATAAGACGAATGATAAAGAAACTCAAGCATGAACACGCTTTCCTGAGGTGTTAAAACAACGGTTTGCGTTGCTCGTGGCTCTTTGCTTGATAGCTGCTTGCCGTAGACCTCTAATTGTTACAAAACATCGAGCTAGCTAGAAGAATAAAGTATTTGATTGAAAATGAAAAAGAATGGGGCTTTAATTGATAAAAACAAGGCAATAATTGGTGGGTATCTATTGAGATAGTAGTAGAACTCCTAGTTGAAAATCACTGGGGTGAGAGGGTTAGAGGCTTTTAAAAAAGCTTCTCGGTGGAGGTGTTGCTCTAACCCTTTTCTATGGAGGCAAAACTTCATAATTATTATGATGCATCATCATATAAATATTTTTCGCATAAAATGCTAAAAAATTATTATTTTTTATCAATAAATGCATATTAAGAGATTCTTAAATATAATTTCACTTATTTTAAACCAAAGGTTTATCTCACGCTTGAAAATATAGTTAAGCTATGAGTGGAATATCTGCATTGATCTATAGCGAGGATTATGGAAAGCAAGCTTTTACAGAGTTACCAATAGCCTCGAGATATAGCTATTTCTACAATATATTAAAACAGCTTGGAGTACTTGAGGCAGAAGGAAAAGTGAAGCACTATAGACCAAGACCTGCCACTTTAGAAGAACTCCTAATGGTTCACTCCCCTGAGTACATAGAATTTGTGAAGAAAATGAGCGAGAGAGGCGAGGGCTATCTTGACTATGGCGATACCCCAGCTTATAAAGGCTGCTATGAATTGAGCTGTTTGAGAACAGGAGGCTCACTGGTAGGAGCTCAATTGATAATGAAGGGTGAAGCAATCCACGCTTTCAACCCCGGAGGAGGTTTTCATCACGCCACGCGGAATGCTGCAAGTGGTTTTTGCATCTTCAACGATGTAGTGATGAGCGTGCGCTATCTACAAAGGAAATATGGGGTAGAGAGAATTGCAATTGTTGATATCGATGGGCATCACGCAGATGGCACTCAAAATTTACTCTACTCCGAGCCAATTTTGAAGATTTCACTCCATAGATATGGCTTTATATACCCAGGCACAGGTAACTACAATGAAATTGGCGTGGATGAGGGGACTGGTTACTCAGTTAACATCCCTCTTCCTAGAAATACTACCCACGAAGCCTATCTATATGCCTTCAGCGAAGTAGCAGTGCCTCTTATTGAAAAATATCAGCCTGAGATAATAATAAATCAATTCGGCACAGATGCGCACTTTCAAGATCCATTGGTTGGCTTAGCCTTGACAACTAAAACCTATGAAGCAATTGCTAATTCGATGCATAACCTTGCCCATAAACTATGCGGTGGGAGATATCTCATACTCGGTGGAGGGGGTTATAATCCAACTGATGTAGCGCGATGCTGGGCAATTATGTTCATCGTAGTATCAGAAGCAATACCTCAAGAGCGATATGTATCGCTCTTCGACGAAGTTGATATTACTGGTATTACTATTTTCGATAAAATGATGGGCATTGATGGCGAGGCTATATTGAGGAAAGTTAAAAAAACCGTGGAAATGGTTAAGCTCGCGATTTTCCCCTACCATGGACTGTGAAATGTGAAATGCATAGTTTCTCTGGCGAAACGTAGAAAATTCGAACATCGCGAGGCAAATATTTATATGTTCATAATTTATATTATTATCCTCGCGCCCAAGGTGTTAACTGCGAAGTTCTTAGGCATCGCTTGCCAGAGCTTGCTCATTGCTTTGAAGCCTGTGCAGTGCGCAGGTATAACTATACCTGGGTTAAACTCCTTAAGTGCAGCTATGGTTTTATCTATAACCACTTCTCCCACTACTGCGAGATGCATCCCAGCTATGATAGCGGCGATTCTCTGGACACCTGTTTTAAGCTGCAGGTGTTTCACTGTATTTATAATGCCAGGGTGGGAGCAGCTTGAGATGATTGCTAGTCCTTTATCTTTAACATTAACCGCTAGCGCTTGCTCGTCTAATATTAAATCATCTTGATCATAGCCTGCTTTAACTATACGCGCTCCAGCCCAGGTTTTTTCAAACTCAGTTATTCGAGATATTTCACCGCTGAGCGCAAGCCCTGGTTCGATTTCTTGGAATTCAGCTTTGAGTTTGAAGTTTGCACCTAGGGATTCATATTTCTCTCTCTCAAGCTTCCAAGTGGGACTCTTCCCCCTTGGGGTCATTAAATACCTAGGCCAGAATGCATCAGGGTGTGCATATATATCCACTGGTTTTGTTCTGGTTTTTAAAAAGCCCTCTAAACCTGTGTAGTGATCCGGGTGTCCGTGGCTTAGGAATACATAGGCGATTTCATCTGCATTTACATTCAAGGCCCGCATGTTGTGAAGCAGCACTTGAGAGGAATTCGAAGCATCCACTAAGATCTTCTCTCTAGAGCTAGCTCTTTGAATTTCGATTAAAAAAGCTAAGCCATGTCCGCCTATCAATGGTTCTTTAAGCTCGCCAGCTGCGATTCTCTTTATATTTTCAGTGCTCGGCTCAAATACATCTATATAGTTATCTACTATTGTTTGCACAGTTATTTTATCAATTGTTTGCATTTTTAATCCTCCAATATTTTCTTCAAACCCAAGTTATGGAGATCAGGGTGAATAGATTTAGGCACTTTTCTTAAATCAAAGCCCATTTTCTTGAAGAAATTAATTGCCTCAATTCTTTTAACCCGCCAAGCTACGATATATCTATAGCCTTCTTTCTTCTTTTCCTCTTCAAACATTCGATAGAAAACCATTCCATGTCCTCTTCTGCGATAAACGGGATCTATGGTGATGTTATAGAGGATGTAGAGATCTCTAGCTTCAACATCTTTCAATTCAAATACCCTTCTCACGATTTCTAATTCCTTTTCATTCGCCGCCCAGTGCTTCAGCTTGCCTATTTTCAAGCCATTTAGAAGTAGAAGCTCTCCATCTAAGAAGTCCACATATTGAGCACCTGTATTTATATTCCTCCAAATAATTTGTTCGTGCTTCCCGTGGTGCTCATAGTCTACCTCCTCTTTCTTCAGAATATAATATTCCACTGCCATCGCCTCTGTTAGAAGCCAAGTAGGATTTTCTTTACATGTTCATTCATTAAAAGCTCCTCTCCTCTGCCTTCAAGGGTTATTCTGCCTGATTCAATTAAATAAGCACGCTTAGCTAGGTTTAAGATCTGCCTCACATGTTGCCCAACGATGAGAATTGTTATCCCCCTAGAGCTAATTGCTCGAATTATATCGCAAGTGCAGGAAATTATCTTGGGAGCAAGTCCCATGAAGGGATCATCCAGCAGTAGAAGCTGAGAACCAGTCATGAGTCCTCTTCCTAGTGCAAGCATGCGTTGCTCCCCTCCGCTTAAATTCATTCCTAACTCGTTCTGCTTCTTTTTAAGCACCGGGAACAAGCTGTATACGAGTTCAAGTGTTTCCTCTTTATTAGCTCGAGCATTCTTGGTATAAGCTGCGATCTCTAAATTTTCTCTAACAGTCATATAGGGAAAGATCTTTCTCCCTTCAGGTACATAGGTTATCCCAAGTTCCACGATCTCGTGGGGCTGAAGTATATCTATACGTATTCCTTGAAATATGATCTCGCCTGATTTAGGGTGGAGCAAGCCTTGAATTGTTTTAAGAATAGTTGTCTTGCCAGATCCATTTGGGCCCACGATTGCAACGATCTCTCCCTTGGCTACTTTTAAAGAAACATCCTTAACAGCTTGAATTCCATCGTAGTAAACATTTATATTTCTCACTTCAAGCAAAGCAAGCACCTCATAGTATATATCTCTCCCCTAGATAGGCTTCTATTACTCTTCTATCATTCGCGATCTCCTCAGGCTTGCCCTCAGCTATTTTTTCCCCTTGATCTAAAACTATTACGCGGTCTGAGAAGCCCATTACAGCTCGAAGCACGTGGTCAATTACGAATACAGTTACACCTGTTTCATGCACTTTTTTAACTAAGTTCATTGCCTCAATCGCTGCAGCTGGGCTTAATCCAGCTACTACTTCATCTAGGAGAAGAAGCTTTGGCTCTGTGGCAAGCGCTTTAGCGAGTTCTAAGCGTTTTTGCTCAGTTAAAGTTAGGTCTCGAGCAAGAGAGCTAGCTTTATGCGCTATTCCAACTAATTCCAAGATTTCCCAAGCTTTTTTATTTGCATCTCGCTCGCTCTTCACACTTTTTCCCCCGAATAGCGCGCCTACTGCTACATTTTCAAGAGCAGTCATATTTAAAAAAGGCTTGACAATTTGAAAAGTCCGCCCTATGCCCAGCTCACAGCGCTCGTGGGGCTTTAAATTTGTTATATCCTTCCCTTGGAAGTATATTTTACCATCGTTGGGTGGATAAATACCATTTATGAGGTTAAAAAGAGTGGTTTTCCCAGAGCCATTTGGGCCTATTAAACCAACGATTTCACCTTCTTCAATTGTGAAGCTAACGTTTTTAACTGCCTTTATGCCTCCGAAGGATTTGCTTATATTGCTAACTTCAAGGAGGGGCATCGCTCTCTACCTCTACTTCTATCTCAATCTTCTCCTTGATCCAACCTATTATTCCATTTGGCATAAATAATATTACAATCAAAATAGCAATGCCATAGAATATCTCATGAGCAGCTGGGAAGAGAGGGTGTAAAATGAGTTCATTCGCGAGGAATAATATCAATGCGCCAAATACAGG
>JAWCLZ010000025.1:0-17415 GCA_038850275.1 Methanocellales archaeon | reverse complement strand
GCATTTTCTTAACATCCTCTAGCGTGAGTAGCTGATCTGGTAATTCTCCTTCCGAGTAGAGATAATTTTGAAGCCTTTAAGAGGGAGCTCGGGAATCAGCTTCCTGAATAGTATCTTTTCAACCAACACCTTTTTCTTTTAAGAGATATCTAAGCAAGAGATGGGGATGAAATGAACGCTAGGCTTAAATGCCCTGAATGCGGTGCATTGCTTCGTATATATCCACATTGGAATAGTTATGCAGGCTGTATAAATCCTGCGTGTCTCAACAATATTGAAAATATTAGGAAGAGAGGATTTGTTCAAAGGATAAATGGTATTCAAAAAACTCTATTTTAATAGCTAAAGCGAACTCCGCTATTTTTATATACTGTAGTAATCAATTATATTGATTCGATATAGTAGGTGATGCTGTGAGCAAAAGAATTTTTATATACATCGTAATTTGCTTAGCATTAATAACTGGAACCTCAAGCGCTTTATACACTCCACCTGGTGGAGCGCTAATAGTGCAGCAGTTGAGATACGATCCATATCCAGCTATAGCTGGACAGTATTTGAAATTGTGGATAAAAGTGGAGAACATTGGTAATTGGGAAGTTGAAGATGTAGTTTGTAAATTGGAATCAACCTATCCATTTTCCCTAGACCCAAATGAAATTGATGTTAGGACAATTGGCAAGCTTCCTGCACAGCAAGTTGCAATCGTGGATTATCAAGTTAGAGTGGCTCAAGATGCAATTGAAGGCTGGAATGAGATTAATTTTAAATATAAATATAAGGATACTGATTGGACCACTGCAAAACTTAGAATTTATGTGAAATCTGAGATACCTGACTTTGCAATAGGTTTAATTCAAAGCTCTCCCTTAAGTTTGATTCCAGATACAAAGAATGCCAAGTTAACAATTGAGATTCAGAATATAGGAAGCGGGAGAGCTGAAATGGTTGTTGTTGAATTAGTTTTAAGTGAAGGCTTTAAGCCAAGTGAGAGCTATTCTTATAAGGCAAATCTAGGCGCTATTGAAGCACATTCCTCAAAAAATGCTATTTTTTACATAGATGTAGATAAATCCCTACCTCCAGGGAGCTATTTAACTAACTTAATTATAAGATATAAAGAAAAAAATAATATTGAATATAAAAATAAAACGCTTCAATTTGAATTAAATGTTAAGCCAACTCCGCTATTTGAAGTGGAAAGCATTGAAACAAGTCGCTCAGAATTAGCTCAAGGCGATAAAGATGTGGCATTAAAACTTAGGATTAAAAACACTGGGACCGAAGAAGCCAAGAGTGTTAGCGTGAAATTGCTGAAGCAAGCTGATCAGCCTTTTGACTTCAAAGAAAAATATGACTATATTGGAAATCTAAAACCAGGGGAAACTGGGGAGGCAATATTAACTTTTTCAGTAAACACTGATGCTCCATTGAAGACCTATCTCCTAGACTTAGAAATAAGATACACCATTGAGGATTCAGTGAGAATAGTGGAAAAAACAATACCAATTAAAGTATCTAGAGAAAAAGGCCCATCGATCTGGCTCTATTTAATTCCAATTTTAATAATCCCAGCTGGCATATTTGCTTGGCATAAATGGCGGAGGAAATGAAATTTAATGAATAGAATAGTGAATAGAAAAGTGAATAGAAAAAATGGAAAACTCATTCCAAGGGGTTTTTTAAAGTCATTTGTACTCTTAATTTTAAAAGAAAAAGCTTCACATGGCTATGAAATTATGGAAAAAATAAATGAAAAAACAGGTTTCTGGAGGCCATCTCCAGGAACGATTTATCCAATGCTTCGCAATCTCGAGAGAGAGGGATTGATTGAGGAAATAAAACCTAGTTCAAATCGAAGGATATATAAACTAACTCCAAAGGGGGAGGCAATTGCAGCTAAAATTGAGCAAACTGAGAAAAAAATCAAAGAAGATATTATATCAGTACTAGCACAGGTGTTAAATGTAGAAAAAAAGGAAATCGAAGGAATAATTAAAAAGATTAAGGAAAATAGGAAATTGAAAAGCAAAAAACTAGCTATACTTTTCCCAGCGCTGCGTGATTTAAATAGATTAAGCATGAGGTTTTCAAATCAAGCAGAGCAGAAAATATTAGAGGCTTCAGAGGTGCTTCGAGAGGCAGGTGAGAAATTGAGAAATATATTGAGAGGCAGAGAAGATGTCGAGGCTAGATCTATTTCTAGCGAAAGTAGTTGAATTTGAATATAAATATGCACCACAGGTATTCTTGGTCTCCATAATTCTCACTTTATTTTTAGGAGTTGGAGCGCTAAATATTTCAATGCAGACTGATATCTCCAAAGAGCTTCCTCAAGATTTACCAGTTATAAAGCTCCATCGGGAAATCACTGAGAGATTCGGAAGCGGTGATATGGTTTTGGTTTTAATACAACTCGACAGGGAATCAACCGCTGAAAATGCAGTAGTGGACATACGCGACCCTAGAGTCATTGCCTGCTTACTTGAGTTGCAAGCATTAATTGAAAAAGAACCTAATGTTAACTCTGTATTCTCAATTGCCTCGCTGTTCAAGCAAAGCATACCTAGGGATATCGAGGGAGTTAAAATGGTTTTAAGCCAAGTGCCAAATTCACAAGCATTTTTCAATAGAGATTACTCCGCTACTATACTCTCAATCTCAGGAGACTTCACAGGTGGAGAGGAGAGAATTAAGGGATTAGTTAGCGAGCTTCAAGCTGATGTTGACTCAGTTTCCAAACCACCTGGTATAAAAATGATGATCACTGGAATGGCTCCTATTAGGGTAACAATGATGGATCTATTGAGGGAAGACGCTGTTTATACCACTAGTGTGGCTGGAGTGGTAATACTTCTACTTTTAGTGGTGCTAACTAGATCCTTGACCAAGCCAATTTTGATCTTCATACCCCTATTATTCAGCGTTACTTGGACATTGGGAACAATGGGCTTGCTAGATATACCACTCTCCATAGCTACGGTTGCAGTTGGAGCAATGATCATTGGCTTAGGAATTGAATATGGAGCTTTTTTAGTCAGCAGATACGAAGAAGAGAGAAATAAGGGTAAATCGCAGAAAGAATCACTCTTGATTGCAATTCCAAGCGTTGGCTTTGCGATCTCAGGCTCAGCAGCAACCACAATGGTTGGCTTCCTAGCGCTGCAGCTTGTGTCAATGCCAATGATTCAACAACTTGGTCTCACCTTAACTTTAGGGATTTTCTATTGTTGGCTCACTGTTTTAACTGTAAATCCAGTTTTCATAGTGCTTGAAGAGAGATTTGTTGAAAAAATAAGAGCGAGGGATGTAAATTGGCAAATTGGATTTTAGAGCGCTATGGAAATTTTGTGGCTAAAAAACCATTTTTAATTTTAATAGCAATGTTATTTTTCTTGGCGGTCTCGATAATTGCTTCCACTCAAGTTAAAACCACTGCACCAACTTACGAGGAAATGATGCCAAAGCAGATACCTGAGATAGATGCAATGAATTTCATTCGAGATGAATTTGGAACTGCAGGTGAATCTGCAATGATAGTGATTGAAATTAATCCGAGGTATGCAAATTCAAGTGAAGTTAGAGACATTAGAGAGCCTAGTGTTATGAAATACTGTGATTTGTTGGAGCAGAAGATAGCTAGAATGAGGAATGTAATAAGCATTGGAAGTTCTTCAACGCTGCTCAAGCAAATGAATGGTGGTAATATTCCTCAATCTAAGATTGAAATAATTGAATTGATGAATAAATACCCAGATCAATTTGCTCAATATATAAATAAAGATTATTCTTTAGCTTTAATAAAAATTCAGATGGCGGAAATGAAGAGTAAAGAGAGAGACGAATTTGCTGCTGAGCTAAAAGAAATAGTGGCTGAAACTCCTCAGCCCCCAGGGGTGAAAACAAGTCTAGCTGGAGGTTTGTTTATCATGCTTGAACTCCGCGAGCAAATACGCCCAACAATGGCTTCGACATCTACTTTCTCATTCATAGGGATATTGATAATTGTCTTCCTACTCTTTATGTCCATTAGACATGGGATAATTTCCCTCCTTGGACTCGCGATAGGCGTCATTCTCGCTTATGGTTTACTTGCCTTCCTTGGAATTGAGATTAGCTCCACAATGTCAGGGGGAATAGCAATGATAATGGGAGTGGGAATTGACTTTGGAATTCAAGTGGTAAATAGATTTAGACGTGAATTGCATCATAGCACTGTTGAACAAGCAATTGCAACCACGCTTGCAAATACCATAAAACCCATGTTTATAACAGTACTCTCTGCTTTGATTGGATTCACAGCTCTTTCCCTCGGGAAAATGACTGTACTACGTGAACTTGGAAATATGATGTCAATAGGTGTATTAATGTGCTTCTTAGGCGCTATTACAGTTATTCCAAGTATTCTAGTTATCAATGAGAAATATTTTTCAATGAAGAATTTTTCAATGAAGAAGTGAAGCTATTTGCCTCAAGCTTATTATCTCGCCTAAATTGAAAGATTTTACTTTACCATTTCTCGCATCCTTTGCCATTGCAAGTATATTGCATTCATAGTCATTATAGCATTTTTGAATCAACTTCCTACCTTGCTTGAATGCATATGAAAAAAGAAGCTTAAGCATGTGTTTTTTACCTTCAAAATACTCCTTTACTAGGACCTCGCCCCAGTTTAAGTTATGTTCCCAGCATTTCAAGAAAAGCTCAGAGTGCTTAAGAGTCATTTTGTCCAAGGAGAATGACTCCACTCTATTTTTTAATCTTCCCTCTGAAACGAAGAATAAGGGTACAATCAAGCTCTTGAAATTACTCAATTCCTCAACGAGATCTATGGTTGAATCTACATCTCTTTCATCTTCACCTGGCAAGCCCAAAATTAATGTTGCACATGGAACCCAAGAGTTTTTAGCCAAGATCTCAAAAGCAGTTACAACTACATTGCGCCAGTCTTCAGGTTTGAAGGGCTTGCATTTGCCCATCATATGTTCTCTCATCAATTTAGGGCTGCCTGTTTCTATGCCTGTTTGCCCGCTGATCCATCTTTTTTCATTTACATCTAAAATGTTGGATATCTCCTCGATCAAATCAGGTGCACTTGCAACTGAGGAGAGAGAGAAATGGCTAATACCAATTGAATTAACGCCTAATTGTTTTATGGTTTTAAAAAGATCTATGACTGCCTCTTTATTAACTTCCCATCCTCTCGCTTTATATCTAAGTACATCTTCAGCGTGGAGCAATGGGTTTCTTCCAGCCCGTAAGTTGACCTCAACTTCTTGTAGAATATGGTCGATGGAGAAACAGCGGAAGCGCTGAAGCGTGGGAATGCAGAAGTCACAGCCTCGGCCACATCCGCGAGCAATTTCAACTATGCCAGATATACTCGCCCCTTGAATGATTGGTATTTCACTCTCAAGTGCTGGCTCTCCATAAACAACCCCAGGTAATTCCTCGTTATTTATTGCTTTTTCAAAAAGTATGGGAGCAACTTTTTCGCCCTCTCCAATTACCACGCAATCAATTCCCAGTTCTCGGCGAATTTTTTCATCCTCAAGCTGCCAAGTTCCTGGTCCACCTACTATTATCTTTGGCCTGTGGATTTGAATAGCTTTGTTATTTAGAAGTTCCTTAAACTTCAAAGCCATATAGGCTTGTTTTCCAAATAGTTGTGTGAATGTAGATGTAGCTGGGCCTATTCCCAGCGGATCGTTTTCTGTAATCCCAATTACTTTTGTATTAGAGCCAACAACTTTTTCTAAACAATCAGGATGAGCAACGACTATATCTTCTCTTTTAAAACCGCTATTAAGCAAGGCAGCCTCTATCTTTCTAGTTCCATATGGTGCGTGCTTCACTGAGCCATCATCATTTACCTTTACCGAGGGACAGAGAAGAGAGAAGTAAATTTGATCTAAAATTAATCCTTTTGGTATGCAAGCGCTGAAGCCTAGGAAAATCTTATCACTATACTCACTCATAAGAGTGCGATCCGCAGTTAAGACAATCTTATAGCCACTCGTCATAGCCATGGATACTCACCCCTACCTTTTATTTTAGAATATCAACTTTTAAATTTCGATATATTTATTTTTTTCTTAATTTTTTAACTGAGCAATAAACAGAGTACCGATTTTTTTCTAGCCGTTGATCTTTAATCTCTTTAATAAGTTTATAGCCATGCTTGGCAAACTAAATTGCTATATCACATTTGAATGTTATTTTCTGCTCCCCACTTTTTCGCCCAGCTAATAATTGGCTTGAGAGATGCCGCCATTTCCATTCCCTTCTCTGTCAAGGAATATTCAACCCTCGCTGGTACCTCTGCAAATACCTCCCTCTTAACCAGTCCTTCATTTTCAAGCTCTCTCAAGCGATCGGTCAAGGTCTTCGGGCTTATACCACTTAAGCTGCTCCTTAGCTCATTATACCTCAGCTTCTTCTTCTCGCATAGCTCTTTTACGATTAATAAAGTCCATTTCTTACTTAAGAGATGAATGGTGCTATCAATAATGCATTGCTTCATACTTCCTCAACTTTGAAGCAAGTTTAGATCTTGAAACTTTATAATTTTTATATTGATTCATTTAATGATCTAAAATTTAAAAATAAATACTGATATAATGATGGCATATGGAGCTTGAAAAGCGAGTAGAATTAATCTCTGCTCTTGGAGATGAGATAGCTAATCAAAAGGATAAGTTAATTGAAGCTGCAATCAAGGATATTGGATTCACCTATAAAGATACTTCTTATGAATTTGAGATCACCATACATCGCCTTAAAAGTTTTAGAAATGCCCTGAAGTTGCTAGAGGATAGAGAACCACTTTGCAAGCAGGATGAAGAAGTTGCATTAATTCTGCCCTACAATGGAAGTAGTTGGTTAAACATAGCAATTGTATCCATATATTTAGTTGGCAATAACGTTAGAGTGAAATTCTCCTCAAAGAGCCCTAGGATAACCAAGCTGATTGAGAGTATCTACCTCAAAATTTTTGGCGATCCAATAAAATTTGACTATCGCAATGGAAGGGAATTCATGCGATATGCGATTGAAAATCCAAGGGTAAAGGCAATAGTTGCATTTGGATCAGACTCAACTATACTACCATATGAATCGATGATTGCAAACTCAAAGAAAAAACTAATATTCGAAGGACCGGGCAATGACCCCTTTATTGTTTTAAACGATGCTGATCTGGAAGAAGCTGTGCGTGAACTCACCTTCACTAAATATATGTACTCAGGTCAAGCTTGTACTGCTCCCGAGAGAATCTATGTACAGGCAGATGTTTATGAAATTTTCCTAGAGCGATTTGCTGAGCAAACTAAGAATCTTGTAGTGGGCGAGCCAGAGAACCCAGAAACAGATGTTTGCCCACTTGCGAGTAGAAAAGCTGTGGAAAATATCAAGCGCCAGCTGGAGGATGCAGTTGTGAAAGGCGCAAGGATTATTTGCGGTGGGAAAATAGAGGGAAACTTAGTATATCCAACCATTGTTGCAGATGCCAATCACAGCATGCTTGGAATGCGAGAAGAAGTATTTGGACCAGTTAGCTATATCTGCAAATTTGATTCCCCAGCACGCGCTATAGAGCTGGCTAGAGATAGCAGATATGGCTTGAGAGCAGCCATATTTGGAAAAAAAGATGCAGCAATCATAGCAAATGCCTTAAAGGGAGCGGATTACCTCGAGGAAGTTGAAGGCTATACCTTTGGTAAGTTTGGCACTCTAGGTATAAATGAGCCTAGAGCTGAAACTTGGAGAGATGCACTTGTCACCAAGCCAATTGGAGGCTATGGCTACTCAGGGTGGGTTTGGGGCTTCGAAGATGGAAAGTTCAAGCTGAAGCAGGGACCGAAACTATTCAGCATTGAAACCTCTAAAGGAAGAGTGATTGATGAGCTTTATACATAAAATTATTCATAAAATTGAACTCCCAACTCCCTTTGAAGTAGGCTCAGTTAACTCATATCTTTTAAAAAGCAAACCTTTAACTCTAATTGATACAGGACCTAAGACAATTGAAGCACTAAGTGCTCTAGAACTCGGATTGAGGAAGATGGGATATTCCCTTGATGAACTGGGAAAGGTAATTATAACCCACGGTCATCTTGATCACCACGGGCTAGCGAAAATAATCAAGGCTAAATCTAATGCAAGGATATACGTGCATGCAAGGGACGCAGAAATTGTCTCGCATTTTGAGAGTGAAATTCAAAGATATCTGAAGCTTTTTGAAGAATTTTCTATTCGTTCAGGAATGCCTAGAGATTTATTTGCCAAAGTAGCTGGATATTTCAAAACAATAGCAGAGGCTTGCGAGTCTGTGGAAGTGGATTTTTTAATTGAAGATGGGGATTTCATTGATTTAAATGATTTAAAGCTACGAGTTATCCATACTCCAGGGCATTCTCCTGGCTCGATTTGCCTTTATCTTGAAGATTATGGAACTTTGTTCTCAGGTGATACCCTGCTTAAAGATATTACTCCAAATCCAGCTATAACTCCTGAAGATGGAGGATTGCTTGATTATTTGAAGTCGCTTCAAAAGCTTCAAGGTCTAGACCTTGAGGTTATCTATCCAGGACACGGTGAGGCAATTGAGCATCATAGAGAACTTATTCTAAAAACCTTTGTGCATCATGAAATTCGAAAAAATCAAGTACTTAAAGCAATAGCTTCAAGACCTAGATCTATTTTCGAGATTTCAAAAGCAATTTTTGGCGAACTTCCCATATCTGAAATACTACTGGGAGTCAGAGAAATAGCGGGACACCTTGAAATTCTAGAGCTTGAAAACAAAGTGGAAACAATACAGAGAAATAATATTAAATACTATATAGCAAGGAACTAGGAAAATAAAAATTATCTTAACTATTTTCAGCATTTAAGGAACTAATGCTACTTTTAAATGAATACTTCCCTCAAAATTTTTGCAAATTCCTCAGGCGGCTCAGCTGTGACATTTTCCAGCAAAAGTTTTGAACCATACCAGGAATCGTCGTTTAAATAATTCACGCGAACATTGGGCCTTGAAATAATGGTTAAGTTTGACCAGAAATATTCTGCTTTTGAACTCAAAGGAGCAGAGTTGATAACAAAGTTAAAACTGGATAAGTCTCTTGATTTATAGCATGTAAGTATCTTGTTAATTCCAAGCGCTAGGTTATTGATATCATCCTCGCTATACTCCATAAAATTAGATTTCCCTCTCACTATCCCAAGTACTTCATTGCGATGTTGAGGTGCAAAGGGCACTAGAAATTCCACGTTTCCAATACTACTAATGTACCTCTCTTTATTTTCCCTCTCAGCATTCATTAATTCTTCCCAGTAATTTTTAGAAGTACGCTCGTGGTATCTCTTGCTGTAGTCTAAGATGGAAAATGGAATACTTCTCACGCAAGCTTGAATATGAGGGTGAATTGAACTTGCACCAGCTGGGAAAAGGTAGTTGCAGCCTATAACTGCGTTTTCAATTCTAGTTTTCTCAAAAACCTTTTTTATATAAATCAAAGAAGCTCTTAATCCATTTGATATTATCTCAGGACTGAATTCATCAAGCCTAAGGTAATGCTTTTTGGATAAAACTACTACTGCTTCAAACTCTGATCTTGGAAATAGATTTGGAAACGCTATTGCTTCGCCCAAAACAAGTCTATCGCTCTCGAAAATGTCCCTTGGAAGTTTTGGGGTTAATTTATCGATAACTTCAGGGCAAAAAGGGCAGTTTCTCTTGGTTTGCTCAGCAATTTTTTGAATTAAATTTTCATCTGTTTCACCTAGAAATAGTTTGATCTTCTCTTTAAGGGTATATGCAACTGTGCATATTCTCCCTGTTAAGGGGTCTTTTCTATACTCAAGTCCAGCTTTTTCCACAGTTGTTTTTTCAAAGGAAATTTTATTATTTTCCATATTAAATTATTTTATATAAAATTCTATTTAAGTTCTATGTTCTAGACTTTTGAAAAGTGGTTTACTTGGGTCAAGTTTATTTCAATAAAAGATGAGCTTTGCATAGCGCGCCATCAGGGATATGACTTTAAATCTATATCACTGCAACAAGTTGCTGAGATTCCATGCTGCCAAAATTAAATCAAAGTTTAGAAGATAATTAATTTCCCACTGAATTTATATAGCGAAGCAAGAGCATTTTTGAAAATTTTCAATGTGATTTGAATGCAATGCGCAATAGCCTATCCAGTATTTTTCATCCAGTATTTTGCCTCCAATGAAGATGTACACTGGAACTGGCGACTGATAGTATTTGCAAATTCCGCAGTTGTATTCTATTTCCGATTTTTTTAGGTATTCAAGAAGTTTTGCATCCATATTCTTGCCTCTATGGCAAATTTTTGGAAAATTAGTATAATAAACTTTTTTATCTAAATATTACTTATAATTATCATTTATAATTATCAGCTATAATTATCAGCATTGAAAGAAGCCATTAGTATCAATATTTATTCTAGCTTTCGTGGGTAAAGAAGGAAGTATTTATCAGGAAGAATGCTATGGTTCCAATGAAGTAAGCTATGGCTAGCATTTTATCTATGGCCTCGCTTTCCTGAATTCTGAAGATATCAGTGAATGCAGTGGTGGAAACAATGCTTGCAATGAGGAGTACAAATCCATTCATCAGCAACAGCATATCCCTGCGATACGTCATGAAGTAAGCCTTCGCTACTAGTGAAACAACGAATAAGCCTGAGATTGCAAAGGTTAAGCCAAATAGAATTCTAAGCATAAACCAAAGCTCCATCTTCTCACTTCCCATCCAGCTTTGCTATTTTTTCCTCAAGGAGCTTTTTCATTACCTCGCCCTCGTGCTTGAAGCCATAGATTGATGAGAGAATATAGACTTGATATGCTGCGATTACAAAGAGCAAGCTTCCCATTGCCATGAAGAGATACTGAGGAATATAAATTCCAAGACCGAAGTTTTCTATCCATTTACCCTCGACGGCTAGCATGGTATAGAGGTTGTTGAGTGCGATGAAGAAAAGCGAGCCAGTAGTCCAAGTTAAGTAAACCCTCATTATTCCATAAGTTAGCTTTGACCTAGCTACAAGTGTGATTATGAATGCTGCTAATGCACAAAGTGAGGCTATACCCCAGAGTATAACAACGTGAATACTATCCATCTCATTTATCATAATTATGATGACAATGTATATAAGTTTTTCGAATATTTAAAAAATTTAATTAAATTTTGGTAAAATTAATAAAAAATTTACCAAATCATTGCAATATAACTATTCAATGGCACATTAATGCTTCTTGCCACAGGCAGACATTTAGCTATTAAAATAAATAAGAACCTCCCTTCCTTAGGTAGCTCTGAAAGAGTTTCATAGTTACCCATTCCCTTTGCAAATATCAAATCTGCGCTTTTAAACTCTGCTTTAAACTCCTCACTAGCAATTGAAAGGTCAATTCCAACGGTATCGGTACCAGTGGTGATTACCCTTTCAATATCTATAGCAAGGTCTATCTCTCGTAGGTCTTCTATGGTTAAGTCATTTTGCACTGCACTTTGCTTCACAGCATATATTACCTCTCCATATTCCCTTAGTTTATTTAAAAGTGGAATATCAAAGAATACCTCTCCAGCATTATCCGCGAGATATAAAATTTTCTTCGCCCTCAAAAGTTTTTCTTCAGCAATTGCAATATCATCTATTGCAAAAATAACCTTAGACTCTAGCTCCACGTCTTTTAAATCTCGGAAAAAATCACTTGCATTGCCAAGCACAGCAAGTTCAATGCACGAACGCAGGGAATGACTCGCTCTATTTCTTATGGCTTCAAAGACCCTACGCGATATCTCTATCTCTCTAGCTTTGAATTTCTTATAGGGATCTTTATTCCCCGATAGCCTTCGAGTAATTCTATGCATCTCATTAGCGATTTCAGCAGGCACTATATTTAAAGAAAACTTGCGATTTAAAAGCTTTAAGCACTGCTCCTCAATTAAGCGCCTTAACTCAAGGTTTTCAGTAGCCAAACTACTTGCTTGTATAGCTAAGCGCTTCAAGCAGGAATAGCATTCCTCACTAGCTTTCATTTCAACACCTTCATCATATACACTCCTATTTTTCTATAGCCTTGCTTGCGATAGTAATCGCGCACTCCTATCCCACTTGTAATCGCAAGCTTTTTATAGCCTTTCTCCCTAGCGATTTCCTCAGCTCTGCGAAGTAGCGCCTCTCCATACCCGCGGTGCTGCCACTCATAACTTGGCTTCACGCCGAGAGGCACCATTGGACCGTAAACGTGCAACTCTCGCACAATTGCAGCTTCTTGAAGCTCACGCCTATGAGGCTTAAATGGAAAGCGAAGCCGCAGGAATCCAATCAATACATCTTTATCCACATCTTCATAAGAAATGAAATATTCTTCTCCCTTGCAAGCTATGTAGCTCTCTTGTAGAAGTTTAATATCGCTGGGCGAGGGAATTTTGTCTTTAAGCAATGCGTGTCCCACTTCTCTGCAGCGAATGCATTTACATCTTGCGTTGATCTCCTTAAGTCTTTGGAAAACTAGCTGTCGTAAATTGCTTTTCTTTATGCCTTCTTCAATTTGATAAACAGGTATATCACGCTGCACCCTTTGCACTCTAACCCATCTAGGAAGCTTGAGTTTTGCTCTTGCAATTAATTCAACTGCTTGCTCTATTGAAAGTGGCTCATATTCTCCTCTAAGCCACATTTCATATAGCTTAGTGCCTCTGATGAGCAGCGTGGGATAGATCTTTAGGTAATCTGGCTTGAAGCGTTCATCTTGAAAAAGACGCTCAAACATTCTCAAGTCTTGATCAAAACTTGAGCCAGGTAGTCCTGGCATGATATGGAAGCCAACCTTTAGCCCTGAGTCGCGTAGTATTTGATTGGCTTTAATGGAATCTGCAACACTGTGTCCCCTTCCAATCCTACTAAGCACATAATCATATATACTTTGAACCCCAAGTTCAACTTTGGTAACACCCAATTGGAGCATGCGGTCAACGTGGATCTCCCTGCACCAGTCTGGACGGGTTTCAAAAGTTATGCCAACATTTCTTATTTTTGCTGATTCATTTCGCTTTTGAACTTCTTCAAGAGATATATATCCCTCTCTCACATTTTTAGATTCAAAGTTATTCATCGCTTCCAAGCAGCGTTTTACAAACCACTCTTGATAGCAAAGTGATCGAGCGGTAATGGTGCCACCCATGATTATAAGCTCAACTTTATCCACCTCGTGGCCAATCTGCTTAAGCTGCTTAAGGCGAGCATTAGTTTGACGATAAGGATCAAAATTTTCTTGAAAGGCACGCAATGCAGCCGGCTCTCTACCAGTATAGCTCTGGGGCGATGCAAATTCACTATCAGGCCCCCCAGGACAGGGTATGCATTTTCCATGGGGGCAGGGATGTGGAGAGGTCATAACCGCGACTACTGCAACGCCTGATATAGTACGCACAGGTTTACGCTGTAGAAATTCCTTAACAATTGGTCTTTCCTCTGGACTCGCGAATGCTAGGATTTCTGAATTCTTAGGAATTCTACCTAAGTTGCATTGAATTGCAATTTCCTTTTTTGCTCTTGAGAGATCAATTTCATCTACTATTTCTTCATTCAATATTGAATCAATCAAAGCTCTGCAGGCGGATTGAAATTGCATTTAATCTATGTTGGAAAACTCAGTTTTTAAATATTTCCTATAACGCTTTTTGCTAATATATAGAAAGATTTATTTGCAAAAGAATGCATTTTAGTTAGAATGTTTGCATTATTAAAAGACTGTAATGCTAGAATTTCCTTCGCAGTGATAGGTATATTCCTAATTCTAATCTCCACCTTCATCTCAGCATTTTTATTAAAAGTGGATTTAGAAAAAGCAAGCATCTTGCTTGAAAGCGCAAAGCTAAGTGAACTAGATGAAGCTTATTTATATGCCAAGGCAGATCTTCCTCGCGCATTAAACTACGCAGGGTTAAAAGCACTACGCCAAGCAGGTAAAACACCATTGATTAACATAGTTGATCACGCGCCGGATAAGCGTGTTAATGGCTCTCTATTTTATGGCTATGAAGTGAATATAAAAAGAGAATCCTATTTACCTGGAGAGCTCTTAGAAATCGAGGTCAGCAAACCAACGAGTGCAGTGGTGATTGATGTAAAACTTCTCCTCATCGACTCCAGTAATACAACAGTGGCAACGTGGAATATGAGCGACCTCTCATGGGGATGGCTTGGTAGCGGGGTTAAAACTCTATATTACCCTCTTCCAAATAATGCAAATGGCACTTGGATTGCTAAGATTCAAGGTCAAGATATTCAGGATACTACTTACATAGGCGTGATCCTCGATCAAGAAGGTTGGATTAAGGAAATGACTCATCATAACTTCAAGAGCTTTTTAAAGGCAAATTACGCTAATGATAGCTATAAACGTGGAGATTATGCAATAAATGTCTACCCAAGTGAGGATTGGAGAGCAACTAAGCTCAGGAGAATTGAAATGCACTTAGATAGAGCTTTAAATGCACCTGATATCCTTGGTTTGAAACCACGCGATAACTATGAAGTATACTACGAGGTTTCAATTCCAATCAAACTAAGCATAAAAGACCTGCGGAGCAATGAATTGATTTACACTCAAAATACCAATGTTAGCACCTTAATTACCTCTCGCTATCTCTTATTAAAAGAACTCTGCGAGGAATACGAAAAACGCATCTCTGGCACGAGGCCTCTCATGATTGAGAGCACTAGTGCAGCAATGGCATATACTTGGGCAAGGGGATATCAACAATTTGCAAAGAGAGAACCAGTTAACATTGTAAACAACACTCATTTAGGACTCATTGTAAATGGTGCTACTCTTCTCGATCAAGGCTTTGTTTTCAACAGCGTTGATCCCATTAGCATTGCTGAGCTTATTTATCATAGCTATAAAAGTGCAAGTAAAAAAGAGGCTTTGAATAACACCACGCTCATCAATGGCAAATATCCCCATAATCCACAGGATGATGCCTATGAAAAAGCTGGCAATGGCTCGAGGGAAGCAGAAGTGGAATATGGCAGCTTTGCCATAAATGCGACTGAAATAGCTCAAGCACTATATGAGCAGAGCAATGTAAAGATACAAGAAATCGTGAATGCTGTTTATTCCTCAAGTATATCGCTTTTGATTAATCGCGAAACAGCGATTAACATACCCAGCCCAAGTATAGCTTACAATAGCGAAGAAATCAGCGAGTGGAGAGTTAAAAATCAAGAGCTAATCGAGGAAATACCCTATTCCCACCCAGTACTTGCAGGGGAGAAGTGGAGAGTTATATTTCAAAGAACCCATAGCTATAAATACTATAAAACAGAGTGCGAAACAATTACCAAACCAGATGGCACCCAAGAAACGAAGTGCTACATTCGCTTGAAACACTCGCAGACTTTGATTGACACTCGCGTGGATATAGTTACAGTTAAGTTCAACTGCAATTATCACAGTAGATATGAAACTAGCAATGACATTGCCAATGCCCATTTCCAAACCAATTTCGAGGGTAAAGTTGATCCAAACCTTCAAGATGTCCTTGAAAATTATAAAGCTGCTTTGAATTGGGAAAATACTCGCGATGCAATTCTCCAAGATCGAGATAGCAGCAGTCACGAGTTAACTATAACTGGGAAAATCGAGCCTTGGGTTATAAGCGAAGCAAATCGCGCGCTGCTTGAGATCAAAGCAAGAATTGAAAGCGATGTTTCAACAACAATTGATCATAGAGAAACACCATTGCCTGAGGATGCGCTGGAGAAAGCAAAGGATGAGTTACTTGCTAAATACAATACTAATGCGGCTAAGTATAAAGATAAATCACGTTACTTCTCAGGCGAATATAAATCGGCTGGGGCTAAAGCCATTTATAAAGCTAGGGAGTGGTATGTAGACGAGGTCAGGAGGGAACTTATGGAGGTAATGGGTGAAGCTATAGATAAAATTAAGAAGGAGCAAGATAATGGATTTAAAGATAAGGGTTTATCTGATAGCGAGATCATAGACTTAAAAAGCATTGTGAGAAATGCTGTCAAGCTCCTTAAAGAAGAACTCTGGTTCCCCCTTGCTCTTGAAATGACAGCTAGGCGAGAGGGCACTGGCTATGATAGGTGGAATGAAAGCGTTATGATAGCAATAGATCAAACACCCAACTACTTAAACCCCTATGAGAAATATAAACCCCCCTTAGCAAGTGAAAGCGAAGCTTTCTATCCACTCGCGGTGCAAAACATTGCTTTCTTCGGCAGCACCTCCTATACCGAAAAAGGGCTGCCCCTTCTCCCGCCTAAGTACTGGATAATGACAGCAAACGCTTGGTATATACACGTCAAAGGCGAGTACTATGAATTCAAAGTAATCGACGCCAACAACGAACCCCATCCACATCCAATATGGGGACACGAAGCACAGGAGTGGGTACGAAGAGATGAAAGGGTTTATGATGACTATGTTACTAATGGCGTTCTCGGAAACAACACAAGATTAAAATTTGAATTTAAAACAGGCACATTTATTTTTGTACCAGCTGCACCTCAAGGAGTGGGAGATAGTAGCACTTGGTTTGATAATGAGCGCTCTCCGAGAGCTAAAGAGGAAGGTTGGTAAAAATGACTAAAACTAAAGTTGTTATCATAATTGGTTTTTTAATGCTAACCTTATCGACTTCGGTACAGGCATTTGAAGGTACTTTAGCGAAGGGTGTTGTTTATTTTAATGATCAAAGAGCAACTGTCGATAATGTTACATTAAGAATTGGTGAACCATTCTTGGTTAGAGCAGAAATTTCAACGAAAGAAAAAGTTCATATTTCTTTAAAACTTAGTGTTTCTGGTTTTAGAGAAAAAGAAAAACAGCCTTTTGAAATTATTGAAGGTGTTTCAGCTTTGAATCAATGGTATGACGAACTGAATGTGCCAAAAGGTACGAATCTCACTTTCATTTGGAAACTTAAAGCTACCGAAGCTTGGGCAGGTGGCACTGCTCCTCTTAATATTGATTTTACGATACATCCATCTAAAGGTGGCGATAGTGAAACCATCGGCTTCACTATCGTTAATGCCTATATCTCAAAGGAATATTACGAAGGTTACGAAGGCACAACTCCAACGCCATCTCTTTCGCCTGTGAAAACCACTCCTGGTTTTGAGTTTGCTTTGCTTGTCTTTAGCTGCATAAGTGCATTTGCTATTGCGAGGAGAATAGGATAAGGATGAAAATTGAAATTCTACTTACAAGTTTTTTAGGAGGCAAGGATGAGGGAAGAAACTAAAAATTGGTGGAGGCAGGCGCTTAGGGATTTTGAAAGTGCTGAGAGAATATTTGGAATTGGTGATTACTATGTTTCAGCTTTTCTCTTGCAGCAAGCTGTGG
>JAWCLZ010000024.1:9330-19426 GCA_038850275.1 Methanocellales archaeon | reverse complement strand
CGCTAACTTTTCACGCCTATGATTGGCGCATCGATAGCGAAATTGAAGAAGCATATAACGCGATAAGACTAGCTCAAAAACCACTAATCTTCAGCCAAGCACCTCGTAAGCTAGAAAAAGCCTTGCTGAAGGTAAGCGAGATGCATTTAGATATACTAGACAATATTGAAGATCTAATGAACCCAGTGAAGATAACTCCAGATTGGTATTATCAATCAGCCTATGAGCGAATTCTAAAGATTTTAAAAGTTAATGAATTTGAAAAAATAGTGGAGGAAAAAATCCACACTCTACAAGAACTATACAACACCAGTCAGGAGATCTCCTATAGTAAAATCGCAATGATACTTGAAATATCAATAGTTCTATTAATAGCATTTGAAATCGTGCTTTTCTTATGGATAATTTGATGATTTAACAGCGTGCTCTTTTTATGGATATATCAAAAATACTATACCTATGAAAATTGGAATAATGGCAGATACGCATGATAATATTGAGGCAATAAATAAAGCAATAGCATTTTTCAACGAGCAAAAAGTAAGCCAAGTTATCCACTGCGGAGATATAATTGCACCCAGTGTAACACCACTCTTCAAAACACTTCAACCAAAACTCAAAGTTGTATTCGGCAACAACGATGGCGATCGCTATACTCTGCGCAGGCGCTTAGAAGCTCTTGGAGCAGAGGTATACGAGGAATTTGGAGAGATAGTGATAAATGGAGAGCGAATTTGCTTCCTCCATGGTACAGTGGAAGCAATAGTAAGCGCACTTATCAAGAGTAATATCTATAAAGCAGTTATAAGAGCACACACTCATGAAGCAAGAATAATCCAAGGTGAAACTTTGCTGATAAACCCAGGGGAAGCAAGTGGCATGCTCACTGGGAGGAAAAGCATTGCAATATATGATGTGAAGAGAAATAAGGCCGAGATAGTGGAATTGAGATAGTACTATGGAAATATGATGAGATATTTGACTCAGATGATGGGTGAAATATGCTTGTAAGCAGTGGCACTTCCTATAATTCAAATGGAAGCTTAAAGCAAGTAAAAAGCTTGCTCAACAATTTCTAGATTCTAGGCTGCCAGGTACGCAAGCTGAAGAAAGCGGCTTGTTTTACGGCTACTATCACTTCGATGTTAAAAAAGATGGCAAGATGTGGAATGCTTGATGTAAATGGCTATTCAGGAGTTGTGTGGTATCATACTTGGCATGGAAATTTCATACAGGAAGATCAAAGCTTGTAAAAAAGCATGGGGTTGCTGAGATTTGAACTCAGGTCACGGCGTCCCGAACGCCGTAGGATGAACCAAGCTACCCCACAACCCCTTAGTGGTAAGGTGAAATTGCATCTATTAATTCAACGTGAGAGAGTAGCATACGTCGGCAGCAATATCTTGTAATACCCAGTTCATCAAGCACTTTACCCGGTGGTTCTCCCTGCTGCGTTCTACGCTTGTATTCATCCCACACACTTGATATTACCTTTCCACATGTGAAGCAACGCACAGGTATCATAATTTCCTCACCTGTAGGACTTCTGCCTTCGCTTTCTCGCTCCCCTCCCACCCATTTTCTTTGGTTCTTTCAAGCGAACATCGTTAACTAGTAAAGTTCTATCGTGCGCTAAGAAAGTCTCTCTAAGCGCGGGATCCCCTGTATATTCCACTAAGCCGCGGGCAATCGCAGTTCTAGCAGCATCAGCTTGTCCTGCAAACCCCCCTCCTCTAGCTTCTACATCTATATCTATTTCATTCACAATAGAGCCCGCGAGGATAAGTGGCTCTAGGAGTTTTAAGCGAATGAGTTCAGGCTCAACTATTTCAACTGGAATCTTATTGAATCTAACCCTTCCCTTACCTTTTCTTAAAATTGCTCTAGCAATCGCGGTCTTCCGCTTACCACTTGCACATACCACTTTAACCATTGATTCACCTCAGAACTTCGCACCCAGCATTTTACTCACTTCACCTAGTGTCATATATCTAGCTGAGCTTAATCTAGACATCGAAGCTAGCTCTATGCTCTCAAATTCCTTTTCCTTGCTTTTAAGCTCATCTGGTATACCTATATATATTCTTAACCTCGCCAGTGCCTCCCTTCCTTTCTTCTGCCTATATGGAAGCATGCCTCTTATGGTTCTCTTCATTATTTGATCAGGCATTCTAGGGAAATAAGGCCCCTTCTCCCTGCTTCCCTTATCCCTCATTGCTTTATACTCTTTAAATATATTTTCTTCACTGCCTGAAATAACAGCTTTTTCAATGTTCACAATCGCAATCTCCTCCCCAAGGAGGAGTCGCTTTGCCACGATACTTGCTAATCTACCTAGAATGAGCCCATCTGCATTGATGATCGCCATATTACCACCTATTGAAAGATCCTCACTCCTCTGCCCTTTGGATTTAAATTCAAGAGCTCCTCTATAGTCAAGCATTTGCCATTTAAACTCAAAATTTGCTTAGCAGCTGAGCTGCTAAAATCAAGCGCAGCTACAGTTACGGCGTGATCTAAAGTTCCACTCCCAAGTACCTTGCCAGGTACAACTATAACTTCATTCTCCTTAGTATAGCGATTGATTCTGCTGAGATTAACTTCAGCATAATTTCTCCTAGGCCCCTCAAGCCTCTCAGCGATGTCCCTCCAGATCTTAACATTTTGCTCCCTTGATTTTGCCTTTAAATCATTAATTAACTTGATTATCCTTGAATTGGTCTTTCTTATCCGCTTCATCTCACTCCTCGATTCAAAAATCTGAAACCGATATTATTTACAGCAGGGGTATAAATTCCTTTCGATGCATTTAAAAAATGCGCCGACCGGGATTCGAACCCGGGTTAGAGGCTATCTCCCTGAAAAGTTGGAAGGCCTCAGTCATAACCGCTAGACCATCGGCGCTTAATTATAGGTCAATTCTTGAAAATTTAATTCTTTCGCTCATTACCAGAACGACAGCCAATAATTATATATGAAATTAATCTTTTAGTGATCACTATGAGCCTTATTAACCGAATTAGCACTGCAGTTAAGGCAAAGGTTCAAAAGATTCTTGACACCTTCGAAGATCCCAGGGAGACTTTGGACTATTCCTATGAAAAGCAGCTTGAGCTTCTTCAAAAAGTTAAGCGGGGAATAGCGGACGTTGTAACCTCTAAGAAGCGCTTAGAATTACAGAAAGCAAAGCTCGAGGAAACTGTGAATAAACTAAATGCTCAAGCAAGAGAGGCAGTTGCAATTGGGAGAGACGACTTAGCAAAACTCGCACTTGAGCGCAAGCGTCAAACCATGGAGCAAATAGATTCTATTTCAGCGCAAATAGCACAGCTTGAACTAGAGGAACAAAAATTGATTGCAAGTGAGAGAAGATTAAGCGCAAAAGTGGAGGAATTCAGAACAAGGAAGGAAACGATAAAGGCAACCTATACAGCCGCGGAGGCACAGGTTAAAATTACTGAAGCAGTCACTGGTATATCAGAGGAGATGGAAGACATTGGCATAACTATTCAGCGTGCAGAGGATAAAACCGAGAAAATGAAAGCTAGAGCAGCTGCTCTTGAAGAGCTAGTTGCGAGGGGTACCTTAGTTGACTTAACCAGCAGCAGAGATGAAGTTGAGCGCCAGCTTGCAGAGCTGAGAGTCGCCAGTGATGTTGAAAAAGAACTTGCTATATTAAAGCAAGAGGTGAGAAAATGATCATACGCATAATGGGAGACCAGCAATATGAAGTTAAAAGCAGCATTCTAGATCAACTTAATAAAATTGATAATAAAATCGTTGAACTCGTTGCAAAGGGGGATGAAAAAAACTTTAGAAAAGAATTACTAAGGATGATCAATTTAGTGAGAAAAAAGGGCAAGCCATTGGATCCAAGGATAATAGTTGAATCCCAGCTCATCATCCCTCCTGAGGATTTAACTCTAGAGGAAGCTAGAAAGATATTCACTGGTGAGGGAATAATACCAGGCTAATAATACCAAGCAATAATACTAAAATAATACAAGGAATAATACCAGGTAAATAATACTAATAAGGCTAGTATTCTTTCGAAATAGCAGAAATTAAACAAATCAAAATCAAATATAGCATATATTATATATCATAAATATGCAATTTTTAATCCCAGCATGAAATACGTGGTTATAATTGGCGATGGAATGGCAGATTATCCCATTAAGGAATTGAATGGAAGAACGCCATTAGAAGTTGCAAGCACGCCAAATATGGACTACATAGCTAAGCACGGTAAATGTGGAATGGCAAGAAATGTCCCCGATGGAATGGAACCAGGGAGCGATGTGGCAAACCTCTCCATCCTTGGATTTGACCCGCGAAAGTATTATACTGGTAGAGGGCCGCTTGAAGCAGCGAGCGCTGGGATAAAACTTGGTAAAAAAGATGTTGCCTTCAGATGCAATTTAATCACTGAAAATGATGGAACCCTACTTGACTACAGCGCTGGCCATATAACAACCGAGGAAGCAAGGGAACTCATGCCATTTATAGATAAAGCACTTGGCAATGAAAAAGTTAGATTCTACCCAGGGGTGAGCTATCGCAATCTCCTCGTAATAAGAGATCTTGAATTTGAAAAAGTACAGTGCACACCTCCCCACGATATAATTGGACTTGAAATTGAGAAATACTTCCCAAAGGGAAAAGCTCGACAGGCGAAGTTCTTAACTAATTTGATATTAAAATCCAAATCAATTCTTGAGTCCCACGAGATAAATAGAAAGCGCAGAGAACTCGGGAAAAATCAAGCAAATATGATCTGGATGTGGGGGCAAGGGAGGAGGCCTGAACTTCCTTCTTTTAAAGATAAATTTGGAGTGGAAGGAGGCATGATAAGCGCGGTTGATCTTCTAAGGGGAATTGCGATGTATGCAGGTCTTAAGATCATAAATGTACCTGGTATAACAGGCTATTTTGATACCAATTATAGAGGAAAAGCTGAGTATGCCCTAAAAGCACTTAAGGAAATGGACTTCATCTGCGTTCACGTGGAAGCACCAGATGAAGCTTCCCATCAAGGTAGCATTGAGCTTAAGCTGAAGGCAATCGAGGACTTCGATAGATACGTAGTAGGCGGGATTTTAAGGGGCATAAAAAAATTCTCTTCATATAAAATATTAATATGCCCGGATCATCCAACTCCCCTCACGCTTAGAACCCATTCCAGTGAGCCTGTGCCCTTTGCTATAATGTCCTCGAAAGATGAAAAAGACGATGTTGAAGTATTCAACGAAGTTGCAGCGAAGCAAGGAGGATATGGCTATATCAAGGGCCACGAGCTCATGAATTTAATGTTCGAGAAATAAGAGAAAAGGAAAATAATATGAAAAAATATGAAAAATAAAGAAAATGATATTAATAATTAAATAATTAAAAATATAAAAATCATCGTTTAAATTCTTGTCACACCCACTACTTCAACGCTCTCCACGCCTTTGATTCTTGCGAATGCCTGTTCCACGCTCTCAGTGCCGCCTTCTGCATCCTCGAGAATAACGTTCACCAGTAGAGCACGCAATCCAAAGGCAATTGGCTTAATCTTAACAGCTCCAATTTGAACCCCAGGGGGGCAGTTTTTAATCAATTCATTTTTCAACATAGCTAAATCTGTTTCAACGCCTTCAGGCATTATCTTAATCTGCGCAAGAACTTGAGCCACGTTCTCACCTCAAGGTCCTATGAAGCCACATTTCTTGCAAATATATTTATTGCTCTGCTGTCTGCACTTAGCACACCTACCAATAGGCTCACCGCAATTTGGACAGGGGAAGCGAGTGAATCCCTTGCCAAAGAGCTTGACTCCGCAGGAAATGCAATATTCAACATTTAGTTTCAACATACCATTTTCTCCAGTTTGAATTTTCTAGATTTGAATTCTCTAGAGTAACTTGTAGGTTAAATTACTTTTTAGGTTAAATTACTGCTTTAAGCTTAAACATTACTATTACAAACATTTATCTGCGCTAATAGAGATATTTAAGATTTAAGATATGTTTAAAAAAATGGTGAGAGAAGCGAGGTTCAAAAGCCATTTAAAAGGCTTTGAATTGGATACTCAGCAAATTGAATATAGAAAGGATCCTTTATTAAATAGATGGTGTAGAATAAATATACTTCGAGCTCAAAGGAGAAAGGAATCAATAGCTCGTTTGGATATATCAGAGTTAATTGAAGACTCAGCTAGAGGATGCTACTTCTGCCCTGAAAGGATTCAAACTCAAACACCTATGTTCACTGAGGAAATTGCACCAGAGGGTAGAATCAAAGTTGGGGAGAGCATTGTTTTTCCAAACCTCACTCCCTTTGCACAATATCACGCTGTTGCCACCGTTACACAAAAGCATTACCTCAAGCTTGAGGAATTCACTGAGAAGCAAATTCAAGATACAATAACTGCGAGCTTGGAGTATATAAAGCGGGTGAATAAATTCGATGAAAAAGCTAAATTCCCGACATTAAACTGGAATTATCTACCGCCATCTGGAGCGAGCATAGTTCATCCGCATGTTCAAATCACAGTTGATCCACAGCCAACTTGCTTCCTAGATTCCCTGCTTAAAGCAAGTAATCGATATTATCGAAAGCATAAAGAAAGCTTCTGGCATCTCTTATTAACGAGGGAGCAGGAAATTGGTGAGCGTTTCATAGCAAACATTGGAGGAACAGCTTGGCTGGCTAGTTTTGTGCCCCTTGGAAACAACGAAGTATGCATAATCTTTAAAGAGATAGCTTCCCTATTTGAACTAACCCCTGATTTAATTCAAGATTTTGCCATTGGATTGAAAAAAGTACTCCAAGCTTATTCTAACTTCGGCTTGGAGAGCTTCAACTTAAGTTTTTACTCCGCACCCGGTGAAAGCAAAGCCTATTCCTTGAATGCGAGGATTATTTCTAGACCGAAGTTGAATTACTATTACACCAATGACGCGGGCTTCATGGAGAGATTGCATAGCGAAGTTGTGGTTGAATCAAGCCCAGAAGCAATTGCCAAGGAAATGAGGCATTTCTTTTAGCGACTTTAAGCAGGATAAGTGGGAATTAAGCAATTAAGGAATAACTACTCGCTATGAATAGGAGGCAGCAATGCTCCCTATATTCTACTACCCATAGATATCTGAATGCGATTGTTAAGCAAAATGATTTCTATAGTCGAATAAGCAATGTCACGCTCCCGCGAAGTCATGCGCACCTATTATAATTAACAAAGAAAAAATTTGGGATTTATTGAAATTTTTCTCTCCCCTTATTATGAAGTGGCCCCACTCCACATAATTCAGCAATCCTTTTCTCAAGGGGCTTAACTCCAAGCCATCTAGCAATTCATAGCACCCTTTTCTTGAGTGTATCTGGGAAAAATCGAGGGAATAATCCTCAGAACCAAGGCTGTATGGAAAGATATAAGTAGAAAAGATGATTCTTATAAAATTCTAAAACAAATTCATTGAATTTATAGAACCAAAAAATAACTTTATAGTTTAGAAATCTTAGAATCCAGGAGAATAACATGGCTACTAGGCTAGATCCATGGGGAGCTATACATATAGAGGATTATTCAAAGCTCTTTCAGGAGTTTGGGATCTCTCCATTTGAGGAACTCCTTCCTAGGATTCCAGACCCTCATCTATATATGAGGAGGAAAATAATCTTCGGGCACAGAGGCTATGAATTGGTGCTCAATGCCATGCTTAAAGGGGAGAAATTCGCTGTAATGAGCGGATTCATGCCAAGTGGGAAAGCTCATTTAGGACATAAGATGGTAATGGATGAAATTATCTGGCATCAAAAGAGGGGAGCACAGGCTTTTTACGCAGTGGCAGATATGGAGGCACACGCAGTTCGAGGGATATCTTGGAGGCAGTGCCGTGAGATTGGTATCAATGAATATATTTTAAGTTTAATAGCGCTTGGCTTTGAACCAGAAAATGGCTATATTTATTTTCAAAGTGAAAATGAATTGGTGAAAAACCTTGCCTTTGAACTCGGGATAGAGGCAAATTATTCAGAGATGCAAGCGATTTATGGATTCACTGGCGAGACTCATATATCTCATGTTCAAAGTGTTTTAGTTCAAGCTGCAGATATACTTGAGCCTCAGTTGAAGGAATTTCAAGGCCCGAAGCCAGTTGTTATACCAGTGGGTACAGATCAAGATCCTCATATTAGAATTACGAGAGACTTAGCTAGTAGAATGAGGAGATTCAGTATAGATATTAAAAATCAAGAAATCAGGATATATTCAAAATACCCAGATGATGAAGGACTTAAAATACTCGCGGATCGCCTTAAAGAGTATAGAGAATTATCGCTTTATCGAGGCCACATTAGCCTTAAATGCATAGAAGTGGAAAAGGAAGTTGAAAAAATAAATGCATTAGCTCGAGAGGTCGAAGTCGCCCAAGGAGGCTATGGATTTTATCCCCCTGCTTCAATTTATCATAGATTTATGACAGGCTTAACAGGTGGAAAGATGTCAAGCTCCATACCTGAAAGTTTAATAGCGCTGAGTGATGATCCAGCGGAAGCAGCAGAAAAAGTTAAAAAGGCAAAAACTGGGGGGAGGGTTACAATAAATGAGCAGAAGAAACTCGGAGGAGAACCTGAGAAGTGCACGGTATATGAATTAATGCTATTTCACCTTATTGAGAGCGATGAAGAAATGAAAGAGATATATGAAAGCTGCAAAACTGGGAAGCGGTTGTGTGGAAATTGCAAGCAATATGCAGCTGAGTTAATTGCGAAGTTTCTTAAGGAACATCAAGCAGAGAAGGAGAGAGCTAGGGAGAGATTGAGAGAATATGACATTGAATATTGAATTAAGCACGTTAGATAAAAAAGTATTATCGAGCTTGAGAAGTGAATACCTCAACTTGGAAGAAATAGCTAGAAATTGCGAAGTGAAACCTGAAACAGCTCTACTTGCATTGCTCACCCTTAAAGAAAAAGGACTCGTGGAGGTCAAGGAAGAAAGAGAACGGATTTACTCCCTCTCAGAGGAGGGCAAGGAGTATGCACTTCTTGGTTTACCTGAGAGGCAGATTCACAACTATTTGATCTCTCAAGGAGCAAGTACTGTTAAAGCCCTTATAGATAAATGGGGAGCTGAAAAGGCAAATCTAGCTATTGGCTGGCTGAAGAAGAAAAACTGGGCTAAATTTGAAAGGAAAAATGGAGATATAGCTATTTTACCCCTTCCAGCTGAGAAAGGTAGTGATGAAGAAATACTGGAAATACTCCACAATAGAGAAAAAGTTCGAGAGGGAGAACTTGCTCAAATGCAAAGAGATCAAATACAGAGAGAATTAGATATGCTATTCAAAAGGGGATTGATTCAAGTTAGAGGAGAAAAGCAAGTCTTCGCTAGAGCAAGCGAGCAGGGCTTGCTTGTTATTCAGCGTGGAATCGTAATTGAAGAAGAAATTAAAAAACTTACCCCTGAGTTGATTTCAACTGATAAATGGCGCGGGAGGAGCTTTCAGCGCTATAATGTAAGTGCTCCAGTAGCAATGGAATACGCTGGTAGAAAACACGTGCTTCGCATGGCAATTGATAAGGTTAAGCGCATTTTAGTGGAAATGGGCTTCAAAGAAATGCGAGGTCCAATTGTAGAGGCAGAGTTCTATGTGAATGACTGCTTATTCATGCCTCAGGATCACCCTGCTAGGACTCAATGGGATCAATTTAATTTGAAAAAACCTAGGTATATAAAGCAATTGCCATTTGAGTTAATGAGTAGAGTTAAAGCTGTGCATGAAAATGGCGGGGGAACAGGCAGCGAGGGTTGGAGGTATAAATGGAGCGAGGAAGTAGCAAAGAGGCTTGTGCTCCGAGGCCATACAACCTCGCTGACAGCGCGGTATTTAAAAGAATTCACTAAGCCCCCTAATAAGTTCTTTGCAGTGGATAAAGTTTTTAGAAATGATAGCATAGACCAAACCCACTTACTTGAGTTCTATCAAATCGAGGGCTGGGTGATTGATTATAACTTGAGCATTAGAGACCTAATGGGCACCTTTAAAGAATTCTATCGCAAGCTGGGTATTTACGAGTTGAAATTTAAGCCAACTTATAATCCATACAC
>JAWCLZ010000024.1:0-9320 GCA_038850275.1 Methanocellales archaeon | reverse complement strand
GAGCCTAGCTTCGAGATCTATGGAAAGCATCCTTATTCAGGGAAGTGGATGGAAATTGGCAACTCAGGGGTATTTCGAGAGGAAATGCTCTGGCCATATGGTATTGATGCAGATGTAATCGCTTGGGGATTAGCACTTGAGAGAATCCTAATGCTCCTCTATGGCTTTAATGATATTCGAAATCTCCATGGATCGCTTTGTGACCTTGAATTCCTGAGGAGCGTGCCACTTCTATGGCGTCAGTAACCTTGAGCATAGCTGAGCTTAGAGAGTTAATTGGAAAACCCCTTGAGAGGGAAAAAATTTTAAATGATTTATTTGAACTTGGGATGGACGTTGAAGATGTTCAAGGCGATAATGTTACCTTAGAGATAACTCCAGATCGAGCTGACTTACTCTGCATAGAGGGAATTGCGAGGCTGCTTCGCTCCTACTATGAAATCCAACCTGGTTTAGCAATTCCTAGGGTGAGGAAATCGAGTTATATTTTGCACGTGGAGCGAGAGCTGGAGAATATAAGGCCTTATATAACAGGTGCAATTGTGAAAAACCTAGCCCTCGATGATAAAGCAATAAGATCGCTCATGCAAGTGCAGGAAAAACTCCATGCAACGCTTGGTAGAAAGCGCAAGAAAGGTGCAATTGGAGTTCACGATTTAGATAAAATATCAGGGAGGAATATATATTATCGAGCCATAGACCCTGAGAGTGAGCGCTTTATTCCTCTTCAAAAAAATATGCCGATGAGTCCTAGGGAAATACTTGAGAAGCATGAGAAAGGCAGGGAATATGGTTATATCCTCGAGGGCAAGTCAAAAGTGCCGGTGATTTATGATGAAAAAGAGCTATTCTCCTTCCCCCCAATTATAAATGCTAGGAAAACAGAGGTAACTGAACAAACCAAGGCAGTTCTCATTGAGATGACTGGTGAGGATCAAAGAACCATAGATTTAATGCTTAACATCTTGCTCTACATGCTTGAATTCCGAGGTGGGAAAATCTATTCAGTTAAGGTGAGATATCACGACCGCGAGTTAATACGCCCAGCGCTTGGGGTTAAGCAAATGGTGGTTGAAGTTAATTATATAAACAAGGTACTTGGCTTGAATTTAACCCAGCTTGAGATAAAAAGACTATTGGAGAGAATGGGCTTTGGAGCGAGTGTAGTTAGAAATGCATTGAGGGTTAAAATACCACCATATAGAACTGATATTCTTCATAGAATTGATATAGTTGATGACGTTGGCAGAGCATATGGCTTCAATCGCATAGAGCCAAGATATCCTCCAACTTTGAGCATTGGGAATCTAACTGAGCAGACAAAGCTCAGTGATGCAGCTAGAGAAGTTTTAATAGGCCTTGGATTTCAAGATACCTTGAACTTCATATTAATAGGCAAGGAGGAATGCTACACCAAGATGAACCTCGATCCCTCGTTGGATGAAAGAATTGTGGAGATTGAAAATCCTTATTCTGAGCAGTATACAATAATGCGCTCTTGGTTGATACCCTCACTTATGATCGTGCTCTCCCATAATACTCATCGACCCTATCCTCAGAATATCTGCGAAATTGGAATAGCAGCGCAGCTAGATGAAAATGAAGAAACAGGTGTCCGAGAAGAAGAAAGAATCGCTGCTTTACTCTGTAGCTCAGACGCAGGCTATAATGAAATCAAAGCAAAGCTCCAAGCTCTGCTATATAGTTTTGGCTTCACGCTTGATCAAATTAAAACAGAGCCAGTTGAGCATCCAAGTTTCATTAGCGGTAGAGCTGCGCAGGTCATATTAAATGGCAAAGCAATAGGTATAATTGGCGAGATCCATCCTCAAGTACTTAAAAACTTTAAGCTAGAAATGCCGGTTGCTGCTTTTGAGATAAAACTTGAGGCACTTAAAAGCTAATAAAAATTAAAAGCTAATAAAAATTTATAGCAAAACTGCTAAATGCTTGTAGAACAATTTTAAAAATATGTGCATAAAATCCTACTGCCCTTATTTCTATGAAGCACCCCTCTTGGGCTTTAAAAATGAAAAAGGCAAAATTGAGTTTAAATACAATCCAAATGTAAAATGCTTCGATAATGTATTGCTGCATGAAAAGGGAATAAGAAAATCCTTATGCAAGCATCACTTCTGGCAAGGCGAGGCGAAATTTGGCTACTGCAGAGGTGCATTTGACGATAAAGGAAAGCAGCTTAGCTACGTGAGGAAAGGATTTGAATATACCCCAGTGGAATAATAATTTGAATAAAATTTGAAAAATAATTTGAATAAAATTTGAAAATCTCCATTTGAGTATGAATGAAATATTGAAAGAACTCTCAAGCTTGCTACTAAATCGAGAAGTTGTAACCTGTGAAGAAATCGAGAGAAAAGCAATTCGCGCTATTATTAGAGCTAAATCCGTAGAGGCTTTAAATCTGGGGGAGGAGCTGATTAAGGAAATTGTGAAAAGCTACGTGGAGTGTCCTATTTCACTGCATAGTTTTCATTACTCAGAGAAGCTTGAAATTGAAGATATAGCTTTTTACCACCTCCACACTTCAAAGCCAACTAAGGAAGACTTTCAAAAAGCCTATAGCGAGTATTTGATTTCCAAGCAGTTCCTGAGTGCACTTAGCAAAATGAAGTCCATCTTGGATGAATTTTTCAACGGCTATGAAGCTAGAAAAGGCATAGTTAGAGAATATTCTCAAGATAACTATAAATATGCAGTTTTCTTCTCCATGCTTGCGGATATAAGCGAGGATTTGCAAACTCATTTAAACTTTGCTTCAGAATATAGCGGGGAGTATGTGATAATAACACTTGGCGAGAAAACCCCTGAGCCATTCATAAATTTCTATCAGCAATACTCTGAGCAAATTAAATCAGCGAATATTAAAATCTGGGTTGCAGATGTAGATAAAGCAAGCATTGATCCATTCATAGGCTATCCAAGGGACTTAAAACTCCTTAAGAGATTCAAAAATCCAAAGCTCGCAACTCATATAGAATCCCTATGGAGAACAAAGGTGGAAAAAATTGATTAAAGTTTATACAAGCATAGAAAAAAAATCAATTAAAGCTATGGCTTTGCCCTTCCAATCTCAATGTATCCCACATCTCCATTTCTCGGGTAGGCGAAAATCATTCGCTTTCTAACACTCTGTGAGAGTCTAACTGCCCTTGATAGATCTTGAAGTGCAAATACATGATCAGCTGGCAGCGCGTGCACTAGATATTTAGAATGAGGGAGATCCTCCACTTTTTCAATCTCTTCATATACCCTGAAGTGGTTTCCAAATTTAAAGCCTGTCTTGACCACGAATCCCTTGCTGCGTAGATCGCGATAGACCAAGAATTTGCGTTCAAAATCAGGCTCTAGTTTCTTGGCAAATTCAGTGAATTCCTTTAAACTCAAATTCGATCCCTTCCTATCTCTCACTTCAAGCTCGCCAGTTTCAATTAAATAAGCTGCCTCAACTAAGGAGAGCTGAAGGCGTTTTTCATCGAGTGGCTTGCCAAAGAACTGCTGATAATGCAGCTTCTTAGATAGCTCCTCATCCCAAATTATAACTCTATCCTCAAGCAAAGTTGCTTGTTCCTCGACTTGCTCAGTAGCTATAATTTCTCGCATTTCTCGCTTTTTCCCCTCCCTAGCTTGGAAGTATCCTACTTCATAGTAAGTTAAATCGCTTTCTTCATCGACGATTGCAAGCAATAGTTTCTTGCGCATACCCCTTGCTATATTCAATAGCTCCACCATAGTTGCAAGCGGTAGGGATTTTCTCTCAGATATCACGTGCACTAAGTATTCAGAAGCAACTTCGTAGGGCTTCCCCCCTCTTGGATAAAGCCTGAAATCAGCTATACCTGGTTGAACATAGTAACCTCGCTCACGTAGATCTTTATATACAATATATTTGAGCTCAAAATCGCTAACAAGTTGAGAAGCAATTTTAAAGAAATCCTTGAACTGCAGCTCTTTTCCCTCTTGCTTGATTTTAATACGATCTCTCTCAAGCAAATAAGCTGCTTCAACTAAGGATAGCTCTAGGTTCTCACCTCTAGGGCAGCCGTAGCCAAAGCTTTTATAAAGCTCTTCAATTGCAGCTTTGCCAAGTAATACCCTATCACCCTTGAGTTCGCCAAGCATAGCATCAATTTTTTATGCATTATTTTAATATAAAGCTATGATGGGATATAAAATGAAGATCATAGATATCTCTATATTACGGAAACCTGCTTGCGGAAATAATTGTATTGCTAGGGATATTAGACTTAGGAAATTGTTTAAAAAATTAGACTTAGGAAATTGTTAAAAAAATCCAGTTAAATATTCAAAAAATGATAATTTATCCACTCTTCACTTTGGAGCTCACACTAATAGCAATTGATGTACCATTAGCGCTTTAGGCGTGATGAAATATTAGAATTTAATTGTTAAGCGATATTATTAGTTCGTATTATTAGTTACTTCTTTTCTTTAGTTATGAACTTCACAATTAGGAATACCACAAATGCAATTATTAGGAAATCGATGAGCGCGCCAGCAAAGTCGCCTACTAGGAATTTAACTGGTCCTATTTCAAGTGTTGCTTGCCTCCACTCTCCACCTGGTAAGAGTACTGCTATAATTGGCATTATTATGTCTTGCACTAGTGCAGTTACAAGTTTTGTCACAGCAGCACCAATAACAAATGCCACAGCTAGGCCTATAACACCATATTTCTTAAGGAAATCCAAGAATTCATCAATAAAAGACTTCTTAACCTTGACTTCTTCCTTTTTAACTTCTTCAGCCATTAAATCACCCTTGAGCATTTGCATTCTCATAGTTAATAATTCTTTCGAATCCAATTTTCGAATTAACCAAAGTCGAGAATCAAACTTGGTATGATGCTCAAGTTTTTTATCTTAAGCTTTATTTCCTTATCCAAGAGAGGATCGATGTAGGCAATTAAAGTTTTCCCTTTCTCGCTAGTTTTAATTCTCCAGAATCTCTTCAAATCTTCTTCAGCAAGTTTTCTCCTAGCGCTTAAGTTGTCTTGCCTCGCGAATTCAATGGATTTTAAATAAAAATCAGTTATGGAGTAGTTAACGAGCCTTAAATTAAACTTCAATGCTTTCTCCTCTATTTCATTTGTTTTCAACTCTGCAATTATCAAGTCCTTAAAATCCCTCAAGCTTTCTTCTTTGAGGATTAATAGTGGGCAGATATACTTTGAGGCTTGAATCAAAGAATCCAATTCAGGGGTTGCTTCAATTTTTGGTAGAGTTATGAGTTTCTTCCATTGCTTTTTAAGCTTTAAGTTCTCAGATATTCCCAGCTCTCTATATCTAAATTTCTTTTTAAGCCATTTCAATTCAGATTCAGGGTTTACTTGCTTTGAATAATAAATGACTCCCCTTAGGTTTTTAACTAAATAGGGATAAGTTGGGTCTATTTCCTGCATTTCTATCTCTTCTTTAGGAAGAAATCTGCAGTAACAGGTGCCCCTTTCAATTTATATTTCTTGGGAGCGTTCTCGCTGCCTTCTTTGCTTACTTTATCATTTCTCATTAAAAAAGTAAGAGCACTGCGCACTGTTCCCTCAGGTAAACCTGTTTTTTCAATTATTTCTTTCACAGTTAACGCTTTTCCCTCCAAGCACTTAGCTACTTTCATAATATTTTGCCTATGTTTAATAGTTAGCTGCAAATTTTCACCTCAGAGCGATAAATCTTTCTTAAACACTTTTTATTTAAACAGCTTAACCTTTTGTCAAAGCGATGAAAATAATAAATGAAAAATTAAAATAAAAATAATAAAAATTATGCATATCTTAGATAGTTCTCGATCTCCCAGTTGGTTACCTGCATTCTAAATTCATCCCATTCCCTGCGCTTGGCGCGCGTGAAATTTTCATAGATATGACTACCTAAGATTTCTCTTAACACGCTATCCTTCTCAAGTTCCTCAAGCGCTTCAGCTAGAGTCTCAGGAAGTGCTTCTATTCCAAGCTTCTTTTTCTCCTCAGCGGTCATCGAATATATATCTGCTTCAACTGGCTCAGGAGGCATGATTTTTCTCTTTATTCCATCCAAGCCAGCGGCGCACATAGCAGCGAAGGCTAAATATGGATTGCAACTTGGATCAGGGCATCTGAATTCAACGCGAACTGCATTCTCCATGCCTGGGAAGTACTCAGGCACTCTTATCAATGCAGATCGATTTTTATGCGCCCATGAAATGTAAACAGGGGCTTCATAGCCTGGTACGAGTCGCTTGTAGGAATTCACAGTTGGTGCTACTATGGCTGAGAGAGCTCTAGCGTGCTTAAGTAAACCTCCTATGAAGTACAGGCAATTATCACTGAGTGCATCGCTCCTCTTCATCTCTGGATCGTAAAATGCATTTCTATTATTTTTAATAAACCAGAGCGATTGATGGGTATGCATTCCAGAGCCATTCTCTCCATATAATGGCTTGGGCATGAATGTAGCTATATATCCAAGCATGTGAGCCACTGTCTTTGCCACCATCTTATAGGTTATAACGCGGTCAGCAGTTGTTACTAAATCTCCAAATTTGAAATCAACTTCATACTGCGAAGGAGCAACTTCGTGGTGACTCATTTCCACAGTTATCCCGAAGTTTTCAAGCGCGAATATCATCTCTCTCCTGAAGTCCTCCGCTAGATCTAGAGGATGGAAGTCAAAATAGCCTCCGTGGTCAATGATCTTGGGCTTGCCATTCTCCAGTTCTTTGCCGAAGAGGAAAAACTCCAGTTCAGGGCCGCAGTTGTAAATATAACCCATTTCTCTAGCTAAATCTGAAGCTCGCTGTGCTACATAGCGAGGATCGCCATCGAATCTTTTACCACTAGGGTAGTATACATCGCAGATCACCCTAGCAACTCGCTTTGGCGCTGGACGCCAAGGTAAAACTGCAAAGGTACTTGGGTCTGGCATTAAGATCATGTCTGATTCATAGATGGGCGTATAGCCTTCGACCGAGGAACCATCGAATCCAATTCCATTTATCAGTGCATCCTCTAGGCCTTCAACTGGTATTGATGTGCTTTTAATAGCTCCATTTATATCTGTAAACTGCAGGCGGATGAACTTCACATCCTCCTGCTTCGCTTTCTCCAGCACTTTTGCCTTTAACTCATCGCTATAGTTGGTTTTTATTCTACCCATATTTCACCCCTTCTTTGGAGATTTTGAATTGCAACTAAGCCTTTCGAATTCTAAAATACTGCCTCACATAATCTACAAGCTCTGCTTCTGAAATCCTGTTTTTTCCACTTTTTTCAAATTGACTTCGAAGTTCTTGTTGTATGGAGAGTAATCTTACATCATTTTCTCTTATCCAAACTTTAGCACCTAGAAGAGTGCTAAGGGTTTCCTGTACTTTGAGTTTTATAAGTTCTTCGCTAACTGGCAATTCTATGCTGGACATTTCTCTTCCTCCATCTTCAATTTCACCCTTCATTCCTCATGCTCCCATTTATCCTTTCTAACGAATGATTCATTTTCAAACTTATTCTACTATAATAGAACCAATATTTATAGTTTTAGGTATACATTTGTTCATAAAAAATTAATTTATCTTAACAATTATTCAATTTAGTATATATACAACTCTTGTGACCTTGGAATTCGGTGGTTATCCCTATAGAGATATCAGAGAAGCGCTTTATCTTAGCTCTTGTGAATATGGATTATTTCGAATTTCTTGCTCAATGCCTTTTTCTCGCATATTATGCGGCACGATCTCTGAATATACCTCTAACTCTCCAATTTTCCACCACCACACAATATAGAAATTTGGTGAATTTGAATTTAAAATCACATCACTCTCCCGTTAATGCTGCAACTGGAGCTGGCTCTATCTTGCGATAGACCTTCTTCGGATTCATTATTCGACCATTAACTGTTAATAACTCCTCGATTTTAATTCCAAAAAGACGCTCGTTTTCATAGAGATATGGTAAAATTAATTCCCAATCTTTTTCAGTGAATGGAGCAAATCTTCCTCCATTTAATTGATCTACGCCTACTCTGCAATGCGGGTCTCTAATGAATATTGCCCCACCGCTTGCTAAAGAGAAGAGATTTCCCCCTGGATAAGGGGTTTCAAGTTCAACCATTTCCCCCTTCCAGTTGAATTCAATGCCATTTACAATTACGAATCCACCGCCATTATGAGGATCGCCAGCCATGAAGGATTCAGCGAGGTAGTCCAAGCAAGTGCCATTGATCACAACTCTTGGTTTACCAACTGCATTTATCAGCGGGCGCCCAGCTGCATTGCCAAGCACATATACCTCTCCCCCTTTCGCGCCATACATAAAAGCTTGGCCCACGCTGCCATATATCACAAGCTTTCCAGATTTTAAGATCTGCGCCACTTGGTCTTGAGCATCTCCATGCACATAGACCTCAGCGCCATCCAAGCCTGAGCCGAGGTAATCACCTGAGCTGCCATATACATCTATTCGCACTCCCTTCGATTTAGCTCCTAGTCCACAGCCAATGAACCTCTGGCCCTCGAGATTGAAGACAATTAATTTTCTCCAGCCCAAATTATATGCTTTCACTATGAATCTAGAGAGTGAGTCCTTTCCCTCGGATGGAAAACCTTGAGCATCTATTACTAAAATAGATTTATCCCTGTGTTCTAGCAGCTCTTTATCGCCATATGTTATTAAATGGTAATTCGGAGGCGATACTGAGCGAAGCGATTTGTAAAGCACTTTTTCAATCTCCGCTAGTACTTTGCCTCGCTTTTTACCTCTCCAGTCAAGCTGCTGGGTGAGCATTTGAATTGCAACTGGATTATCCAAACTATCTAAAGAGGGCAGTTGGACTTTATCCCAATTTCCAAGTTGTTTTTCAGCTGAAATATGTTTGCCGAATTTATTGGTGCAGATTAAATTTCCATTTTGCAGAGTGAATATGCACGCACCGCCATCGCTATAGCTTCCTCCACGTGTATTCCAATATATATCTGCATAAGCTGCAAAGGAGCTGTTATCCCTTGCTAGGCTATGCAGCACTGCATCGATCGCTTGCTTTTCACTTGCAATTAGCCCTATTTTCACTTTCCCTTCTTGAAGAGCGAAGACCTGTGGTCTAAGCATAGAGGTATCAGTTATGCCTATGAGCTGAAGCGCTTTATTCTCAATATCATTTCTAGCAATTATGAAGAACCAAGGTCCATCGGGCGATGCTTGGATGTGTGCTTTTTGAATAGCTTTATATATCCGCTTTTTCTCAACTGGAAGCAATTCGAAATCTCGCTCAGTGGTTGGAGCTAGAGCTTCAATTGCATACTCCAATGGATAG
>JAWCLZ010000023.1:0-19810 GCA_038850275.1 Methanocellales archaeon | reverse complement strand
ATTGATCAAGCCTTTGGCACAACTGAGGTATATGCACTTACAGTGCATGCTGTAACTCCTTCTCAGAATTTATTCGATGGACCAAGTGGTAGATCTAGGTATCCTATTGATGTACTAAGAGGTTTTGCTTGCATGGAAAGAATTGAACCAGCTTCTACTGGTGCAGCGAAGAGATTGCCTAAAAATATTCCCCATTTAAAGGGAAAGTGTGCAAGCGATGCTCTTCGAGTACCTGTACTCGATGGCTCAGTAGTATATCCAATTGTATGCCTTACTAAGCAGCCTGTGACCACTGATAAGGTAAATGAAGCCCTCAGGGAATTCGCTAAGAGCAAGCAATCAGATGGAACTGTAGCATATAACGAGGAAAAATATCCCCTTACCTCTTCAGAAGTTCTAGGCAGACCAGAGGCTTCAATTATAGATCCACATCTCACGCGTGTCATTGGCACAAATATGGTGATAATCGGCGCTTGGTATGATAATATGTATGGAGCTCCATATACAATGTTCAAATGGGCGCGCTACGTCGATCAAATTAGTTAATTTTACCCCATTTTTAATATTGATGCTCATTTTTAATATTGATAGGTAGCGTGTAACCCAACTATTCCTTTATAAGCAATTGCATTTCGCTTCCCCCAGCGCCATGTGCCATTGTAATTCGATGCATTTTAAACCCCTTTAGCGTTGCACTAATTTCATTATATCGTGCTTGGTTATAACTCCTAAAACTTCTCCCTTTTCAACTACGAGTACTGCATGATTGCTCTCAAGTAGATGTGATACTATGCTTAAATCAGTCGTTGGTGCAACAGTGGGAAATGATTCCTCCATTATCTCTTTAACGCGCATGCTTGAGATTTTATTGAAATCTTTAAAATCACTAGTCAAGCTATAGCGAACAATAGTGCCCTCGGAAATGCTGCCAATTGGAATTCCTTTTTCAACCACTGGTAATTGAGAGAGAGCGTGCTTTGCCATTATTTCAACTGCTTTTTCAATGGTATCATCAGGTGCCACCGTTATAACTGGAGATGTCATCACATCTCTCGCTATAATCTTTGGTCTTTTAAACTCAACGCTCTCTAGAGCATCAAAAATTTTCTTTATCGTTGAAAGCCTAGGATCGATATCTCCAGATTCTATTCTCGCTATTAAAGGCTGGCTTACACCAGCTAGTTTAGCAAGCTCTTTTTGGGTAAGCCCTAGTTCCATTCTCCTTCTTTTCAAATCAGCTGGACTTGGAAATCTCAAACAAGCGCCCATTTATATTACTATGAGTAATAATATTAATGTTTTTCTCCCTACGCAAACTTCTGAAGAAAGATAAATTAAGAATGATAAATTAAGAATGATAGTAAATTTAAATAGCGAGAGTAGTTGTGAGAGTAATGAATATGTTGAGGAGTAATGAATAATTTATGAACGTGAATAGAATTTTGAAGAATCGATTAATGGAAAGAGAATATAAGAAGCTTGCTAGGATTCAAAACCCATATCTACATAGATTTATTGCAAAGTATATAGAACTCTGTAATCCTGAAAGTGTTTTTGTATGCACCAACTCGCTCGAGGATATTGAATATATCAAGGAAGCGGCGATTGAGAAGGGCGAAGAGGGCAAGCTTGCGATACCTGGGCATACTTATCACTTCGACGGCTATCTAGACCAAGGGAGGGATAGGTTGCATACTAAGATCCTTGTGCCTGAGAATTATGATCTTGACGAGGTAATAAGCACTATGGAGAGAGAAAAGGGATTACGTGAGATTCATGAGATTCTTAAAGATAGCATGAAAGGCCACGAGCTATATATTTGCTTTTTCTGCCTAGGTATACCAAATTCAGATTTCTCCATACCGTGCCTTCAACTCACTGACTCAAGCTATGTGGCGCATAATGAGATAATACTATATAGATCGGGGTATGAAGAATTCATTAAACTGCGTGCTCACTCTGATTTTTTCAAATTTGTGCATACCCAAGGCGAGCTTGACGAGAGAAAAATTAGTAAAAACATCCATAAAAGGAGAATTTATATCGACTTATTAGAAAACACGGTCTATAGTGCTAATACTCAATATGGGGGGAATAGTATTGGTTTGAAGAAACTTGCAATGCGTCTTGCGATACATAAAGGCGCAAAAGAGGGATGGCTAACTGAGCACATGCTTATCGTTGGCATACACGGGCCTGGAAATAGAGTTACCTACTTCACAGGTGCTTTTCCCTCTCTATGTGGGAAAACCTCCACTGCCATGCTTGAGGGGGAAACAGTGGTGGGTGATGACATTGCTTTTCTAAGAGCTAAGAATGGCGAGGCTAGAGCGGTTAATGTTGAAAAAGGAATGTTTGGCATAATTCAAGGAATAAATTCAAAAGATGATGCAATACTCTGGAAAGCGCTTCACACTCCTGGAGAGATCATATTTTCCAATGTACTTGTTACTGAAAATAAAGAGGTATATTGGCTTGGTAAAGATGGGGAAGTTCCACCTAGGGGATATAATCATTCAGGTGAATGGTGGATTGGCAAGAAAGATGAAAACGGCAAAGAAATTCCCCCTTCTCATCCAAATGCTAGATTTACACTTGATCTAAAGCTTTTGGAAAATGTAGACCCAAATCTCGATAATCCAGAGGGCGTTGTTATAGGAGCAATAGTTTACGGTGGTAGAGATTCTGATACTTGGGTGCCTGTTGAGGAGTCCTTTGACTGGGAGCATGGAATCATAACCAAAGGAGCCTCGCTTGAATCTGAGACAACTGCTGCTACTCTAGGCGAGGAAGGAATTAGAGAATTCAATCCTATGTCCAATTTGGATTTTCTATCAATACTACTAGGGAGATATATTCAACTCAATCTAGACTTTGGCAAGCAATTGAAGCGCAAGCCTTTGATCTTTTCAGTGAATTACTTCTTAAAGGATAAAAATGGGAATTTCTTGAATGAGAAGAGAGATAAAAGAGTTTGGTATAAATGGATGGAGCTCCGCGTTCATAGAGAGGTTGAGGCAATTAAAACTCCAACTGGTTTAATACCAAAATATCAAGATCTAAAGCGCCTCTTCAAAGAAGTGCTAAACAAGGATTACCCTGAAGTAGACTATGAGAAACAATTCACGATTAGAGTTAATGAAAATCTAGCTAAGATCAATAGAGTAATGGAGATATATAGCACTAAGGTGCGAGATACACCTGAGGTGGTATTCAAAGTCTTGGAGGAGCAGAGGAAGAGATTGATTGCTGCGAGAGAGAAGTATGGAGAATATATACCGCCGAGTAAACTAGATTAATATGCCTCGTATGCAGCTTGAAAGACTTTTCATGCAGGAGAAACCTGCGCGTATGTTGCTTTGTATTAAGAAAAATAAAAAGCCATATGTATCCATAGTCTCGAGGGAAACTAGATCTACTTTTGCACATACTGAGAAGGTGCTCTCGATTTTTAAAGAATTTGGCTTGGTAAAGTTTTTACACGAAGGAAGGGTGAAGCGAGTTGTTTTAACTAAAACAGGGGAGCAAATAGCGAACTCCTTCGAGTCCCTCCTTAAAACATTTAGAGAATTTGAAAGGAAGCGCAAGAAGCCTAGATCAAGTGCTCGCGAGCGAAGTCCACGGCATTCTTAAAAATCTTCAAACCATCTCCTTCCTCTGGAAGGGGTAAGCCTTTTCTTTTCAACTCAGCTTTTATCCTTGTCCACCTAGGATGATTAGTGAAGTGAATGAAAGCCTCAGGATGAGGCATTAATCCAAAGATTCTTCCATTTGGACTGCAAATTCCAGCTATATTATCAATTGAGCCATTTGGATTATAGGGATAGCCAGCAAGCTCGAGTTTTTCATTTACATATTGCAATACCACTTGATTATTGGCCCAGAGCCTCCTCAGCACTTTTTTACTAGCGATGAACTTGCCCTCTCCATGTCTAACGGGTAAATAGAGCACCTCTATGCCTCGGGTAAATACGCAAGGTGATTTTTGATTTACCTTCAGGTAAACCCAGCGGTCTTCAAATCTACCTGAGTCATTGAAAGTTAGCGTGGCATTTTGAATTAGATGACCATCAAAGCCTGGTAGCACGCCTAGTTTAACCATGATTTGAAAACCATTGCATATATCGCCAATTAGCTTTCCAGCCTTAATGAATTTTAGGAATTCCTCCCCCAATCGATATTTGAGTTTATTGGCGAAATACCTACCTGCCCCTAGGTCATCGCCTCCTGAGAAGCCGCCTGGTATAAACATGATTTCATAGTCCTCAAGTTTCTCTTCTCCATATAGCAATTTGCTGAGATGCACGATCTTTGAATCAGCACCAGCGAGCTTGAGTGCGTGGTTTGTTTCATTTTCACAGTTAATACCATATCCGCTGATCACAATAGCCCTTGGCTTTCTCAAATCACCACCTCAATGTACTCTGCCAAGCCTCCTTTAAATCGCGAATATTAGCACTTATAATTACTTCTCCATTAACCCCAATTACCTTAAACTCCTCAGTCTCGCAAACTTTACCTATGCAAGCGTAAACATTTCCCTCCATTATTCTTTCGAATGCTGCTTGATTCATAGGTGCAACTGTGACTATGAATCTACTTTGAGACTCAGAGAATAAAATGAAATCATCTCGCTCTACCCCCTCCACTGGAACCTTTCGGAGGTCTATTTCCATTCCAAATCCACCAGCAAATGCACTTTCAGCTAATGCAACAGCTAGTCCACCATTTGAAACATCGTGGCAGCTTTCAATTAATTCGCACTCCATTGCCTTATTTAAAGCTAGATATAACTTCCTAGCTGATTCAGCCTCTACCTTTGGCACGCTATTACCAATATATCCAAACATAGCATAGTATTCAGAGCCACCGAGTTCAAAGCGAGTCAATCCCAGTATATACACCAAGTCCCCTGGAGCCTTAACATCCATTGTAACTGCTTTTCTCACGTCCTTTATTTTTCCAATAGCAGTGATAAGTAAAGTTGGGGGACCTGAGATTTTACGCTCCACTCCCTTTTCATCTCTATATTTATAGTCAATTGCCATGCTATCCTTCCCTGAGATGCAGGGTGTGTTATAGGCAATTGTGTAATCATATAGAGCCATGTTTGCTCTCACGAGTTGAGCAAGTTTATATTTACCATCAGGGTTTTTCTCTGGATCGTAGATTGGCGATGGCCAGCAGAAGTTATCATTTAAAGCAATGCACTCAAGATCTGCGCCCACGGAAACTGCGTTTCTAATTGCTTCGTCAATGGCGCAAGCTGCCATGTGATAGGTATCTATGTCTCCATATCTCGGGTTTATACCATTGGCTATAACCACGCCTTCATAGGAATCAAGCAGCGGTCTAACCACTGCTGCATCACTCGGGCCATCATTGGCTATGCCCACGAGTGGCTTGATTACACTTCCCCCTTGTACTTCGTGGTCATACTGCCTTACCACGTATTCCTTGCTGCAGATGTTCAATCTTGAAAGCATCTGCTTCAAAACTATAGTTAGATTTTCCGGTAGTGGTATCTCTGGCTCTTCTTGCTTGATGGGAGTCCAAACTGCCTCTAGTTTCATTTGAGGCACGCCATTGTGGAGAAAATCCATGTCTAAATATGCAACAGTTTTACCCTTGTAGAGTACATGGAATTTACCACTGCTTGTAAACTTACCCAGTACCGTGGCCTCAACTCCCCTTTTTCTCGCCAGCTCTAAGAATTGATCTATTTTCGTAGGGGGCACGGCAAGCGTCATGCGCTCTTGAGATTCAGAGAGTAAAATTTCCCATGGATCCAATCCTGCGTACTTCAAGGGAGCTCTATCGAGATGTAACTCGCATCCCCCGCTCAGCTGAGCCATTTCACCCACTGATGAAGAAAGCCCCCCAGCGCCATTATCGGTAATAGCTGTGTATAGACCTAGGTCTCTAGCTTCAAGTAAAAAATCATACATTTTTTTTTGAGTAATTGGATCTCCAATTTGAACCGCGCTCGTTGGGGATAGTTCATGCAATTCCTCCGAGGAAAAAGTGGCGCCGTGAATGCCATCCTTGCCAATTCTACCTCCAGTCATGACTATTAAATCTCCATCGCGAATTTTTTTGATGTGAGATGGCTCATTGTTTATCATAGAGGGCATTATGCCAGCTGTGCCGCAGTATACAAGAGGCCTGCAGAGATAGCGATCGTCGAAGTAAATTGTTCCATTAACCGTTGGAATGCCACTTTTATTCCCACCGTGCTCCACTCCTTTCCTCACGCCCTCGAAGATTCTCTTGGGATGAAGCACTCTTGGTGGAAGAGGGCCTGTGTAGAATGGCGAGGCGAAGCAGAAAACATTGGTGTTGAAAATCAACTTAGCTCCCCTGCCTGTGCCCATTGGGTCTCGATTTACTCCAACTATGCCTGTGAGTGCTCCTCCATAGGGGTCAAGCGCTGATGGGGCATTGTGGGTTTCAACCTTCAAAACCAAATTATAATTTTCATTAAATTTTATAACCCCAGCGTTGTCCTTGAAGACTGAGACCAAGAAATCAACCTTTTGAGCAATTCTATCAGTAGCTCCCTTTATATATGTCTTGAAAAGACTATCTATAGATATTTGATTTCCATTTTCATCTTGATATAGGATTAAGGCATTGAAGATCTTGTGCTTGCAGTGTTCAGACCAAGTTTGAGCAAGTGCCTCTAATTCCACATCCGTTGGCTTATCGCTTAATCCAACTTTCCTACGCTCCTCAATTACCTCGGGTTTTTTGAAGTAGCTAGCTATGGCTTTCATTTCCTCCAAATTAAGTGCTAGCAATCCTCTCCTGCTGATCTCAAGAAGAGCTTCATCTGAAACCCCTAGGTCTATCAAATTAACTCTTGGAACATGCTCTTCGCTTACTTTCGGAATGTTTGGAATTACTTTTTCACTCCACTCCTTTGAATTATAAATCACCCACCTCTCGATCAATTCATTCGCAAGGAGATCTCTGCATATTCTTTCAATCTCCTCTATGGAAAGTTTCCCTTTGAAGAGATACTGACGCGAGGTATAAACCGCTTCTCCCTCTTGGAACTTAACTCCCAGCATATCTTCAATTGCCTCCATAGCTGTTTTACCCACGTTATCTGTAACTCCAGGTTTATATCCAACCTCAACTAGCCAGTCAAAATCCTTAGCTTTCGCTAGAGACTTGTTCAAGCTCGAGATTTGAATAACTGGGTCTGTGAGTTCTCTCTTAATTTTAGTGAGCTGGGCTCGAGTTAGAGCTTTATCTATGGTGTAAACATCGATGGTTCTAACTGATTTAATACCATTGATCTTCAAATCCTCAATTATTCGCTTCCTCACGCTATTTCCAGCTACATCTACCACGTTCTTTTTAAAGCCTATTTGAATAACACTTGGTCTAAGAAGCCTCAAGTTCTCCACCGGTAATTTCGAGATCACTCTTGAATTTATTTAAAGCTATTTCTTGAAACAAGGAATACACATTAACTTGCCATGTTTTATTCTCAATCTTGTCTCCATAGTTAGCTCGCTGCAAACCTCGCATTTAATTGATGAATAAATCTCCGCTGGCTTTGGTAGCGGTATGCTTACTTTTTTAAACTCAAATAGCTCCCCATCAGATAGCCTGCGCAGGATATTAAGCGATTCCTCCTTTGTTTTACCTCCCCTGAATTCCCTTAATGAAATTCTAATTGCTTCTCCAGTTCTTCGATTAAACACAGTGTAAACCTGCTTTCCATAGTCTTTAAAATAGAGATTTCCCTTGCCAAAAGTTGTGCCTAGAATGCTTTGAAGAGCATCAACAGCGCAAGAGTTATTCTCTACAATTACAGCTACCTCCTCATCCATAGCTCGCTCAATGCCAAGCTCTTTCATTGCAAGCTTTGCAGCTCTATACCCAATATATAATCCCGGGCAAGTGTGTCCGTGGAATGCAACTGCGCGTTTAAAATCTCTAGTGGTTATCTCCTTAGTAGTCATTTTTTCTACACCTTTATGGAACAAACCACATTCATATTCCCTATACATAAATTAAAATAAAGCTTTAAATCTCAATGTGTTTATTAAAAAGATGTTTATTAAAAATGGTGTGGTATAGATGAAAAGAGAAGTAATATTAACTTTTGAAAGAGCAACGAAGAATACCTATAGATTTGCTGAATCCCCAGGGGAGGGAACGGTAATCGGCACACTTTATGTACAAAAACACGTCTTCGCGGGGAAGCAGCCCAGTAAAATAAAGGTAACCATTGAATGGGATTAAATAACTTTTAACCCTATTTGAAGAACTTAGCTGCAGCTTTAAAGACCTCTTTAGCTTCATCTTCATCTGTAATTCCCACTGCAACTCCATCCACTTTACCCGCCAAGAACTCAAAAGCCTCGAAAGGCTTCAAAGCACCTGCAGCGAGTGGTTTAATGGCGATGATTCTCTTAGAGGAGTTTTCTATAGCACGAAGCGTTGAACTAAGCGAGGGCTCGGTGAACCGGCCAAGTTTATTAAGTGGAGCTAGAATTAAATCAACTTCCTCCACCTCTTCAGCAAATGGTATTTCAATCCCAGGAGTGTGGGTTGCTATTCCAGTTAATATACCCCGAGCTTTGATTTCCCTTAAAAGTCCTTTTATATTCGCGAGATTCTTATTTACTAAGCTAGCGTGAATAACTATGCATTTTGCATTCAAATCAAGCATTAATTCCATTTCCTCATCTATATCCACCACGCCAGCGCTACCTAGGATGAAGAGCTCAACATTGGCCTCCTTCATGGCGCTATGAATTGGCTCCAAAATTCGCCTATAGCCAACTGGCTGCACTGCATTCATACCTAAGTCTATGCATCTTAGCACTACTTTCTTTACATTCTCGGGCTTGAGGTAAAAACGCTTATAATATTCATATGCCCTAGCTCCAAATTGTCCATCCCCCATAAATGGAGAACACCCTAATAGAACTCTTGGAACCTTAAGGCCTTTAACCTCGAATGTACCTAGTTTATAGTGCTCGAGAAAGGGCTTCATATTTAATTAAATTTACCCATTGGAATAAAATCCTAATGTATTATTTTATTTTTTTATTTTTATTTATTTATCTGTCTACCAACAAGCACCATTATTTCTTCAAAGAAGTATCTCTCCCTAGCAATCTGATTGATTTTAAATCCCAAGCTTTGCATTCTCTCCTTCACATCTTCTACTCCAGTGATGGATGAAACAACGAGTAAAATGCGCCCATTTTCATTGAGATAATTTGGCGTTTCATTTAAAAATCGATCAATCAAAACCCTCCCTCCGCTCCAAGCTTTTCCCAACCAGCTTCCATTGCTCTCAGATTCAGGTAGATAGGGAGGATTGAAAATTATTACATCAAACTGCCTCTGAGGCTTGAGTCCTGCGAGGAGATCAGTTCTTACTACCTCGATGCCATTTGCTTTAGCGCATTTCACTGCGTGTGGGTTAATATCAGTTGCAATAACTCTTGCTTTCTCCTTTAAAAAATTTGCAATTATCCCACAGCCTGTGCCTATTTCAAGCACAAATTCGCCCCGCTTCACCTCCTCGAGCGCTGCTTTCAAAAGTAGAAATGTATCCTCTGAGGGTGGATAAACATTTTCATCAATATAGATTTCTCTCCCGAAGTAAATCATTTTATACATTGCTATGCATACTTAGTATTTTAAGCAATTCTTTTGGTATGCTAATTGGTTTCCAGTTCTCATCAACTGTAACTACCGTGAGATAGCCTTTTGCAATTAACTTGCCATCTCCCTTGCGATTTATCGTGATTTCAAATTTAATTGACTTATCCCTAACCTCGCCAACGCTAACCACAAGTTCAAGTACATCCCAGAGTCGAGCTGGAGATTTATATTCGCAGTGCGCTTCAACCGCAGGGAAATTCAATTTCTGCTCTCTAACTATCCTCAGAGCTTCTTCAGGCTGCAGGGATCTGAAGAAATCTTCAATTGCAACACCAAAGAAGCGAAAGTAATTAGCAAAATAAACAACTCGCCATTGATCAACATCAGCAGCTCTAACAATTAATTCAGTTTTACTAGTTTTCATAATTTGAGCATAAAGGATAACTGCTTAAAATTTTTTTCCCTCTTCAGATTTATTTTCCACCTCAGATATGCATAAGGAGGAGGGTTAGATTTAAAAATAGGTTTGGGAGGTGAAGAATCTAACCCTTTGAAGGAGTCGGCGATTAATTATAGCTTTTTCTATATAAAGATATCGATCGGAATTTAATGTTGACTTTAACATTTATTTATTTTTTATATCTGCTGCTCAATTAACTGGATCATGGAATTTGGCTTGCCTCAGCTTGATTTAAATACTTGCAATTCAACATTATATATGCCGTGGGTGATCCGGCCATACAGTTCCAATTAAGGCGGGGCCTATAGATGAAGAGCTGATCTCCCATCCACGGCACATTCATAATTTTATCAAGAAGATTTAAATTAGAAAAGTGCAATGACATGACTTGACTCAAAGGGGACATTTATGGTTCAGCAGGAGCTACCGAAGGAGTATAATCCAATTGAAGTAGAGGAAAAATGGCTGAAGCAGTGGGATTACTCAATGTATCATTTCAATTGGAGCAAGCGCTCTAGGAAGAAGCGATATATCATTGATACACCTCCTCCCTATCCAACTGGCAATTTTCACTGCGGCAATGCATTGAACTGGTGCTACATTGATTTCATTGCACGCTACAAGAGAATGCGCGGATACAACGTGATGTTCCCCCAAGGTTGGGACTGCCATGGCTTGCCAACTGAAGTGAAGGTGGAACAAATACTTGGAGTTAAAAAGCGAGACCTAAGCCGCGAGGAATTTCGTGCTCTTTGTGAAAAATTTACGCTTGAGAACATTGAAAAGATGCGCAGCACAATGATTCGACTTGGATTCTCCATTGACTGGAGTAATGAATATGTTACAATGCACCCCAGCTATTATGCCAAGACTCAGATTTCCTTCGTTAGGATGTATAATGCTGGCTTGATTTATCAAGCTGAGCACCCAGTGAATTGGTGCCCGCGCTGTGAAACTGCGATTGCATTATCAGAAGTTGAATATCAAAAGCGCATTACCACTCTTTATTATATTCACTTCGGCGGAATCGATATCGCAACCACTCGACCGGAGTTGATACCTGCTTGCGTTGCGATAGCTGTTAATCCAAGTGACGAGCGATATTTCTCAATTGCAGGTAAGAAAATCAAGGTACCAATATTCAACTATGAAGTTCCTGTTATCAAGGACAGCGTGGTTGATACAAAATTTGGTACTGGTGCAGTTATGATCTGCACCTTTGGAGATAGACAGGATGTTAAATGGTGGAAGGAACATTCTCTTCAGCTTAGGAAAGCAATCACGAAAGATGGTAGGATGACTGAGTTAGCAGGTAAATATAAAGACCTTAGTTTAGATGAATGTAAAAAAGCAATCATTCAGGACTTAAAGGAATTAGGGCTCATCTATAGAGAGGAAATGGTAGAGCAAAATGTTGGTTTATGCTGGCGCTGCGATACCCCCATTGAAATTCTCTCCGAGAAGCAATGGTTCGTTAAGGTGAATCGAGAGGAGGTTTTAAAAACTGCGCAAGAGGTAAAGTGGGTACCTCAACATATGTTCATCCGCCTTAAAAACTGGGTAGAGAGCATGGAATGGGACTGGTGTATCTCTCGCCAGAGGGTCTTTGCCACGCCTATTCCAGCTTGGTATTGCTTGAAATGCAATGAAACCATCGTGGCTAAAGAAGAATGGCTTCCTCTAGATCCAAATCAAACACAGCCTAAGGAGCCCTGCAAATGTGGCTCAATGGAGTTCAAGCCTGAGCAAGATGTGCTTGATACTTGGATGGATAGTTCCATTACGCCTTTAATTGTCGCAGGTTGGCTTGCCGATAAGCCTTTTTACTATCCAACGCAGCTTCGTCCCCAGGGTCATGATATAATACGAACTTGGGCATTTTATACTATCTTAAGATCAAATGCGCTAACTGGAATGAAACCATGGGATACGATTTTGATTAATGGAATGGTCTTTGGTGAAGATGGATTTATGATGAGCAAGTCTCGAGGCAATATTGTTCAGCCTGAGGCAGTTGTGGAGAAATATGGAGCAGATGTATTTCGACAGTGGGCTGCAATAAGTGGCTCGCCTGGTTCTGATATAATGTTCGGTTGGAAAGACATCGAGGCTGCCTCTAGATTTACTCAGAAGCTCTGGAGCATAGCTAGGTTTTGCTTGATTCACCTTGAGAAGAAGCCTAGAAAGACGGAGCTCTATACTATTGATAAATGGATGCTTTCCAAGCTGCAGAGGCTGATTAAAGAGGTTACTGAGGATATGGAGAAATATGAGTTTGACGACGCACTTAAGAGAATTCGCAGCTTCACTTGGGATGTACTAGCGGATAACTACATTGAAATGGTGAAGTACCGTTTATATGGAAAAGATAAAAAAGCGCAGCAAGCAGCGCAGTATTCCCTATATATAGCACTTCAAACTCTTGCCAAACTACTAGCCCCATTCACTCCATTCTTAGCTGAGGAGATCTATTCAAGGATAACAAAAGGCACAGAAAGTATTCATATGCAGAAATGGCCTGAGATGGATGAAAGTTTAATCGATGAGGCTGCAGAGAGAGAGGGTGAATTGATTAAGCAAGTTACTAGTGCAATAAGGAGATATAAATCAGAGCACGGCATAGCTTTGAACGCTCCTATGAAGGGAATAAAGCTTTACTCTCCACTCTCAAATGTGGCTGACATCGAGGGCACGGTAAATGCAAAGGTGGAGGTACTTAGAGAGAAACCAGTTTTAGAGGATATCGTGAGGGAAGTTAAGCCAAAAATGCAAGTAATAGGCCCAAGGTTTAAAAATAGAGCGGGGGAAATCGCTAAGGCTTTGAGCAACATGGACCCCGGAGAAGCTGCGAGAATGCTTCAAGAGGGAGGTAAACTTATAATAAAGTTAGATGAAGAGCTTATCGAACTTGAACCTAATTGCTTTGAATTAAAGCGAGATAGAGTGCTTAAAGGTCAAGAAGTTGATGTGCTCAATATAGGCGAGGACGCCATAGCTATAATATTGAAATAACTTTTAAACTTATTGATAGCAATATCAAAAGTAGCAATATCAAAAGCTGTTCAATGGATAACTATTTATTTTGTTATGGAAATTGAAAAATGGTATTGCTATGAGAAGGTGGCTTTATCATCGCTTCCCTAATCGCGCAGATTTTGAGCAGAGGTATAGATATAGATCGGATCTAGCCCATTTTTTGAGAGTTATGGCGAGTTTAAATAAAAAATTTGGCTTATTTGAAGTGGAGTTACCTAAAGGTGGAGTGGGGAAAGCCAAGAGAGAGTTTTCGATTGGAATTGCTGAGAGAGGCATAGATTTTACACCCCTCCTTCAAGAGAAGGTGGAGAGCATTGCTGAAAATTTAAAGGGAGATGGAGTCATTGATTTCAAGCTAGATTTGAAATATAGCTATTTAGCCTCTGAATACCTTGGCATTCCTTTCAAGGGAGATACATTTCTCCTGCGAGCTAGCTTGGAGGGTGATGTGCTTACCTTGATTGTTAATCATATCGATGGACCTGGTAAGACCACTTCCACTCAAGTTGCAAATACTATTGTTGAGGAAATTAGATTGAGCCATGAGTGAATTGCTCCTTGCAATTGCACAGCCATTTAAAAAAAGGGGTAGGAATTCCTTAACAATAAGTGAATTTATATTTGCTCTATCCCTAGACCTAGGCTGGTTCTCCCCTGAGCAGGCGAAACAAGTGCTAGCAATGGCGGAGAAAGCAGGTCTTTTAATGAAAAAAGGAGAGGAAATTAAACCAAATTTTGATCCCAAAAATGTAGAGGCTCCATTTGGCTTTAAACCTGATATAAAAGCAATTCTACAGCGAAGTATTTTTGATGAAATAATTGAGCGTATTATGAGCAGTGGACTGAGCAAGAGAGATGCAATTGCATTAGTTAATAAAAAACAAGAATCTCTCTCAAAGCTTGTAACCATAGAGGTTGCAGCTTTACTTGTGGCTAAAGAGAGAGGTGTTGAAATAGCTGATTTAGTGGAGAAGGCATTCATAGAGCTAATTAAGAGTTAATTGAAGAGGGTATGGATATGGGTTATGAGAAGAGAACCATTGAACTCCTCTTATATATGATTTGCCACGATATTAAAAATATAAATCAAGTAAGCTTGGGGTATCTTGAGCTCTTGCTGGCAGATAAAAACTTAGATGAAAAGCAAAGGCAATATGGAGAGAAGATTTTGAAAGCATTTCAAAGCTCGACAAAATTAATCCAAAAAGTGGAAAAGATAATGCAAGCTGGAGCGTTCAAATTTCAGCTGGTGGATCTCAATAGCATACTTAAAGAGACAATCGAGGAATTCCCCATACCTCCACTTAAAGAAGTTGAAATTAATTATCAACCTAGGGAAAATCTAATTGTGAACTCCAGTCCACTTTTAAAAGATGTATTTGCGAATCTCATTGACAACGCCATTAAGCACTCAGGTAAAAATAGGGTTAAAATTGACATAAGCATTGAAGATTATATATGGAGAAATAAGCAGTATTATAAAATAGCATTTGAGGACGATGGGAAAGGGATACCAGACGATCTCAAGAAAGAACTCCTCAACAGTACTAAAAAGCCCAAGGGACTTGGTCTATATCTTGTTAGAACCATTGTTGAGAAAACTGGTGGGGAAGTGTGGATCGAGGATAGAGTTAAAGGAGAGCCAGAAAAGGGCGCTAGAATCGTGGTAATACTCCCCAAGCTAGCTTCAAGCTAGCAGCTTTTTTCCAGCTCGTCATTTGTAAAAAATTGCAAAAGGTTATAAGCAATACTGCTCGTTTTCAATTTTTGGTCGCGAATTAAAATCTGCGAGTTCTCGAAGTCTTGCTTTCAAAGAAGTTGCATTTAGTTCATACACTTTACTCAAAAAGCTTGGATTGCTTGTATATTATTCTTTCCTCCTCATTAATTCCAATGCCTCCCCACACCTGCTGCAAAATTTTCCTCGCTATTTTCTCGCCAATAGCAGGCACCTTTGCAAGTTCTTCAACACTGGCATTTCTAAGGGCTTCAAGGTTGCGATAGCCTGAGTTATATAGCATTCTAGCTCGCACTCTACCAACATCTCTTAGCTGTATTAAGGGTAAAAGTTCAGTTGCAGCTCCATATCTAAGCCGCTGCTCAAGCTCTCTCGCCAGTTTACTGGCTGGGTGTTTAAGGTGCTTAGCGAGTTCTGCAAATGCATGTGCCAGCCACTCCGCGGTTTCAGCTAGTGCTCTTATGTCCCCTGGGCCGATGTTGAATCTCTTGGTAATGAGTTCCTCTTTTTCCTCCGATATCCAGCTTTCAAGCATTAAAGCAGTTTTAACCTCACTTAAATACCATTCATATTCCTCGCCATTAAATGCATTTTTATGCTCTAGTAACTCATGCTCCCTCTCAATTAATACCTTCAAAATCCAATCGTAGTCCCTGCTGCGCAAGTAAAGCCTTCGCATATCAGGGGTGCTGCAAATGACATGCAGTAGGGCAAATGTAGATGGCTGGTTTGATTTGCCCAGAGCTTTTATCATGATGGAAGCAGATAGGGGATCGATGTATAGCCTTGAGATCAAACTTCCAATTGAAGTTGGAGATAGAAATTCCCCTTGAATTGAAATCATTTTCTCACTTTCAAAGAAAGCAATTAATTTGCTTAGCAATGGCTCAATTTTCATTCCTATATCAAGTCGCTGATAGCCAAAGAAAGTTGTCATTATAAACTCTTGAAGTTCAGATCTAGTATTTGCAAATCCAGTTGCAATTAAGGAAAGCACATGAGTACGAAGAGCTGGCTCTGTGCCAAGCTTTGAATATATCCTCTCTGGCTTGGCGTTGATATATTCAGCCATTAGCTTGAGGAGTTCTCTATGGCTCTTTGCTAAAAGCACTGCCTCTCCATAGGGATCGAGCCCAGGTCTACCTGCTCTGCCTCCCATTTGCTTTACCTCAAGCACAGGAAGAGCTTGTGATCCAAAGTTTGGGTCATAGCGCTTGTATTCCTTAATTATGACTCGCCTTGCAGGCAGATTAAGTCCAGCGGCTAGAGTTGGGGTGCAGGCAATGATTTTAATTTTACCTCCTCGAAATCCATCCTCGACGATCTTCCTATGCTCCGCTCTCAAACCAGCATGGTGAAAAGCAGCTCCACCTTCTAGGCAAGCTGCTAATTTTCTACATATCTCAGTTTCAGCTGTTGCCTCAACTGCACTTGCAAGATCGAGAGCTGAGATTTTTTTGCTTTTTAAAATCCTGCTAATCCTAAGGGCAATACTCTCAGCATTTCGCCTGCTGCTTGTGAAGATGAGACACTGGCCTCCCTCTTTAACTGTATCAAGTGCAAGTGAAATTGTCTCCTCTTTTTCCTCAAGTTCTATCTCTCTCTTTTCCTCTTTGAAAAAAATCACTCGGCCGAAGAAAACTCCCTCTTTTAATTTCACTGGTCTATAGTCGCTTACTAGGAGTTCTGCTTGTAGCCAATTAGCAAGTTCCTCTGGATTGCCAATCGTAGCACTTAAAGCTATGATTTGAGCATTTGGATTGAGCTTCTTGAGCTTAGCAATTGTGACTTCGAGGGTTGGGCCGCGATCTCCTTGATCTATCAAATGGATTTCATCGATAACTATAACAGTTATTTCATTCATCCAAGGTGATTGATTGCGCAGGAGAGAATCTGCTTTCTCTGAGGTTGCAATTATTATATCATTTCTACCCAGCCATTCATCGCGTCTATCGAAATCCCCAGTTGAAATCCCAACTTTGATGTTAAATCTATCGAACTTTGAGAAATACTCATACTTCTCACTTGCTAGAGCTCGCAGGGGAACTATGTAGAGTGCTTTTCCCCCCTTATTTAAAATCGAGTTTAGCATGGCGAACTCAGCTATCAAGGTTTTACCGCTAGCTGTTGGAATCGCAGCTAAAATATTTTTACCCTCGAATATTCCTAGTTTAACAGCTTCAGCTTGAGGTGGATATAACTCATTTATCCCTTGAGCTTCATAAAACTTCAACACTTCCGATGGTAAATATCCATTTAATTCGCTAATTTTCATTTTCAAAATTAATAAGATGCTCGCTAGCAAAAAAGTTTTTCAGTAGTTTTGATAGAAATAGCAAAGGCTTAATATGCAGCAATAAAACTAAGGGATGTGAATATAACTGAGGTTAGAGTTAGATTTGGGGATACTGACCCCTTTGGCGTGGTTTACTTCGTGAGTTACTTACGCTATTTTAAATCCGGCTTGGATGAATATTTAAGATCACGTGGAATAAAACCTGAAGAGCTCTTTCGCAATAGAGAGCGCAAACTTGGCTTTCCAATCGTTGAATGCCACGCGCAATATAAAGCACCAGCTAGATACGATGATTTACTTGAACTGCATACCTCTTTAAAGGAACTTCGAGAGAAAGCTGCGATTTTTGAATTCAAGATATATAAAAAAGAGACAAAGCAGTTCCTAGCAAGTGGAACAATAACCTGCGTGGCAATAGATGATAATTGGAATCCAATTCCCATACCAGAGGACATTGCAAGAAAGCTGAGGGGAGATATTTAATTCAAATTTTTCAAATTAGAGCAAAAGGAATATAAGTAATAAGGGGATTAAATTAAAACGGAGGAAAACTTGGGGAGGTGATAATTTTTGGCGAAATATCAATATCAGAAAGCGGTTACTCTCAAAGATGGCACTAAAGTAATGCTTCGCGAGCTAACGAAGGAAGATGGAGAGGCATTCATTTCTTTTTTCGATTTCGTTTCTAAAGAAGATGCTAAGTATTTGAAACACAACATTAAGGATAAGAAACTAATTAAACGTTGGATCGATGAACTTGATTATAGCAAGACTCTGCCGATCATTGCTGAAAAAGATGGCGTAATAATAGGTGATGCCTCGCTTGATTTCTGCCCACATAGATGCAAGCACGTAGGTAGAGTAAGTGTAACTGTGCATAGAGATTATAGAGGCAAAGGCTTGGGTAAAGAGCTTTTGAAATTCGTTGAAGAAATAGCTCAAACTAAGCTAGGTATAAGCAAGTTATATAGCGAGCTTGTATCCAGCGATATTAGGGCAATTAGATTTATGGAAGCCCTTGGCTATGAGAGAGAGGCAACCCTTAGAGAACACTTCATCTCAGACGATGGAGCAGTATACGATATAGTGGTGATGTCAAAAATCTATGTGCCAGCTGAAGAAATTGAAGCACTATAAAAATATATTTTATTTATTTAATTTCAAGTTTTTCCGTTTTTCTAAGATTTTTCCTTCGAATTAAATCCCCTCAAGCAAAAGCTATTTAAGTAATAAATTGTAATTCTTGCTCTAAAGATAATAAGGATAAGGATGGAGGGAAGGAGGTTGAGGCGCCTCAAAATTTGAGGCGCCTCTTTCATTAATAAAGGCCTCTTTCATTAATAAAGGCCTCTTTCATTAATAAAGGGATTCCTCAAGCTTTTTTCTTCGATCATTAAATATAGCAATGATCCTTGCTTCTCCTTTTATGACTTCTTCAAGACCACTAGTCTCATCTTCAAGACAACTAGTTTCACTTTTAATTCGCAGCAGCGTGGAGAGTAAGTTGTTATGTAGCTCTAGGCCTTTGATTATTCTCTCATACTCCGCTTTCAATTCTTCAAATCTGCACATCCAATCCTCCCCTAAGTTATTTTATTTCTTTATATTTTATCTTTTCCTCTTTTCCCTACCTCAAATACTTCTTTATAATTCAAAAATAGTAGAAATGAAAGGATATTTATGAAAGAAATACCACAGGAAATATTGCAGGAGATAAATTTCAAAGATGGATTAATCGCAGCGGTTGTACAGGATTTCAAAACCAATGAAGTACTAATGTGTGCCTTCATGAATAAAGAAGCACTCGAGATAAGCCTCTCAACAGGTAGAATGTGCTTCTACAGCAGAAGCCGCAGAAGACTATGGGTCAAAGGTGAGAGCTCTGGTCATTTTCAATATATTAAAGAGGTGAGAATTGATTGCGATGGCGATTCCCTTTTATTCAAAGTAGAGCAAATCAAAGCTGCTTGCCACGAAGGCTATCGCTCTTGCTACTTTCGCAAACTTGAGAATGGGAAATGGAAAGTGGTTGAGCCAAAGATAGTTCAGAAAGAAAACGATCAATAATTAACTTTATCCTTTCTGCGTTCCAGCTGATCTATTTCGCAAGATTTAAATGTAATTGCAGAGCTAAATTGAATAAAAGACTTATCGAGTTGAGAAAGTGCAATCGAAAGTTTATTTGAATAGAGTTAGTGACTTCTTCAATGGAGGAGGAAAATAGATTTATGGCACCAAAGATTGAGGCAAAAAAAGAAATGAAATACGAAATTGAGGGAATGCAAAACGTAGAGATAAGAATAGGCAAAATCGAGGAAGAAGAGAAACCCTGGGAGCCAATGGGACCAACGCCAAAACCAAGCGTTCTTGATCTGCGGAGTTGGGATCACTTTTTGCTTAAGAGATACAAGCCATTTTATGCACCCCACCAAGATTTCTGCAATCTATGCACAATGGGACCATGCGATTTAACTGGAAATAAAGAAGGCGCATGCGGATTAGATTTACAAACCCAGAAATCTAGGATAGTGCTTGCCGCAGTTGGCATAGGCACCGCTTGTCATACTGGTCACGCTAGGCATATGGTGAACTACCTCTGCGAAACCTTTGGCGAAGATACGCCTATAAGCTTAGGTGTAAACGT
>JAWCLZ010000022.1:13475-20059 GCA_038850275.1 Methanocellales archaeon | reverse complement strand
ATTTTATCATATCCCCAGCGTGAGCTGCTATCCTTGCAGCAATTATACCTTCTCTAACATCCTCCGGAAAAGGCAAGCCTAAGTGTTCAGAAGGAGTTACATAGCATATGAAATCAGCTCCAAATGCAGCTGAAAGGGCTGCGCCAATTGCAGCAGTTATATGGTCATATCCAGGAGCGATATCTGTAACCAATGGACCGAGCATGTAGAAAGGAGCTTCTCCAGACATTCTCTTCTCCAAGATTATATTCGCTTCTATCTCATCAATTGGAATATGCCCAGGGCCTTCGACCATTACTTGGCAGCCTTTCTCTCTAGCAATTTCAGCTAATTCGCAGTTGATCAATAACTCTTGAATTTGCACTCTATCTGTGGAATCTGAAATCGCACCTGCTCTAAAACCATTTCCTAAGCTTAATACCACATCGTGCTTCTTTAAAATCTCTACCACTTTATCAAAATGCTCATAAAGTGGATTCTCCTTCTTATTATATTCCATCCAAGCAACCATGTAAGAGCCACCTTTTGAAACAAGTCCACCATATCTATAATGCTGTCTCCGGAGTATTTCAACTGTTTTTCTATTAATCCCACAGTGTATAGCCATGAAGGCAACTCCTTCTTCACACTGCCTCTCCATTACTTCCCAGAGTAATTCTTCAGGCATTTTCACCGCTGCACCATACATTTCAATAGCTAGAGCAAAGGCTTCATAGAGAGGCACCGTTCCAATGGGTAGATTCACTGCTTTCATCACCGTTTGCCTTATTGCCTTTATATCTCCCCCTACGCTTAAATCCATCAAGGCATCAGCGCCATATTTCTCAGCTATCTTTGCCTTCTCAATCTCCATTTCAATATCAATGATATCGGTAGAAGTTCCAATAGAGGCATTTACCTTTGTACGCAGTCCCTTGCCAATGCCAACAGCGCGAGTTCTTCGATTTTCATTAACTGGAATAACAATTTGACCTCTGGCAACTCTTTCCCTTATGATTTCTACATTCAAGCCTTCCTCCAAGGCTACTCTCTTCATTTCCTCGGTGATCTCTCCTCTTCTCGCTCTCTCCAACTGTGTCATTCAACTCCTCTCCTGTTTATCTGTTAATTTTTCTCTATATTAGCTATTGAACTAAATGCTAATGCTTAAAAAGTTTCTGGGCAAATACTTTAGTTATGATTGTGGTAAGAGCTCCCGCTCATCTGCACGCGGGCAATTTTGATTTAACTGGTGATCTAGGGAGGCTCTATGGCACAGTTGGTTTTGCAATTAATTATCCCCTTGAGGTTGAAGTTCATAAATGCGATGGCATAGAAGTCAGCGATGCTTGGGCTTATGAATATGCTAAGCGATTAATTGAAAGGTTTGATTTAAAAGGTTTAAAAATCGACATTAGGAGAAGTATTCCAAGGCTCGTGGGTCTGGGTTATAATACCACGCTTGCCTTATCAATTGGCTTGGCAGCTTCAAAGCTTTATGATTTAAATTTAAGCATTGAAGAAGTAGCATTGATAGTGCAAAGAGGGACTATAACCGCTCTGGGGGTCTATGCTTTAAAGGTAGGTGGCTTTATAGTTGAAGGAGGCTTTAAAATTGATAAGAGGGAAAAAATGGTTCCCCCTCTGATTTTCCATCGAACAATACCTGAAGACTGGTATTTCATCGTGGCAATACCCTATAAACCTAGAGAGCATATAATGAGGGAAAGGGAGCGAGAAGACGATGTTTTGAAGGAACTCAAGGTTATGCCGAGAGAAATGTCTTCAGAGCTCTCAAGGATAGTCTTAATGAAGATTATTCCCTCAATCATAGAGGGAGACCTTAAATCATTTGGCGAGGGATTAACTCTATTTAATGCAATACTAGGTGATTTCTGGCGGGAATATCAAGGAGGTAGATATTGCCACTCAATAGTTGAAGAAGGAATAAATCTATTGTTATCCAAGGCTTACTGTGCGTGTCAAAGCTCTTGGGGTCCAGCTTTCTATGGCATCGTTAAAGGAGAGAAAAAAGCCAGTGCCCTTGCTCGGGAACTTAAAGATTTCATAGAGGCAAAAGGCGGTGGAGAAGTCTTTTATGTTAAGCCCGATAATCAAGGTGCAATTATAATGGAGGAATAAAATGGTAATAGCGATGGGAATAGACCCTGGGACTAAGTCGATGGATATTTTCGGCTTCAATGATAAAAGCAATGAAATAATAGTAGATGAAGCAGTGCCTAGAGAGGAGATAACTCTTAACCCAATGATTGTAATTGAGAAGATTAGAAGACTTAGAGATCAAGTGGGAGATATCGATGCCATTGTTGGGCCAAGTGGATATGGAATGCCATTAAAGAGAGCTAAGGATGCCTCTGATTCAGATATAGCATTAGCGACTTTCGTGACCGAAGGTGATGTTAAGAGAAGATTGAAGATCATTGGTTTAAGAGAATTGATGAAATTAATGAGAGAAAATGAGGATTTAAACATTTGGTTTACCCCAGGTGTTATACATCTACCCTCAATTCCCTCTTATCGGAAGGTAAATAAAATAGATATGGGTACAGCGGATAAAGTATTCAGTGTTGCTTTAGCTATAAAAGACCAAGCTGAGAGATTAAGCATAAATTATGCTGAGACATCATTCATATTAGTTGAAATAGGATTTGCTTATACCTCAGCCTTGGCTGTTCAAAATGGAGCCATCGTGGATGCAATGGCTGGAACAGCTGGTTTTCCCTCCTACTTGGGAATGGGCTTTGTGGATTCTGAGCTTGTTTATGCAATGGTAAATACCCTTAATGAGATATCGAAGCTTGAATTATTTACAGCTGGAGCAGCTTATTTATCAGGAATAAATCCAACTCAAGTTGAAATTGAAGATTTCATCAAGCTTGCCAAGATAGATGTTAAAATTGAAGAGGGATACAAGTTAATGCTTGAGTCCATAGTTAAAGATGTAGCTGTATTACTCACATCTGTAACTCCAAGGGAAATAATTTTGAGCGGGAGATTCACTAGAATATCAGAGTTTAGCGCTGATGTTAAAAAAGCACTGGAAATTTTCTTGGAAAAAATGAATTTAGAAATTGATGTAACCACGGTTAAAAATAGAAAGGCAGTGATAGCCAAGGAGGGAGCGGAGGGAGCTGCTATTTTAGCAAGCGGACTTGCAAATGGGGAATATCAAAAACTCATTGAGGCACTAAAAATCAGAGAGAGCAAAGGAGAAATCTTCGACCACTTATATCTCAATCCCAACATTAAAGAGAAATTTGTAATATTCAAAAAATTAAGCTAGAGTTTTCTTTTAATTGAACCATTGAATGAAAAAGAATATATAAAATATATAAAATAACTTTTTACTTTTTATAACTTTTTAATAAAATAAAAACTTCGCAGAACTATAGTAACTGCAACCCCTTATCGGCATTTCTCAATTCCAATTTAATGAGGAGAAGAATTGAAATTGAAGAGAAACCTATTAAAAAAATCTAAAGAAGTGGAGAAACCTTTGCAGGCAGGGTTTATAAATGCGCCACCAAAACTGCATATTCCGGGAATGAGACGCATAGTAATACATCTATGATGAGGGAAGCAAACATCACTCCCCGGTATCTCGAGCCTTGTAAAAATAATCTTCCCCCTCTCTCGGGCGTTGGATTTCTCACGAAATCAAGGCACTGCACAAGCATCCAAATCCCACTTGCCAGAGCACCTATTAAGTAAACCACCCCAAGCCTTGCACTTAAGAAGATCGCAAGCGAGAATATCACTCCAAGTATCCAACAGAGCATTATGAACTTTGAGGTAAAGGGCACGCCAAATGTCACTGGCATAGTTGGAGCCCCTCGTTGTCTATCCCCAATGACATCTCTACTTACCCCTGCTAGGGTGAAGCCCCAGTCGGTAACGCAGATCATGAGCCCTAGGAATATCGCAGGCAAGGGTAGAAATGCGCCCTTCCAAGTTGGATCGAAAGCAAGCCATACTCCAACTGGAACTAATCCATAGGCAACGCCTACGAAGAAAAAACTCATGAATGTATTGCGCTTAGCCCATTTTGAATAAATCGATATTACTCCAACTGCAACCGCTAATACTATGAGGGATTCAAAGTTCAAATATCCAGCTACAATAGCTGCGATTACAAGGAGTAAGAAGGTGTAATAAAGCGCTTGATTCTTGGTCATCTTCGCACTTGGCAGCGGTCGATGAGGCAGGTTGATGGAATCAATATCCACATCGCAGTAATCATTGAAAACATAGGAAGAAGTAATTGCACAGTAACCTCCTATCACTGCAATGATAAAGGCAAATAGATCTGGAAGTTTGCCAAAGCTGTGAATTGCGTCTGGATATGCAAAATAAGTGGCAAGAAGCACAGTCGCCGCTGGCAGCGCGAAATCCATATCCGCGATCTCCGGGCGGAGTATCTGCACATAGGGTTTAAAGCGATTTATGACTTCCATCAAGAAATTATGATTAAGTTGTAATACTTATTCTTTGCTTGTTAAGTTGTTAAGTTAGTGCAAAATTAAGAGTTAAGAGTTAAGAGTTAAAAAAGCGAACATAATGATGATGAATAAAAAAATTTTATATATTTCGAAATAGATATTAGATGGGAGGGGCCTTCAAATGCTCAATAAACTTATCGATCAAGCAATTTCCTTGGCGACTAAGAAGAATAAAAATACCGAAGAAATATTACTAGCTCTAGGTGAGAGAGCATTATTTGCCTCATTATATACCAAAATTTTAAAGCTTAAGAAATTAGTTTGGAATGGCAGTGGAGAAGTAAAAAACCAAGACCTAGCGGAATTATTAAGCGATATTGCTAGCGATGGATTGCTGTGGATTTATCTCAGAGAAAAGCATCAAATTCAGCCTGTTGAAGTAAGAGAAAGATCAGAAAAAAGGTTAAAAACCAAGGAAAAAGAGAAAGTGGATAATGCAAAGTGGATCCAAATTGGAAAGCTAGCGTGGTGCGAGCAAAATGGAGTGATTAATATAAAATATGGTCAGTGCGGGAGGAGAATGACGGCTGAGAAAATCGAGGCACTGTTCACGAAATATGACCCTATAACCATTGATGATTTATTAAAAGACCTAAAGTCCAGAAACCTTGCAACGATGATGCTCAACTTCTTCCAACATCATCCAAAGTATAAGAATAAAGTTGTTCTAAAAGAGGGTAAATGGCGAAAGAAATACTTATACAAGAGTGATCCCGCTGCTAAGTCATATAAAATTTTTTGCATGAAGCACCCGGATTTTGAAATCAAACCAGAGAAGATGTGCACATATGAAGCAGTTTTCAACAACGAAAAACCTTGCTCTCTTAAGGAGAAATTCTTGAAAATCGGCGCAAGAGTTGAATGCAGCCCGCCGAAGATAGAGCAAACTAGTGAGCAAATCGTGGAATCAAATGGCAAGTTGGTGGAAGTTATATAAAAGTTATATAAGAGAGAACCGCTAGGTTCTCTCTTTAACGCTCTCCCTCTTGGGATGCATGCAAGAAAATATTAAAGCAGCGAGAAGTTATGGAAATAACTGGGTGCCTAAGAGCAACCGCTGCGATATTCGGATTAGAAATTTAGAAATAAAGGACATGAAGCCTACAATTCCCTCAAATTCAAGCAACCCAAAACTTCTATAAAGATATTTTGCAGGACTTCTTAATAAACACGCGGTTCTCTACTAATTTTTTCCATTGAAGATGTAATGCGCTGGAATCTCCTGTCTATCCAAGCCAAGCTTTTTCAAATCCAAGCCGAAGGCAACGCCATAAAGCTGAGCTAGATGTATCACTGGATATGTGTAGACCTCGCCATACTTCGCCTTTATGTCTACCTGTCCCCTGTCGTATTGCAAGTGGCAGAATGGACAGATATCCACAATTGCCTGAGCCTCGGTTTTCTTGATCTCTCGAAGCTTGACAAGAGTCATTTTCAATGCAAGATCTGGATTTCTAGCTCTAACTCCACCGCCTGAGCCGCAGCAGAGATTTTTATCAACATAATCGATGCTCTTTGCACCAGTGATCTCAACTAATTCATCTAAAATATGCGGGGTTTCAGGATCATCAAGGTGCTTTATCTTCGAGGGTTTCAGGAAGTGACAGCCATAGTGAACTGCTACCTTTAAATCCAGAGGTCGAGTTACTTTATCTGCAATTTTCTCAAGGCCAATATCCCGATAGAGAAACTCTGCGAAATGTCTCACTTTAGAAGTTCCCTTATAGGTCATTCCTATTTTTGCCAAGATCTGGTTGACTTCTTCTTTTAACTTCTCATTTTCCTCAAGCTTATGATAAACTTCGGCAAGTGATCCAAAGCAGCCATTGCAGATCGTGATTATTTCCACATCCATGGATTCTGCAATTGCAATATTGCGTGCCCCAAGTGCAAGCCAAGTGGCTTGATTGAAGGATCTAGTGACACCTGGAGCAGGGCAGCAGGATGCACCCTCCAGTTCTTTCAATGGAACGCCTAGTATTTTCAGCACCTCGCGAGTGGCACTTTCTATCCCGGGATAGCGATTTGGTGCCACGCATCCTAGGAATAAGCCGTAGCCAACTCCCATTTTTTTCACCCCTTCTT
>JAWCLZ010000022.1:0-13465 GCA_038850275.1 Methanocellales archaeon | reverse complement strand
GTAGTTTGGTGAAGCCTGTTTCTTCCATTATCTTGCGAACACTTTCAACCGCGTTCTTATCCGCTTGTGCTATTGGGGGCATTTCGCTTAATCCAAGTGCTAGTCGCTCTTTTTTAAATTTGTCATCAATTGGCACAAGGTGGCCTGTTTTCAGCATGAAACCAGCTGCTCTTCGATGTGCTTCCGCCATGTATCCCTCTTTAACCGCGATATTTCTAATTGCCATAATTATATCAGTTGTTTCAACTCCCTGGGGACATCGCTCTAGGCAGGTGTGGCAGGTTGTGCACTGCCAGATGTCATCACCGCTTATGACTTCTTTCTTCAAACCAAGTTTAGCCTTTCGGAATTCTTTTCTTATCCTCAGCGCTGCAAGTCTGCCTGAGGGACAAGAGCCAGTGCAAGTACCGCATTGAAAGCAATTTAAAATTGATTCACCGCCCAATTTTATGATTTCTTCTAGAAATTCATTTTTTTCAATACTCACAGGTATAGCCATAGTAATATCCTTCTTTTCTTTATTGGCATTTAATATACAGTCAATTATACATGAGGCTTTCGAAATTTATCTGCTTATAGCAATTTCAGCATTCAAAGATAAAAAAATCTTTCAATATGAAAACCCTAGTAAGTTTAATGGATCTTCTGTCCAAGATAGATATAAGTAACTGTCCTTTCCCCTGTAGGAAGTGCGAGTGGTGTTTAGTGTATAAATTTCTATCTGAAGATGAGGCTATTTCGAAGTACTCCATTGAATTAACTTGGGAGGAACTTGAGGATAAAAGGCTTATCTGGCTTAAAGGACGTGGAGGGGCAGCTTTTTACTTTTCCTATGAATTTGAAATCCCCCTAGCAGCTTACTGCATAGTGAAATGCAAGAAGAGTCACCTTGAGTGCTTGAACTGCTGCTTGAAAAAACTGGGCATAGAAAGCTATACCAAGCCTGCGGAGGGTGAAGAGAGCAATTTTAAGGTCACGCTTCCACTCTTGCTTTTCAATACCAAGCAAGCGGAAACTGTGCTAATAAAGCCAGATTCGAGGTTTTGGAAGTGTTTAGATCGAAGAAAATGCAGAGATGCTTTTTGTGAGTATTATGATCTCTGTAAAACTTTGATAGAAAATGAAAACTTGCCATTTTCACTGTAGTAGTTTTGGAGATACAAAGTGCTTGTCAAGGCCAATTTCGCGCATATCTAAGCCAAGGGCTAAGCCTATTGCTTGGGTGAAATAGAGCACTGGGAGCTTAAATCTAGTTTTATATACTGCTTCTATTTTAGGCTGCTGAGCATCTAGCATTGTATGGCATAGCGGGCAGGCTACTACTAAAAAGTTAGCACCCAGTTTTTTAGCCTCTTCAAGTAAATTCTTGGCTAGTTGATTAGCGATTTCTTCTTTTCCCATTAAAAGGGCTCCTCCGCAGCATTTGGTTTTATTTGGAAGTTCAATGTAGCTTCCGCCAATTGCTTGAATTATATTTTCAAGCCACATTGGATTCTCCGGGTCTTCCGCTTTACAGATACTCGTTGGTCTAGTTAGCAGGCAGCCGTAATAAGGAGCTCCTCGAATTTCCTTCAAGGGTTTTTTAACTTTCGCAGCGAGATTGATAAGTCCATAGTCTTGGATGATTACATTAATTAAATGCTTAATTTTGATCTCAGCTGTATATCTCTCGCCTATTAATCCTTCTATTTTCTCTCTTATCCCTTGGTTTTCTTTCATGGAGTGGTCTGCCCTGAGCAAGCTATTGTAGCATATGCTGCAGGGCGCAATTATATCCATTCCTAGTTTTGAGGCAAGTATTATATTTCTAATTGAAAGGGCAGTGGAAAGTAATTTGTCAGATGCAACCTCTAGAGCGCCGCAGCAATTCCAATCTTCAATTTCCACGAGTTCTATTCCAAGAGCTCTGCATATTGCTTTCGTAGAGAGTTCATATTCTCTCGCTGAGCCATGGAGGAAGCAACCGGGGTAGTATGCATATTTCATTTGTTTAGCCCCTTGAATATCCTCTCAATTTGCATTTTATCTTTAACCGCTTTTGCAGTTAAAGCGAGCTTTCCCTTTCTGAACATTGAAATTCCTTGAGTACTATAGGCTATCATTCGTCCAATTCCCTTGGTTTTTATCAGATACCCGCTGATGGCGCCTAATTCATGCACTCTGCCGTATTTCTTTATGGATTCAGCGAATGCTTCTTCAAATTTATGTCTATCGCTGGATATTTTGATTCTGCCAGCCTTTTCCTCCCGCTTGGCTATTTCTCTTAGCGCCCCCATTATTTCAGTTATGCGTACATCGTGGGGGCAGTAATCATAGCAGGCATAGCAATTCACGCATAGCCAGATTTTTTCATCTGTCAGTACTTCTTCACGCATGCCAAGCAATGCTTTATGGATTATTTTACGAGGGCTGAATTTTTCTCCTGCTTGATTAATAGGACATATCACGCTGCAGCTAGCGCAGCTGTAGCAAGTTAAAATCTTCTCTCCACCTGGTTCATTTGCAATTTCATATTTGAATTTTGGGTCGAGTTGATCCAGCTTAATCATTTATTTCACCTCCTTCAAACTTCAATATTTGTTTAAATATTTATTAATATTCTTATTCTATTTAAAAACAATAAAATTGTTTAAAAACAAATTATTATTTTAAATTAAAATGAATTTCTTAAATAGTTATTTTATAAAAAAAATGAAAAATAAATTAATTTTAATTAATAATTTAAGAAAAAAGAATTATTTTTAAAATTTAGATTAAATTTGCCTTATTTTATTTAGAAAAGGATTTATAATAGCGCTTATAAAAAATAAATTAGAATAGAGGGGAATTTACTTGAGCAAAGTGATTATTAAGCCATTACCCTCTCAAGAAGACTATATATATAAATGCATAAAAATAGAGGGTGAGACCATTGCGATTCCAATTTGCATTTTCATTTGCGAAATAGGCAGAAATGCAAAAATGCAAGATGCAAAATTCATCTATGAAAAGGGAATATACTGGTATATCTGTGAAAGAGAATTTGAAAATAGAATCCACATAGAAAAAGAAATTGGGGACCGCAACGTTGGAGTAATCACTTTACTAGACTGCCCAGATAAAGCTGAGATGTGTAAACAAGCTGAGAAATTGGGATTGCACATCAAAGAGTCAATTCAAATTTAATCTAACTATTCTCAATAGCACTGGGCTCACCGCCACCGTGCCAGCTCTTCCTAGGTCTAATTTTTACAATATGCATGCTTTCAGTGTTATCGTCAAGCAATAAAGCAGCGCCTCTTTCATGACTCAATCTCCTCATGCAATCCACAATTCCCTCGCGCATGTAAATTGGCCTAACTTCACTCAATGCATCAATATCCTCCTGGGCAGTCAGTCTATGGCAGATTAAAATATCGCAGTGGGAAATTGCCTCGCGATGGAGAGCTGCTAGGGTTTGAGTGGCAAGCACCAAGCTCAAGCCGGGCTGTCTCCCGAGTCTGAGCCATTCATTTATAATTACACTTGAAGCCAATGTTTCACCACTTCGAGGTAGAAAAACATGAGCTTCATCGATGAAAAGCCAAACCATTGGGAATTCCTCATTCAAAGGAATTTTTTTCATCTTAGCCAACAGCTGATTCCTCCTTGCCTTCACACGTTCATCATAAATCTGCCTAGCAATCGTTGCCACAATCGCACTCTTAATATTCAAAGCATGTCCATAGCAGCTTAAATCAAGCACGCTAATTCTACCTCGTTTTACAAGCTCGCTCAAAGGCGTGCCATGGCTATCGAAAACTCCCCAACTTTGAACTGCAAGTAAGTAATTTTCAGCTGCAGTTCTAACATTAGGATGAATTCTTTTATCCTGACTAATAAGCAAGGCTATATCCTTAATGGAAAATGGCTCTCCAGTTTCCCTTAGCTTTTGAATAATCCTGATAATTAAAACCCCTAGGGGCTCAATGGGGGATATATTAAGCATAGAACACCAGTCAAATGGGTCAAGACTGCTTGTCTTCACTGAAAAAGACCTGCATTTCACCCCTCTCTGTTCAAATTCCACTGCAAAAGCACTTGGAACAAAAATTTCCAGATCATATCTCCTAGGCTGAAGGTTCCAGTTCTTCAGCAGGTCCTCTTCCCTCCAATTTTCAACCCCCATTGTCCAGAATATACCCATGGTATCTATGATTAAAAACGCAAGATTACTTTTAATAGCCTCGTGGAGAGATGCGAGTTCCTCAACCATAACACCAAGGGAATAAGATTTACCATATCCCCTTTTGCCACATATCAATACCACGTGAGGATGAAGCGCATCAAGATAAACCTCTGCGCCAAGTGAGCCATCAAGTGCGAGGTATCTCCCTAAATTCAAAAGCCCGTTACTCGCTTGACCGCGCCTTCCCAGAATATATATTTTCTTGCTATTCACGATCGAAACCTTTATTTCTCTCATGATATTTCAAGTTTGTGCAAAAAAGTAAAGAAAATCACTTTCGCAGGAGTGGATATAACTATAACTATATTGAATCTACTATCCAAGATTAAAAGCACACTGCAAAAAACCGAGAAAGAAAGTAAATGTCGATATTCGATTAGAATTAAAAACAATGAATGCCACACCACAGTACACTGCGAGAAGTGCTTTGAGAGCGGTACTCTGCAAAATCCCAGATGCAGAGGGAATATTTTCCAGATATTGCAAAGTGAACCGCATACTGATTGCTTGATTCTAGCAAAGCCATATGAAAGAGAATATCGCGATAGCGCGCTTCAGCAACTAAAAGAAATGACGAAACTCTCAAGTATAGTATTTAGTTTATCAGAGATAAAAAATCCCGACCGCTGTATAAAACCATACATTCGGCCCAAATTTTCCTCAACGAGAATTGATCTTGAAGTTCAAGATGGAGCTATTTTTTTGAAGAGCTATGAAATCAAAATACCGGGGAGAAGACCGGTTCAAGTGGCTATATATAGACTTCCAAATAAACCCGAGAATATCTATTTTATCACGCCCATGGAATACAATTTACCCATCGAAGAACTTCAAATTCTCATGGAGGCAAAGGCAAAGTTAATACGCCAGAGACCGGTGACAGCGAAATTTTCAGATCCAAGGAGAGCTCGCGATTTCTTTATGGAAAAAGGCAGAGAAATCATATCTCAGCTGGTGAGAAATAAAAATTTAAATCTAAACCCTGAGGAAGTAAATCAACTTGCAGATTTATTCGCCAAATATACAGCTGGCTTTGGAATTTTAGAAGATATATTGCTCGACCCAAATGTACAAGATGTATATGTCAACTCTCCAGTAACTAAAAATCCACTTCATCTACTTGTTCAAGGCGAAGAATGCAGCTCAAATGTTTACCTCTCAGAGGATGATGTAAATTCTCTTATTTCAAGATTGCGCTCCCTAAGCGGCAGGCCTTTCTCAGAGGCAAATCCAGTGTTGGATACCGATCTCGAGGAATATCATACTCGAGTGGCAGCAATAGGCTCACCTCTCAGCTCAAGCGGCTTAGCCTATGCTTTTCGAAGACATAGCACCGAGCCTTGGAGCTTGCCATCTATGATCGCAAATAATACCCTCAGTTCATATGCGGCTGCATTGTTAAGCTTCCTCGTAGATGGACAAGCATCCATATTAGTCACAGGAAGTAGAGGAGCTGGGAAAACCTCTCTATTAAGTGCCCTTATGTTGGAGATACCTCAAAAATTTCGAGTCATCACAATCGAAGACACCCGTGAATTACCCATCCCCCAGCTTCAAGCCTCAGGTTGGAAGATCCAAGGATTAACCACGAGATCTGCAGTTGCTGGCTCGACATCTGAAATTGAGCCAGATGAAGCGCTGAGATCAGCCCTGCGTTTAGGGGAATCTGTACTGGTAATCGGAGAAGTAAGAGGCAGAGAGGCAAGAGTGCTATATGAAGCAATGAGAGTGGGGGCAGCAGGTAACTCTGTAATGGGAACCATACATGGTTCAACCGCTAAAGAAGTCTATGATCGAGTAGTATATGACCTCGAAGTTCCACCGTCTTCCTTCAAAGCAACTGATGTAATAGTTGTCTGCGCTCCAATAAGACCAGGCGGAGGAATTTTGAGGATGCGAAGGATAAAGCAAATAACTGAGGTTTTAAAAGAGGAGAAAAATTCAAATGAAATCTTCCAAGACTTAATGGATTACAGCGCTGAAAAAGACCAATTGAGACCGCTTCAAGTTTTAGATATGGGGAAATCTGAGGCAGTGAAAAACATTGCTTTAAAATGGGGTATTTCCATAGAGGAGGCTCTTGAAAATATTGCTTTGAGAGAGAAAATAAAGCAAACTCAAGTGGACGCTAGCCGGAAGCTGAATAATCCAAAACTGCTAAGCGCAGAAGCAGTTGGAAGTGCAAACAACAAATTCTGGGTTTTATTAGATGAATACAAACAAGATCTCCAACGAGTGGAAAGAGAGTGGATGAAGTGGTTTGAAATTTTTATAGAAAAATATCGAGGTTGAATGTTTGAAGCGGAAGCAAACTGGTACACCAAGGCATGTAAGAATTCCACTAAAGCTTTAAAGTTCCTATTTCGAGACCTAGATGAATTGAAGCAAAAAATCGAAATAAAAGCGAGTAAAGAACTCCTTCGCTCTATCGATTTCACAGGTCTAGATCTAGAAGTGCACGAAGTACTTGCTTTTGCCTATTTCCTTGCTCTTTCAACTCTATTCCTCTTCCTAATCCTTGATTTCATCGTTCTTTACAGCTATGGCTTCAGCGGTATCCCACCTTCAACTGCTATCTTACTTTTACTATCAACAGTAGCAATACCCTTGCTAGTGCTTCACTACGTGAGCAATTACCCAAAAATATATGCAAAATACCTCAAAATTCATTCCCTCGGAGATGCTCCCGAAGTACTATCCTACATTGTTATGAATATGAAACTCGTTTCAAACATCGAGCGCTCAATAAAATTTGCAGCTGAAAACTCAAATCGCCCGCTGGCAAAGGATTTACGCAAATTGATGTGGGATATGCATTTCAGAGTCCATAGCAGTATCGATGATGCAATAACAAATTTCGCAAGTGAATGGGGAGAATGGAGCACTCACTTCAAGAGAGCCATACACCTCATAAGAAGCTCGCTTGGAGAGCCAGATGAAGCTCAGCGGATTATAACACTCAATCGAGCTCTAGATGTAGTGCTAGAGGGTACCAAAAATATAATGGATGAATTCGCCAGCAGACTTCACGCTCCAACCACCGTGCTTTACTCCATAGGAGTGATGATCCCGCTGGCACTTGTGGCAATGCTCCCAGCAGCTAGTGTAATTGGATATAGGATTAATACCTTTGAACTTGCATTGATCTACAATCTTTTGCTACCTGTAATAACCTTTACCTATGCTTATTCCATTCTCCTCAAAAGACCAGCTGCATTCACACCACCTCAAATTCCCGCGAGTCACGAAAACCTGCCAAGTCCAAAGCAAAGATATACCATAGCTGCTATTGCAATTGCAACTGGCACGGTAATTGCACTGCCCAGTTTTCTCTATCTAGCTCTAGGAATACCAGAAATTAAATCCCAATTGATCACTTGGAATGCAAGCATTACTACACTCAGCCAGCTGAATAGCTTCCTGCCTGCCACACTGCCAGTCATCTGGGGTATTGCAACTGCGATATCAATTTACTGCATAGGAATATATCTCCCATATAAGCAAATTAGAGATAGAATCAGAAAAATGGAGGGAGAATTTTCAGATGCTCTCTACATTCTAGGTAAGAGGATATCCGAGGGTAAATCCGCTGAGGAGGCATTTGCATATACCTCAGAAACAATGGAAGGCTCTGAGATTGCAGCTATATTTTCCTCCATTGCCTATAACTTCGTTGCAATGCGCACCACAATGAAAGAAGCTCTCTTCAACGAAGAATTCGGCGCACTTAAAGAGGTATACTCAGATAGAATACTAGCCACAATGAAGCTATTTATAGAGAGCGTGCAAAAAAGCAATGAAGCTGCAGGCATAGCCCTAGTAAAATTAGCAGATCACTTAAAAGAACTGCAGGCAGTGGAGGAGAACATAAAACGTGCTTTATATACAATGACGAGTATGATGCGCACCACCGCAGTGCTTTTCGCTCCATTAATCGGAGGAGTAACCCTCGCCCTAGCTGAAGTAGTCGCAAAGCTGCTTGCGAGCATTATGCAAGAAATGCCATCTCTGCCAAGCGAGAGTAAAAAATTTTTACCCATGGTACCTAAATTCACTGAAATGAGCATAGCGCCTGAGCACTTCGTGTTAATAATAGGAATATACCTAGTATTGCTTACCTTCATATTAATACGCTTCATAGCTGGAATCGAACATGGGGATGACAAGGCGCAATTCATGTTCGATTTAGGCATTGCCATGCCCATAGCAGTCCTAGTATTCTCCATTTTCACAATTTCAAGCAGAATTTTATTTGGAATGATCGTGGGATAGATGGAAACTTTAATTAGACTGATTACAAATAATAAAATTTAAGCGGGGCTCGTAGCTCAGGGGAAGAGCACTGCCTTCGCAAGGCAGAGGCCACGGGTTCGAATCCCGTCGAGTCCATACCAATTTGGGTTTAGAATGAATATTTTTATGCAGCTTCAACTTTAAATTTTAGCATATGAAAGACAAGGGAAAAATAAAACATATGAATATTTCTTCAAAAACGAGTATAGAAAGAGAAAGAGTTCTCCTCAATAGTTTTTCAAAAGAGTTGAGCTAAATCTAGAGAGAAACCTCTAAGGAGTAAATGAGGGATAGAATTTAACTTCAATCTCCTCACAATATCAATCATCAACTCCAGGAGTTCCCCTTGAATCTCCATAGTTCAAATTCAAATATTTCTTGAAAAGTAGGATTGCAAGCAATTATATGCGTACTTTTAAAAAATAATTATTTTAAAAAATAATTATATATAAAATAAATTCTCATATAAAAAGAGTTTAACTGAATAACTGAATAATTTTTCTTTATCTCGTTAACATTGGAGCCACCTTTCGCATTTTGGCTTTTTCTTTTTCTGCTATTTGTAATGAAAGCTGTCTTTCGTATTCAATAAGCATTTTTATGATAGGGTTCTCTAGGTTTACCTTATATAGAGTAGCCCTTCCAATTTTTCTTGTTGCAGCAACTAAGCCCAATTCCTCTAAATCCAGGAAGTACTTGTAGAATGTAAGCTTGCTCATTCCCGAGCCAAGGAGACCCGTTTGCAGACCCGAAGTTTTTGGTAAAGGATGGAAGCCTGCAGAAATTTGATATTGTTCCACCTAATCCTATGTGGGATCAAGACGGCTATAGGCAGGCAATGGAGAATGATAGGTGGTAGATTTGTTTATGGTATTTCTCCAGATAGCCAGCAGATTAGTTGGATTCAGCACGAGGTGAAGGTGGACTCGAAGAAAAGTTGCCGAGAGGGACTTGGTTGAATGCGTAGTTGCTCTTCTAGAAATTTTTTTTACAATACGGAGCCTACTTGCCTCATATTTTTGAATAGAAAATAAACCAGAAGAAAGGAAAGAGTTCTACAAAGCCAAAACCTTAATATCTGTTTCGTCGAATCATTTTTGAGATGGAACTGGAAATTGAAATAATTGGAAAAGGCAGGGCGAGAGCTCGAGTAGATGATAGAAATCCAGATACTGCTAAAACTATATTTGAGAAACTACCCATAGAGGGAGAGGTAAAGCTCTGGCAGGAAGAAATATACTTCGAAGTGCCTTTTAAACTTGACTATGAAAATCCCTCTGAAAAATCCACCAAGGGGGATCTATCTTACTGGCCGCCTGGCTCTGCAATTTGCATATTTTTCGGCACATCCCAGCCCTATTCCGCTGTGAATCACTTCGGCTTCATAGTTGAGAACCTACAGCTCTTTTACAATGCGGGAGAGGGAGATAGAATTATAATTAGAAAAGCTGAGAAATGGCCTAGGGAAATCGCAAGTGAAAAAATCTTTTCCCAAGCACTAAATAGAATGATCATCAAAACAAGCTATACTTCTAAAACAGCTATGGCTGAGATAAAGAGATATTGCGAAAAGCTTTCGGCAGGTTCAAGGAATTTCTACTTCGTCAATGCTGGAGCAATTGGAGACCTTGGTGCTTATCTAGAATTCAGCTATTTTGGAAGCAAATCTGAGCGAGACTTCGAACTGACTTTAAGAACGATTTTACAGTGCCTCGAGGCACATCCCAAGCTCAAAGTGGAGCAAGTGATCGTTGGAAGGGAGATTACCTTCTGATCTCTCTAGCTATCCCCATAAAGCTATTACACCCATTGAGGCTAGAGTAACTAGGATCCCAGCGATAAATACTCCAAAAACTATTGCTGGAAAAGCGTAGCGAAATTTCAAGCCGAATATAAATGCAGCTGCACAGCCAGTCCAAGCACCTGTTGCAGGGAGAGGGAGTGCTACAAACATGCAGAGCGCCAGGGCTTTATATTTCGCTATATCCTCACTTAATCTGCGCTTTGTCCTTTCAAATAGCCAGTTAAAAAATCTATCAAAAAACTGATATCTCCTAAGCCAATGCTCCACTGGATTTAGAAAAAGGAGCAATGGTGCAACTGGTAGAATATTTCCCAAAAAGCTAAGCAGAAAAGCATCTAGGGGATTCATCTTATAAATTCCAATAGCAACTGGGATTGCACCTCTTAATTCAGAAATGGGAGTCATTGCAATTAGAATAACCGCTAAAATCGGTGGAAGGTTAAAATTCAAATTATTTCCTCCCTTCTATGCTTTTCACTAAAGCAGTGAGAGCGAGATTAATAGGAGTTGGTATACCATATCTTTCCCCTAGTTTTACAATTGCCCCATTGATTGCCTCGATCTCAGTTCTCTTGCCTCTTTTAACATCCTGCAGCATGGAAGATTGATTTTCAGCTGTAGCTTGAGCAACTGCTATTGTGCGCTCAACCATATCGCTCTTCATAACTATACCACTTGCTCCTGCAACTGCAATAGCTTCTTCAACTGCTAGTTTCAAAAGCGCTTTTAATTCCTTGAATTTCAAAATCTCTCCATTTCTTAACCCAGTTATCGCAGTGATCGCATTTATACCTGTATTTATTATAAGCTTCTCCCAGATCTTCGTCTGCATATCTATGGCGATAGAGGTCTTAATACCTGCGCTATTCAAAAGCTCCGCAATAGCCTTTATTCTCTGCGTAACCCTGCCATCCAGCTCGCCAATTACAGTTTCACCCCTGCCTGTGAATCTAATATGCCCCGGTTCAAGCAATGTTGAGCCATAAGCGGTTTTCCCGCTTATCACTCGCCCAACACCAACTATATTTGCGATGGTCTCTTCATTTCCAATTCCATTTTGCAGCGTGAGAATAACCGTCTTCCCTCCAATTGGAATATCCCTAGCAGCCTGTTCAGTATCATAGGATTTAACGGTGAATAGAAAAAGCTCTGCTTCCACTGCTCGAGTTACTGCTTTCACCTTTATGTTGAATTCCTCTAAACCGCTTACTCTCAATCCCTTTTCCACGATAGCTCTAACATGCGCCTCTCTACCTATAAGGGTAACATCATAGCCTGCTCTAGCAAGCAATGCTCCAAATAAACTTCCGATTGCACCTGCACCCATTACCGCGATTTGCATACAAATTGCTATTTAGCTATTAAGAAGAAAAAACCATCGCAGAACATTCTAATTTTATAATTTGGAGCGGGTTGGTAGGGGATGGATTAGATTGTGCAGTTTCAAAAACGGCATACACCCGCTCAATTAAAAATATATAAAGGAGGGTAAATATATACTTTTCTACCAAAAACTTTAAATCCAGTGAAATTTATCAATATGCCCACCAATTCCCAAAAAATAGAAATGACGATTTTATCAAGAAAATTTTATTTAAAAGACCCTGCTCTTGTTGCAAAAAACTTACTCAGCAAAGTGTTGGTTAGAAAAATTAACAGTAAACTGCTAGTTGGTAAAATAGTGGAAACCGAGGCCTACTATGGTGAAAAAGACCCTGCATCTCGAGCTTATAGGGGAATGAAGAATTTTAACAAACCAATGTGGGGAGAAGCAGGCAGAGCCTTCATATACATGGTTCACGCCAACTGGCTTTTCAATGCAGTTGCCCACCCTGAAAATGAAGCGGGAGCTGTTTTAATTAGAGCACTTGAACCCCTTAATGGTGTGGAGGAAATGAAAAAATATAGAAAAGTAAGTGATTTAACTGAACTCACAAGCGGCCCTGGAAAACTCACCAAAGCAATGAAAATCACCGAGGAACTTAATGGCACTGATTTAACAAATATTGAGAGCGAGATTTTCATTTGCCATTGGAAAGCTGAGGAAGCTAAAATTCGATCCAGCTATAGAATAGGTGTCTCAAGAGATCTACCTTTGAAACTTAGATTTTACCTAGAGAGCAATCCATATGTTTCAAGGAAAACTTAATGGCCTTAATGGAGTAATGGACCGGTCGGGATTTGAACCCGAGGCCTCCACCATGCCAAGATGGCGATCTACCACTGATCTACCGGCCCAGTTAAATAAAATCGCTCTCTATTTACTTTAATCTTTTGTTAATTTTTAATTTTTAATTTTTAATTTTTAATTTTTAATTTTTAATTTTTAATTTTTAATTTTTAATTTTATTCTATAACAGTTTTTTCCCAGATATTACGAAGGTAGCAAATGATCATGATCCTCGACTTATAACTTTGTAAATCTTGCTTGGAGTCCAACTTATGATCCAAATCTCGGGGGTTATCAAATACTCATCAATGCACCCTTACGCTATACCACTAATCGCTATTACAATGTCATTGGACTCAGCACTAATACAACCCATATTTTCACAATTCATACATTGATAATGATAAATACAATAACACTAAATAGCTAAGCCTAGAAATAGCTCAGCCCCAATTATAAATCACAATCCTTCCTCTGTTACCACCTCCCACACCACCAACTCCAACTGCAGCTCTTTATTTCCCATATCTAGGCAAAGATTACGCCCCTCCCCAACTCCTGCGCTAACGCCCAATCCCATGCCTACTCCAATACCCACACCAACACCACCATCGCTAATCGCTAATCGACTATACCTTATGGACAATCCTCCTCCTAATATTGATATTAATAATCTTGCTGCAAACTGAGGAAATAAAGAAATAAAATATATCTCTCCAGCGATTCAGCACGCGAAGAGAAGCTCACCTTTTATTTTTTAATGCCATGGTGATCATAATGCAAAAACAATTTATACCCTTGCAGCTATACCTCAAAGCGAGGCGCGGGCCCGTAGCTTAGCCTGGTTGGAGCGCACGGCTGATAACCGTGAGGTCCGGAGTTCGAATCTCCGCGGGCCCATATAACTAATATAAGTTTCTTTTCTTGAGGCATTTTCTGACCTTGGAACTACAAGCCTTAAAGCCTTTAAAAGAATGAAAAACCAAATTAA
>JAWCLZ010000021.1:0-20618 GCA_038850275.1 Methanocellales archaeon | reverse complement strand
AATACTCATAATAGGTATTATAATATTCTTACTTGCAATTGTTAGATTCCAATATGCATTAAGTCTTACCACTGAAAGCTATCGCCATATAGCCACAACTATTTATGCCTCCAGTATAATTGATCTAATAATTTGGGGATGGCAGATCCAAGATGCATATCATCTTGCATTAGAATACAATAGAGTAATTCAAGAAACTGGAAAAGCACCTTGGTAATCTCGCCACTAATTCCTCTAACTTCTCACTACCCTGAATATCACATCGTCACCCTCCCTCGCTCCACCGCCTCCTCCGCCGAATCCCTCCCCCGCCAAAGCCCCTCCACTAAATTCCGCTTTTCCACTGCGTGAAGTTCGGGAGTATAAATATTCAGCACTTTCATGGCCTTTACTACTACATTGCCTACGCCAAGCGCTGTTCCATAGACAAGCCACTCTTGCCATATCGCTATATCCCTTGGAGCATACTTTTTAATTGAAGCAAAATCTTTCAAGAAATTCGCGAAGGCATCCCACTCAAGTTTTTCCTATAATCTCCCCTCCCCCTCATTTTCCAAAAAGGGCTGAGGAAGTGAATAATGAATGCATTGTAGCACTAAAAATATGGAAATCAATAAAGCGGAATTCAACTGTGGAAAAATACCTGCATCGAGTAATTGCTCAAGCTCCTATTGATGCTATTTAACCGCGCTCATCTCAGAGCTTCCCCTTAAGGCTGAATCCCGCTCTTTGATTCTTGCTCAACTCCAATGCATCAAAAACCCCTTAAGTGTATGCTCGCGAGCTTCAAATTCAAGTGACAGTATTCCTCGTCGGCTCTAGAGGTGGGTGGAGTTTAAAAGCATACTTAACCTCATACTTTCCCAACTTCAAATTTTTCCGCTCTATAAACCCCAGCCTCATTGCTCTCGATTAAGGAATCAATACTATAGATATAGAGGCTCCTCATATAGAGATAAAGCCCTTATTACACCTTTATAGTCCTTAACATAAGGCACTGCTCCCAGTGGTGGAGAAATATTGAGGAGCTCTATATAGGCGAAGCTTAGTTTTTCATCGCTGGATAAAGGTGATTCCCAGCTTCTATAGAGCATTCTATATTTACCGGCTTCTTTAACTATATTAACAAAGGTTTCTTCTAGCGTGCCATTCAAGTATAACTCGACACTACTAGATAAGCCGCTTCTTCATCGCCACTCTGACTTGAGCAAGCGTTGCATCCGCGCATTCTTCAAGCTCTGGAAGCGATTATAAGTTGAATAGTAAACCAAAAAAACTAACTAGAAGAAGTAGAATAGCCAGAATAGCGAGGAGCGCTATTGAAGCGTTCATAATCAATGCTCTCACTACATAATATATAATTTTTCCATTTGAAACCATTTGAACTTGAAATTGAAGGTTAGAAAAATATTAAGCAAAGCAAGGATAATCAATATATTGCCGGCGGGCTAGCCTGGGTGAATCGGCGTCACCTGTTACTCGAAATCGTCGATATGCGAGGGGCGAAGCTCGAGGAAGACATTTGATCTGCCCTCTAACCCAGCTATTCAACTACGAAGCTCCGTCTTGCGGGGCTGGCGCTGCATTGGAGGCTTGCTGGAGGGCAGGTTTCCAGTGCTTAACTACGGGCACCGGCTGAGGCCCGGAAGGGAGCGAGCCTACCGTGGGCAACCAGCGCTCGCGAGGTAGCGGAGTGGAGAAGAATTGCTGGATAATTAGAGAGCAGTAGAGTGGCGACCGAGAGCGTGCTCGCCGGCTTTTCATTTATTTTTAATCAATAATCTTTTTAGCAATTTCCTCTATCTTTTTATATGCAATCGAATCTTGAGGCAGTTCAAGCAAACTTTTACCCTCTACATTGAATTGCTCTAGGAGTGGATCATATGGAATGTTTCCTAGGTAATGCATTCCAAGTTTCATAGCTTTTTCCCTTATTTTCCCCGCTAGTTCTTCACTGGTTTTATTTGCAATTACATAGAAATTTCTAACTCCAGAGCGAGCTTCAATTGAAACTCTTTTGATATTTGAAATAGTATCAATTCCCATCTTGGAGGAATCAGTGACTATTATTAAATCATCTATACCAGCGGAGGTCCGTCTAGCGATATGCTCAAGCCCTGCTTCGCAGTCTAGGAGTATGTAATCATAGGGATCTCTAGCGAGTTTTATATTTCTCTCATAGACATTCTTCAAGAAGTTATTTATCAAACAATAACATCCCTCGCCTTCCCCCCTTCCCATAACTAAGAAGTCATATCCAGATTGCTCGCTCTCAAGCAAGAGTGTGGCGAACTCTTGATTGAATTGCTCGAGATTAACACTTGAACCCTTATGGCGTGCAACTACATCTGAAAGACGCCTGTAGCTCTTGGCACCTATAGCTTGAGGCAAGCATTCATTAGGATCCGAATCTATTACGAGCAATCGCTTTCTAGGCAACTTCTCAAGTAGATATTTAAGGAATAAAGCAGCTATGGAGGTCTTTCCCACGCCTCCCTTCCCAGCGAATCCAATTGTTTTAGTCAAGCTATCCCTCTTATTAATTTCTCTCCCTTAATATCACTATTGCCTTTTCCATATCAATTCCATTCCATTTTACCTCGAATCCTAAAGCATCGAGCAATAACTCAGGGTGCATGATTCCCTCACTATAAAGCTGATCTGCAACTTGCTTTAAACTTGGGTTGGGAAATAATTCAAGCACCTTGTTCCTTAGTTTCTCAATTGCTCTCTCGCTGATCAATTGATTCCCAATTAGCAAATAGCCTTTTGCATTCATAGCAATTCTCTTAATTGCCTCAGCACTCGTGCCATATTTTTCCGCGAGTTTCACTATGCTTATGATATCTTCTTCTAAGTTTACGGTTTTTAACTTCACCATTTCACTCTTTATTTTCTCCTCCTCAACTCTTTTTAGAAAATCAAGCACTGGCTTCAAGGGTATTTCTTTTTCAAAGAAAATTAACTTCCCGGGAATTTCCTCTAAATTTGAGCAAGCCAAGTTTTTATCCACGCAGATTATGAAATTCTCATTTTTCAGCTGCTTGAGTTTTAGAAGCTTCCTCTTGAGATATTCCTCAGTATAGAAACCTATAATTTCAAGGTAAAGCTGCATTCCATTTTTCTCCAGAGAAAAATCAGGGATAAAGATAGATGTGCCTGAGATCAAAGGCTCAGGCTCTCTTTTCAAAGTCCAGCCTGTTTTCAATGCATTGAATCTATGAGCAAAGTTTCTCTCAACAGCACTATCAAAGACATCCCGCTCTCCAAATTCAAAATGCGCTAGTAAATCCCTAGAACTATGATCCAATTGGAATTCATAGATTTTAGGTACTTCTCCATGTCTAATTACAATACTAGCTCTCACTCGCCACTCCCCTGCTCCCAATATCACTGGGATGAGCCTAGCAAGCGAAGTGCCATATCTCTCGGTAAGCTTAAAAAGAGCTAGCGCACCCTCAACAGTAATCCAAAGGCGACCGTTTCTTTTCTCAGCGAAATACATTAATCCAAGATTTTTAAGTTTTCTAATGATCAAGCCATAGTTATAGCTCACTTCAAATTCCAGTGAGGCTGCTTTGAGGAGCAATGTTTGAACCAATGAGAGATTATACCACTTGAGCAATTCCACTGGAGGTGGTGGAGTGAAGTTTTTCAAAATCAATTCTTCATCGAGATCCGCGAAGAGGGATTTCTCAAGGTCATCCTTAGTGATATTGAGCTTGGAAGCTGCGAGCTGTAGAACTCTATCGCGCTTCCACTGCTCAGTAATTGGAGCGAATTTATTTGCTTCTTCAAATACCTCTTTCCTCGCGATCAAGGGATCAATCGAGCTGCATATTTCAAAGCTACATCTTCTTTCTAATAAAGCAGATAATCCCCGGATAAAGCGATAGTCATAATACTTTTCAAATTCCATTAGTAACTCTAGGAGTTCACCTTTCCTTTTGTTCACCTGCGCTGCGTAGACCTCGATGAGATTTTGCGCAATCTCTAGATTCTCTCTATCTAGCGCAGCGAATTTCAAGTAAATCCTTCCCTTTTTCACCTTAAATCTAAGGAGCTCAACTGGGAGCATATGTAATCCTCTTTTTCCTCCTCCTAGAAATCCCTACCTCAGAGGTTTGCTTTGAAACTATTTCATATAATATAGCCCGCTTTCCCTCGCGCATCCTCAGCAATCTACCCAAGCGCTGTCTGAATTCTCTAGTGCTGCCACTACCGCTTAAAATAACGCCAATATTTGCTTCAGGCACGTCGATGCCTTCATCAAGTACTTTTGAGCTAGCAATTACTCTATATTTGCCAACTCTGAAACTCTCAAGGATCTCTGCTCTCTCGCTCTTAGAGGTCCTATGGGTTATCACTGGGATCAAAAATTCCTTGGAAATTCTATGCACGAGTTCATTGTGCTCTGTGAAAATTAAAATTCTATCACAATGGTGATTCTCCAGTATTTGCTTTAAAGCATTTAACTTCGAGGCTGAGTTCAAGGCTATCTGCCTAGCTCTCTGCCTAGCCAAGAGAGCCTCTCGAGCTCTGGGGTCTCGACCAGTTCGCATGATAAAGCGCTGGAAATCACTAGGTGTTTTCAAAGGGATATTGCTAATCTGAAGATAATTTAAAAAAATCTTATATGCCTCGCTATATGCTTTCTTCTCCTCAGCCGTTAGCTCGGTGCGGATGGTTTTAACCTCATATTCAGCTAAATATCTTCCAGTTAATTGTTTGATATTAACTTCAAAAACCTTGCAACCTACTAATCTCGCAAGCTCTAAATGCAAGCCATCTTCTCTCTCATAAGTTGCTGTTAAACCCAGTCTATATGGTGCTGCAGATAACTCAGCTATCTGCATATAACTAGGAGTTGGTAAGTGATGCACTTCATCGAATATTAAAAGCGTGAATTTATTACCAAGTTCTTCAGCTCTGATATAAGCAGTGTCATAGGTTGAAATAGTAACTGCTCTTAGAACATGCTTCCCCCCACCATATGTTCCAGCTTCAATGCCAAGCTCTCTATTTAAAAGCACTCGCCATTGCTCTAAAAGATCAAGAGTGGGCACTACAACCAAAGCCGGCTGATTAATTATAGAAATTGCTTTAATAGCTATATGCGTTTTACCAGCTCCAGTTGGAAGTACAATTGTACCTCTTTTACCAGCACTCAGCCAAGCATTTAGAGCTCTTTCTTGATAATCACGAAGCTGAAATCGAGCTCTCAGGTTTTCACATGGTATTAAATCAAGTACTTTGTCTATATACTCAATTTTTGAGCGATTTAAATATTCCACTATCTCTCGATAGTACATTGCCTGCGCTCTATAGCAATTCACGCGCATGTCCCAAGTGGCATAGGGCAATCTAATATTTCCCTTAATTAAAATAGTGCCCCTGTGGTAGCTCAGCTCTATCATTGAAAAACTATGAGAATTCGAGCAAGATAACTGTTTCTCTGATTGATAATCCAAAAAGTTTTAACACTCAATAAATAAAATAGAAGTGATGCGAAGGCGAGACTTTCTAAAGCTATGTGTAAAACTTGGAATGCTTGGACTGGGTGCAATTGGTTTTACTTGCTTAGGGCGGGAGCGAGAGGAAATTTCGAAGAAGGAGCCAGAGGTCTATGGGACTTATCTCTCTGGAACATCCGCTGGTGATGCTGAAACTTTGAACTGGATATTGGCAGCTGATAGCGCTTCCTTCGCATATGCTGGTCTATGCTTGGATTCCCTAGCTATTTATGATAATCAATTTAACATTCACCTCCGCCATTTAGCCAAGCCTATAGAGGTTTCAGAGGATGGCTTGATCTATACCATTACCATTAGAAATGATTTGAAGTGGAGCGATGGGAGAAATGTTACTGCTGATGACTATGTTTACACTATTAAAAATTTAATGATGAGCGACTGGCTGCCCTATAACTACAAAGATGACTGGAGGGAAGAAATAGCGGGGGAGAAGCGATTTGTGGAGGTGGAAAAGGTCAGTGAAACAGTTTTTCAAGTTAAGCGAAGAACCATTGACCCAGAGTTTGTGGATAATGTACTCCATAATCTCACCCCCTATCCAAAGCATATTGCAGAGAAATATGTGCAGATTGAGGATGAGAAGCGCAGAGTAGAAGCTTTCATAAAAGCTGAGGAATTCAATACTTTGAGTTACACTGGAAATTTAGGGATGTTTAAATTCAAGGAATGGATTAGGAATGATAAATATGTGACTGAAAGAAATTCTGATTACTACCTCGCTAGCGTTGAGGGCAAACCTTATCCATATTTCGAGAAATATATTATAAAAATCTTCGGCTCTCCCGCAGCCGTTAATGCAGCCTTAGAAGCTGGGGATATAACCTCAGCTGGGATAGACCCAGATCAAGTGGCTAGATTTAAGGAAATGAAGCATTTGCAGGTTTATACTTATCCAACCACTGGCTATCTTCTCCTTGCTTACAATCTCAGGAACAATGGCTGGGAGGGGTTGAGAAATAGGGAGGTGAGGCAGGCATTTTCAATGGCAATTGGAAAGAAAACCTTGATAGATAAAATACTAATGGGATTTGGAGAGCCAGCTTTTAGCTTCATCCCTAAATCCTCCCCTTGGTATACTGAGGAGGGAGTCATGAAGTTTGGAGTTGGCGAGCTCTATGATAAAGATAAAGCTAGACAGAAATTAATAGAAGCTGGATACAGCTCCATCCCAACCTTGAAGATCTTCACCAATTCAGGGAACAAAACTCGAGAGGATACCTGCTTGTTTATAAAGCAAGAACTCAAGGAAATTGGAGTTGAAGTAAAAGTGAGTTATCTACCATGGGCGACTCTACTTGAGAAGTACTTGAGGAATACTATTCCAAACTCAAAGATTCCACCTTCATTTAACAATGGAGTGAATGCTGTGAGTGAAGCACCTTGGGATATGATAGTCATAGGCTTCAACACCAATCCAATTGCACCATCTGGCTCCAGGCTTTTCTTCACCAGTGATGGTGGTTTGAACTTCTGGGGATACTTCAATAGAGAAGTTGATGAGTTATTCAATAGAGCAAGGTCAAAAGAGGGCTTGGATGGAGCGAAGCGAAGAGAAATATATGCAGAACTATCTAGAGTAATAGCGTTGGATCAGCCGGTGGATTTCTTAGCATTTGAGCTAGCTAACGTTGGCATTAAAAAAGAGGTGCAGGGTATAGACCCTGGTATAAGAATGGGTTGGAACCTGCATCAATGGTATTTTGTGAGATGAACCTGAAGAGCTATATTTTACGTAGAATTCTATATTCAATTTTCATAGCATTTGGAATACTCACTATTACTTTTATAATCGTTAGATCAGGCCCTCTTTCACCAGTGAATAAATACCTAGCTTCCCTAGGAGCTCGAGGTACACCTGAGGAGATCATCTCAGCAGTTGAAGCAAAATATGGATTGAATAGACCTATCTGGGAGCAATATATAGATTATATCTTAAGCTTGCTCAAGGGAGACTTTGGCTGGAGCTTCTCCACCTCAATGCCAGTTATAGAATTGATTAAAATCCACTGGATTTATTCCTTTCAACTCGTGGCTATAAGCACCGTCTTAGCAATAGTACTTGGTATATTAATAGGGGTCTATAGCGCTAAAAAACAATATAGCAAAGTCGATTACCTCGCTTCTTTCTTCTCTTACATAGGGATCTCGATACCTAGCTTCTGGCTTGGCATTATGCTTATCTTGATATTTTCAGTCAAGCTTGGATGGTTCAAGACCTATTATGATACCACTCTCCCCATTTTGTCCCTTCAAAATCTAAAGGCTCTATTGCTGCCAGTGATAACCTTGAGCACAGGTGCAATTGCAAGTTACTCTCGATATGTTAGAGCCTCGATGCTTGATAGCTTGAGGCAGGACTTTGTTAAATTTGCGAGGTCAAAGGGACTTAGCGAGCGCACAGTAATATTCAAGCACGTTTTAAGGAATGCCCTCCTCCCAGTTATCACCGTGATTATGTTCGACCTAGGCACAATGGTATTCGCCGGTGCTTATTTCACTGAAATCATATTTGGCATCCCAGGGCTTGGCTGGATTTCATTCAATGCTATATTCTCTGGCGATTACGCTATAGTAGTGGCTGTTACAGTTATCTCAGCTTTCATAATCCTCTTGGCTAATCTCGCAGCGGATATAGCTTATACCTATATAGACCCGAGGGTTAGATATGATTGAAATAGCAAGCCATGGATTAATGCTTTTCTACTGGAAGAGATTCAAGAGGAATAAAGCTGCACTAGCAAGTCTTGTTTTTTTGACCTTCTTAGTTTTAACCGCTATATTTGGACCATTCTTCACCATAGATCCAACGAGGATTGATTTTCAGAAGAAAGAACTCCCTCCCCTGGGCTTCTCCATCGAGCATTTTATTTATAACCCTGAGACCAAGCAGATTGAGAGAAGAATGGTAAGCGGAAACTGGGAACATCCGCTTGGGACAGATGATAAAGGGAGGGATATGCTAGCCATGCTTGTGAGTGGAGCGAGGGTTTCACTCTTCGTTGGCTTAGTAGCTACGGCTTTAGCGATTTTAAATGGCACGCTTATTGGCGTGGTATCTGCTTACCGAGGAGGAGTGATTGATAATTTGCTTATGAGAATTACAGATGTAATCATGACCTTTCCCTTCTTCATTTTACTAGTTTTAATGGTCTTCATATTTGGCCAGAGCTTGGGTTTGATCATATTGATGATTGGACTCACAGGGTGGACTGGAACTGCTAGAATGATCAGAAGCGAAGTGCTTTCACTTAAAAATAGAGATTTCATCCTAGCCTTGAAGGTCTTAGGAGCTTCTGAAAAGAGAATTATCTTTCGACATATACTTCCAAATGTAGCCAGCTTGATAATCGTCATTTCCACGCTTTCAATCCCAGGAGTCATCCTTGCTGAATCAGGTTTGAGTTTCATTGGCTTGGGCGATCCTAATTTGATCAGCTGGGGCAAGATGCTGCACGATGGACAGAGAACCTTAACCACAGCTTGGTGGATGGCGGTTGAACCAGGGGCTATACTTTTCTTAACAGTGCTTGCCTTCAACTTCTTTGGCGATGGATTGAGGGATGCTCTCGATCCCAGAGCTTTGATGAGGTGAAAAATGTTGCTTGAAGTGAAAAATCTAAAGACTTATTTCCACACGCACGAAGGCGTGCTAAAAGCAGTTGATGGAGTATCCTTTTCAGTTGAAAAAGGAAGCATAACTTGTATTGTTGGCGAGAGCGGCAGTGGCAAGAGTGTAACTGCGCTTTCAATCCTCCGCCTTATAGACCCACCCGGGGAAATCATAGGAGGGGAGATTTTATTTGAGGGAAGGGATTTATTAAAGCTATCTTTGGAGGAAATTAGAGGAATCAGGGGGAGGAAAATATCCATCATTTTTCAAGACCCAATGACTTCTTTAAATCCAGTTTTAAAGATCGGAGAGCAGATAGCTGAGCAAATCAAAGCCCATTTAAAGCTCAGTAAATCAGAAGCTTGGAAAAGAGCAGTGGATTTATTGAAAATAGTTGGCATCCCAAACCCTGAGATGAGTGTTCATAGTTATCCCCATCAATTCTCAGGGGGTATGAGGCAGCGCGTGCTAATTGCCATTGCTATATCTTGCTCCCCCTCGCTTTTAATTGCAGATGAGCCAACTTCCGAGCTTGATGTAGTAGTGCAGGCTCAAATCCTCAAGCTTTTAAGAGATCTAGTGAGGGAGAATAAAATGGGCTTGCTTTTTATAACCCATGATTTTAGCATAGTTGAAGCAATTGGAGAACACGTGGTTGTAATGTACGGAGGTAGGGTTATGGAGAGGGGAAGGTCTAGAGATATATTGAATTATCCTCTGCATCCATATACAAAAGCGCTTTTAGAATGCCTCCCTAGAATGGGAGTAAAGAATATGCTGAAAACCATTTCTGGGAGAGCTAGCTATGTTAAATCAGGCTGTCCATTTGCTCCTAGGTGCAGTGAAGCTCGAGATATCTGTGAATTTGAAACACCAGTTGAATTCAAGGTGGGAGCGAGATATGTGGCGTGCAATCTCTACAGATGAAGTGCTATCTACAGATGAAGTGCTATTGCAAGTTATTAATTTGAAGAAATATTATCCAATCACTAGGGGATTTTTTCACGAAGTTGTGGGCTATGTTAAAGCACTGGATGGTGTTTCATTGAACATAGTTAAAGGAAGAGTACTTGGAATAGTTGGGGAAAGCGGCTGTGGTAAATCAACTCTGGCCAAAACCATTGTGCTAATAGAAAAGCCCACCTCAGGTAGAATACTGCTCAAGGGTATGGATATATCTAGAGCCAGCGAAGAAGGGCTTAAAAAATTCAGGAGAGAAGTTCAAATGATCTTTCAAGACCCGCATTCCTCACTTGATCCTAGGATGAGAGTTCAAGAGTTAATTAGTGAGGCACTTGAAATTCATAATATTGAGAATGGCGAGAGGGTTGAGGAGCTACTATATCAAGTTGGTTTGAAGAGTGATGTTGCAAATCGCTTTCCCCATGAACTAAGCGGTGGTGAGAAGCAGCGCGTTGCCATTGCTAGAGCACTTGCAGTTAACCCAGAGATATTAATTGCAGATGAGCCATTGAGTGCACTTGATATTTCCATTCAAGCTCAAATTTTAAATCTATTTCTAGAATTGCAAGAGAAAATGGGGCTCTCATTGGTTTTCATTTCCCACGATATAGGCACGGTGCAGCTTATCTCTGAAGAAATAGCTGTTATTTACGCGGGTAAAATTATGGAATCCGGTGAAACAGAGACCATCTTTAAAAAACCAGCCCATCCCTATACTCAAATTTTAATTGATGCTGCGAAGCTCAACCTTGAGAAAATTGCCAACGTGAGTATTCCACCAGCCTCAATTGGCTGCAGGTTCTTTCCAAGGTGCTCTCAAGCTCTAGAAATTTGCAGGCAAAGCGAGCCTAAGCTTCGAAGGATAAATGAGAGGCAAATGGTGGCGTGCTGGCTATATGAATAATTTTTTACCTGATGAGAAACTTTTTTAATTTTTAATTTAATAATAAATTTTGCAGGGCTCTATTGGTTGCAAAAATCAGGGGTTGAGCAAATTTGAGGAGGCAAGGAGGTGATAATTGCACTTCCCAGAGCCCTACCAATGATTACTCGTTGATATTTTGAATATTAAACCTTTCGGTTAAAAATAAAGCTTTTTTTAACTTAAAACAGATATTTAAAAGCAAAAATTTATAAATTTTATATATAAAATAAATTGATTAAGGTTAAGAATGGTTAACTGCTGCTACAGAGAGGAGAAATGTCCCACTCCAGATGCAATTTATATGACAATGGATATGTGCCTGCGAGTCTGGGAATGTACCAAAAAAAGAGTGTCCTTTTTACAAGTCTAGCGGAGATAAAAATCCATAAGATCCATAAATAAATTTATATTAGACCAACCTCATTCAACTCAATTTGCATGGGCCCAATCTGCGGGTATGCTGGAAGAGATTCAAAGGCAAAGGCAGTTAAAATGCTATCAGCCTCTAGATATCAAGGAACAAGAGAGTTGTGGGAAGGCCAAGGAATAGCTATTGCTCAAATATCACCTAAGCTTGAGTTACAAGGCATAGCGATGGATGGCAATTTTTATGAAGGCGATGTTAATTTAAATATCAACTCGCCAAGTGATCTCAAAAACAGCCTTTCGAGGGTAAATGGAGACTATGCCATAGCGGTAGCAAGTGGAGAAAAGCTATTTATAGCTCGAGACCCAGTTGGAGTGAAGCCGATTTACTATTCCTGCGATAGCAATGGATTTGCCTTTGCCTCTGAGAAAGCGATGCTTCGCTCGCTTGAGATAAAGGATATAAAAACTCTATCTCCAGGAAGCATATTAATTTATAGAGAAGGAATTGAAATCATTGAGCAAAGAATCATTAAGCAAGCAGCATTGATCCAAGATGAAAAACAAGCTATTGAATTACTGAAAAAAGCTTTAGATCGAGCATTTGAAATTCGCTTGAAAAAATTGATAAATCCAGGAATACTATTCTCAGGCGGAGTAGATAGCTCTCTACTTGCATTTAAAATTCCTAATGCAAAGCTATATGTCACAGGCATAGCAGGCTCACACGACTTAGAACAAGCGAGGCTAAGTGCAAGTGCATTGAGAATGGAAGATAAATTGAGGATAGTTGAAATAGAGATGGATGAAATTGAAGCACAAATACCAGAGGTAATTAATATCATAGAAAACTCTACTCCAATGCAAGTTGAACTTGGACTTGTATTTTTCTTCGCAATGCAAGCTATGAAGGAGGATGGCATTAAAATGGCTGTTTCAGGTCAGGGAAGCGATGAATTATTCGCGGGATATAGGAGATACATTGATATATTCAACAAACAAGGTGAGGCAGCGCTGCAGAGCGAGCTATTGAAAAATATTGAAAACATTGCAAGTGAGAATCTCGAGAGAGATGTAGCTATAGCTAATGCAAATTCCTTAGAATTAGTTATGCCATTTTTAGATAAAGAACTAATAAATTTAGTGATCAATTTCGATATAAAGCTTAAAATAAAAACTCGTGAAAATGGTAAAGGTTATATCAAGAAATATATTTTGAGAAAAGTTGCAGAGGAACTCCTACCCCTAGAGATTGCCTGGGGAGAGAAAAAATCCATGCAGTATGGCAGTGGGGTGCACGCTGTATTGAGAGCAATCGCTAGGAAAAATGGATTCATAGGTAAAATGGGGGTTAAGAGATATCTCACAAGCGTTGAAGAGCGGTGGAGAAAATGGTGATAACTGAAAAAGATATAGAGCACGTTGCTTGGCTGGCTAGGATAAAGCTATCGGAAGAGGAAAAGCGAGAATATGCTAAGCAGCTTAGCTCTATCCTTGAATACTTCAAGATCATCGATCAAGTAGAGGCAAATGTGGAACCAACGTTCCACGTGCTTGGATTATTCAATGTCTTCAGAGATGATATACCTAAGGAATCTTTGGATCAAAATGAAGTCCTCGCGATGGCTCCTAAGAAAGAAGATGGCTATATAAAAGGCCCGAGGATTGTGCAATGACCATAAGAGAAATTCAAGAGGAATATAAAAATGGGAAAAAAGCAGAGGAAATTGTAATCGAAATATTTGAAAGGATAGCTAGGAATAAATTAAATGACTATATCACCTTAGCTAGAGAATCTGCCATTTTACAAGCTAGGAAGTTCGATAGAGGTGAAATAAAAGGCAGGCTAGCGGGCATTCCAGTTGCAATTAAGGACAATATCTCTACTAAGGGAATTCAAACCACATGTGGCTCTAGAATACTCCTAGGCTATGTTCCACCCTATGATGCCACAGTTGTGGAGCGCTTGAAGGAAGAGGGCGCTATTATCATAGGCAAAACAAATATGGATGAATTTGCAATGGGCAGCTCCAATGAAACAAGCTACTTTGGCGCAGTGCTAAACCCATGGGATCGCGAGAGAGTACCAGGCGGATCTTCAGGAGGGAGCGGAGCTACTGTAGCTGCAAATGAAGTACCAATAGCCCTTGGCTCGGACACAGGTGGAAGCGTGCGCTGCCCAGCTTCATTCTGCGGAATAGTTGGACTCAAACCAACATATGGAGTAATATCGAGATACGGCTTAATTGCCTATGCAAACTCTCTAGAGCTAATAGGCCCAATGGCTCAGAATGTTGAGGATTGCGCTTTATTACTAGACATAATCTCAGGCCGCGATTCAAGAGATTCAACTTCAGTCGATAAAACTGAATATCTCTCAGCCTTGAAAAACGATGTAAAGGGAATAAGAATAGGCATACCCAAGGAATTCTATGGCGAGGGAGTGGATAAAGATGTGATGAAAGCTGTTTATAACGCCATCGAACTCCTCGCTGACTTAGGAGCGAGTTACGAGGAGACAAGCCTTCCAAGTGTGAAATACGCCCTAGCAGCTTATTATATAATTGCAATGAGCGAGGCAAGCTCTAATTTAGCTAGATACGATGGCCTGCGATATGGCCTGCGCCTGGAAAAAGACTTAGACTGGCATACAACTTTTTCTGAGATTCGCGCTCAAGGCTTTGGAGCAGAGGTCAAACGCAGAATACTTCTCGGTACCTACGCGCTTTCAGCTGGCTACTATGGGCAGTATTATTTGAAGGCTCTTAAAATTAGAACCTTAATTATAAATGATTTCATCCACGCTTTCAAGCAATACGATGTTTTAATTACCCCTACAATGCCATATCCCGCTTTTAAAATAGGTGAAAAAATAGCTGACCCACTCTCGCTTTATCTAGCAGATGTAAACACCGTGCCAGTTAATTTAGCTGGCGTGCCAAGCATATCCATACCATGTGGATTTAAAGGGAAGCTACCAATTGGCCTGCAGATAATAGGCAAGCACTTCGATGAAGCAAGCGTACTCAAAGTGGCATATACTTTTGAAAAAAATACAGATTATCATCTGCAAAGGCCAAGGGAGATACAATGTTAGAAGAAGAGGTAATCATAGGGCTTGAAATTCACGTGCAGCTCAATAAATTGAAATCAAAGCTATTTTGCCCATGTTCCACTAGCTATCACTCTTCACCTCCAAATACCCATGTATGCCCAGTTTGCCTAGCCCTGCCTGGCTCGCTGCCTGTGATAAATAGAAAGGCAGTTGAATACGCTATTAAAGTTGCTCTTGCACTCAACTGCGAAATTTTAGATCAAACTCTATTCTATCGCAAGAATTACTACTATCCAGATCTCCCAAGGGGCTTTCAAATATCTCAATATGACTACCCCCTAGCGGTGAATGGAAGAGTGGTGATAGATACAGACTCAGGGGGAGAGCGCGTGGTGAGAATTAAAAGAGTGCACATGGAAGAGGACCCAGGTAGACTAATTCATCCCGGGAGTATTGAGACAGCTAGATATGTTTTAATCGACTACAATCGCTCAGGTATGCCACTTCTAGAGATTGTAACTGAGCCAGATATAAGGAGCCCAAAGGAAGCTAGGGAATTCATCACTAAATTACGCAATATCTTGGAATATCTAGATGTCTTCGATGGCTCGCTAGAGGGGAGCTTGAGGGTTGATGCAAATATTTCACTGCGCGGAGGTGCAAGAGCAGAGGTTAAAAATATTTCATCATATAAAGGCGTGGAGAGGGCTCTAACGTTTGAAGTTACCCGACAGAAGAATCTCGTTAGAAGGGGAATCAAAGTAGTGCAAGAAACAAGGCATTTCGATGAAGCAAGAGGAGTAACGATGAGCCTACGAGTAAAAGAAGAAGCAGAGGATTATCGCTACTTCCCTGAGCCAGATCTAGTGCCAATGCGCATAAGGGAATGGATCCCTGAGATAAAAGCATCTCTACCAGAGCTGCCAAGTGCTAAAAGGCAGCGTTTCATAGAGCAATATGGCATTAAAGATGAGCATGCTAAAATCCTAACCGCTGAGATTAGAATCGCGAATTACTTCGAGGAAGTAGCGAAGCACGTGGATCCAAAGGTAAGTGCAACTTGGATAGCTGATGTGCTTAAGGGTGAATTAAATTATCGAGATCTAGATATAAGCGAAGTGGAATTTCCACCTGAGTATATGATTGAAATACTAAAAAAGCTCTTGAAAAAAGAGATCACCGATGCTGGAGCAGTTGAGATAATTCGCACCATTTTGGATCACGGTGGAACACCAAGTGAAGTTATAGAGAAGAAGAACCTCGCGAGGATAGAATTGAAAGCAATTGAAAGTGCAGTCCAAGAAGTGCTTAAGGAGCAGGTGAAAGCAGTGAGTGATTTCAAAAATGGCAAGCAAGAAGCTTTGAATTATTTAGTAGGACAAGTTTTGAAAAAAACCAAGGGAAGAGCTGATCCAAATGAAGCGCGAGCCCTGCTTTTAAAAGAATTATCAAAGGTAAGATGATATGCATTTAATTATAACTGAAAAGGACACTGCTGCGCGGAGAATCGCGAATATATTAGGAAATGGAAATGTAAAAGTGGGAAAGATAGAGGGGGTAAATATATATGAATTCAATCAATCAGTGGTTGTGGGCTTAAGTGGACACATCCTTGCTCTCGATTTCCCAGATGAATATAAAAATTGGAATGAAGTCGATCCTCAGAAGCTCGTCACCGCCCCAGTTGTGCAAATCCCAGCTAAGAAGAGAATTATATCCGCGATTAAAAAGCTCGCAAAAAAAGCAAGCAAAATCACAATAGCAACTGACTACGATCGAGAGGGAGAGCTAATTGGAGTTGAAGCTCTTGAGGTGATTCAAAGTGAGAGAAAAACCGAGGAAATCGAAGTTGAGAGAGTGAGATATAGCGCTATCACAGCGAGTGAGATTAAAAAAGCATTCAATTCTCCCGCGAGGGTAGACTTCAATCTAGCTTCAGCTGCAGAGGCAAGGCAGAAAATAGACTTAATATGGGGAGCGGCACTAACTAGATTTATCTCACTCTCCGCAAAGAGATTTGGCAAAGAATTCTTAAGCGTGGGCAGAGTTCAAAGTCCTCTTCTAGCAATACTTGTTCAAAGGGAGAGGGAGATACAAGCATTCAAGCCAAGGCAGTATTTTGAAATCAAAGCACAGCTTAAAAATGACTTTGAATTCAGCGCTAAGCATGAAAAAGGCCGAATCTGGGATAAAAGTGAGGCTCAAGCTATAATCGCAAAACTAGGCAGAGAAGGCGTGATTGTTGAGAGCACAAGAGAGAAGTGGCGTGATAAACCACCATCGCCATTCAACACAACTGAGTTCTTAAGCGCAGCAGCAGCCATTGGTTTCTCAACTTCCACTGCAATGAGAATCGCTGAGGATCTATATATCCACGGCTATATTTCATATCCAAGAACTGATAACACAGTTTATCCCCCTTCCTTGAATTGCAGGGCTATAATCAACATGCTGCTGGAAAGCGATTTCAATGAATATGCTAGCACACTCCTTGCTAAGAGAGAACTCAAACCCACTAGGGGTAAAAGAGAAGCCACGGATCATCCTCCAATTCATCCAACTTCGCCAGCGAGGAAAACTGAATTGAGCACTGAATATTGGAAGATCTACGAACTCATAACTAGACGCTTTCTAGCAACTTTTGCAGAGCCAGCTGAATGGGATGTAATAAAACTAGCCATAGATATAAATCAAGAGAAATTTCTCGCCAGCGGTAGAAAAATAATAGAACTTGGCTGGCGCTGGTTCTATCCATATCAAATGCCTCAGGAAATATCACTCCCAATGCTCAATACCGGCGATAGAGTACGGGTTGAGAATATAGAGCTACTTGAGAAGCAAACAGAGCCCCCTCCTCGCTATACTCAAGGCAGGTTGATAAAACTCATGGAAGAACTCGGTCTTGGTACGAAGTCAACGAGGCATGAGATAATTGCCAAGCTATATGCACGTGGATATATACATGGCAATCCAGTTAAACCCACTAAGACAGCATTCGCAGTTGTCAGCGTGCTTGAAAACTACGCCCAGCCCATTGCAAAGCCAGATATGACGAGCAAACTTGAAAAAGATATGGATAAAATTGCAGAGGGTGAAGTCGAGGAAGAAAAAGTCGTAAGTGAATCCCGCTTTATATTACAAAGCGTTTTCAAAGACCTAGGGGAGAGAAAGCTTGAGATAACCAACTCACTGAAGCAGGGCTTGCGCGCTGATAAAATCGCTGGCTCTTGTCCAAGATGCGGTAGAGAATTGCTAGTTAGAAAGTCAAAGAAAGGCCAGTTCATAGGCTGCGCAGGCTATCCAAGCTGTGAATTCATACTTCCACTTCCAAAATATGGAAGAGTGATAATTGAGGATGAAAAATGTCTAATCCACGGCATAAATAAAGTGAAGATATCTATGAAGGGCAAAAGAAGCTGGAAACTAGGGTGCCCACAGTGCAACTATGAAGCTTGGAAAGCAAATGCAGATGAAGATTAAAAAATTTTGGCTATAAATTTTAAACCGACCTAACATAGAGTAGAGCGAAGGCTATTAAGAAGGTCAAAATAGAGACAATAACTCCTATTTTCATCCACCCTAGCATTGAGAAATGGCCTATATTCTTCTTTTCCATCAAGCCAGCTGCAACTATATTCGCAGTTGAGCCAATTATCGTAGCATTGCCGCAGTAAGTTCCTCCAATTAGCATGATCCACCACACTGGGTCGAGATTTGAATTGCCCTCTAGAGCTTGAATCACAGGCACTAAGGTAGCGACAGCTAATACATTGTCCATGAAAGCTGTTAAAACCGAGACCACAATTCCTACTAAAAGCATGGTAGAAAGCAAATCTTTAGCTAATGCGGAGATCAAATGGGCAATGCAATCAGTAACACCAGTATACTTCAGCGTTCCCACACTCGCAAATAAGAGAATGAAGTAAAGCAGAGTCCACCAGTCTACTTTTTCAACAAGATCGCGAGCTCGATCTCGACTTATCATTAGCACCACTCCCGCCATCATCAAGGGAATTCCCAAGAGCATGATATTCTTCTCAAGTCCTAGGGTCTCCTCGATCTTAAAATGCAGTACTAATCCAGCAATTACAGCAATAAATACACCAGTGCTTATCTTCAAGTCTTTGTTTAATTTAAATTCCCCAAACTCAATTGCACATGCTACTTTACCAAAGCCAACTCTGCGTTTGAGATAGAGCAAGCCAATTAAAGTGATTATTATACTACTGATTATAGCTGGTGGAAGCACCCAGATAATGAAATCTTCAATTGTAAAACTCGCTTTAAACGCTATAAGCACTCCAATTGGATTGCCAACGGGTAATGCGCTGCTCCCTATATTAGTGGTAAAAACTAAGAACATTATGAACGGCAATACCTTTTCACCCTCAAATCCATACCCCCTTAGCACTCTAAGCATTATTGCACTCATAAATAGAATAGAGGTCACCTCGTCCACGAGTGCCGCCATTACACTTCCAAGGATGAGGAGTACTGCTAAGAGGAGGGAGGGCTTTTGGATGAAAGGTTTCAAAGTAATTATTATAAGCCAGTCAAAGAACTTTTTCTCCTCAAGAAATCCAACTATAATCATCATTCCAATGAGAAAGAGCACTATATCTAGATTTGCAAATGCAATTAAATGCTCTACATCTAAAATCTTAAAACCCAAGAGGAGCGCAATTCCTGCAAGTGCAAAAGCATTTCGACAGTGCCAGTAGAAGAGTGAGCCAGCTATGAAGCTTATGAATATCAATAGAGAGATTTTCTGAGGAATGTTTAAAGGTAAAATAGTCGTTGTAACTAAGAAAATAACGCTTATAACTGCGAAGTACCCTATCACTCTGCCAATGCTTGAATTCGTAGTTTAACCTCCTTTTTAGTGCTTTCATAAATTCAATTATCTTAATATAAATTTTGTTCCAATAGTTTTTTGCATTTTTTTGAAACAATTATATAGCTCTTACGCGTATTTCAAAAGCGTGATTGAGATCTCCCTTCCTTTACTACTGCTTTCAATTTGCCTTGGATTGATCTTAGGATTGTTCACTGGCTTAACTCCAGGTATTCACGTGAACAATGCTGCACTCTTCCTAGTTGGAATATCACCTATGCTCTATGCATTAGGTTTTGCACCATTATACATCGCTATAATTATAATCTCTAATTCCATTTCCCATACTTTTCTTGACATTATACCTGCAATTTTTTTAGGAGCACCAAGTGATGATACTGCATTAGCAGTTTTACCTGGACATAAATTATTGCTCAATGGCAGAGGAGAGGAAGCAATTCGCCTCTCTGCATTTGGAAGCGCAGCTTCAGTTGCTATGAGCTTGCTACTCTTATTTCCAGTGGCACTCTTCTTCACTACTGCTTACCCCTTTTTGGATAAACACATGCCTTGGATATTGCTAGCGATTGCTATACTTTTGATCGCGAGCGAGAAAGGCAAAGGAATTTCGTTAAAGCAAAACCTCAAATTCAAGCTTTACAGCACAATTGTCTTCATATTCTCAGGAGCCACTGGATATTTTGCATTCAAACAAGTATATTTAATGAAACCATTAATTGAATTAAGCGAGCCCTCAATTTTATTTCCCCTTTTATCTGGACTATTTGGCGCCTCTATGCTCATTGTAAGTTTATATACCCATACAGCAATTCCCCCTCAGAGAAATGGAAAGCTATGTCTCTCAAGAGAAAAGTTAGTTAGAGGTGCATTCATAGGTAGTATCTCAGGCTCTCTCGTGGCTTGGCTACCTGGAGTCTCTGCTGGAGTGGCAACTGTATTAGCTAGACTAGCTATAAAAGATGAAGAAGATGAAGGTAGTGAATTTCTAGTTTCAATTAACGGAGTTAACACTGCGAACTCATAAAATAGATTGCATTAATACTTTCTCAAGCCAAGTCTACAAAATTATAAGAATAATTTAAAGAAGTTCTAAATATAATTTTTATGCTTATTTCCTTATTTCAGGAAAGATGATCTATGGATAAAGAAGTTGTAGTTCGAGGAAATCTAATATATCTCCGGAGGCCGCCAGATCGAAGTCTAGAGTCCATTTTATCCAAAGAATTCCCTAGTGATGCTGATTACAATCGCTTGCGAACTATGCTCTATTTTGGCGAGGGAGCTTGGAGTGCATATGGAAAGAGCTATGA
>JAWCLZ010000020.1:0-20708 GCA_038850275.1 Methanocellales archaeon | reverse complement strand
TGCAGAGGTTTCAGTAAACGTGCTTTTGCCACAGCTGCTCTAACCAAGTCTTTTGATTTCTGAGTAGCTCGAGATCTTTTACCCAGATGCACCCAAGAGCATTGCTCTCTTATATTGGCTATTTCAAGTAGAAATTCATTCAAGCCCGCGCTTTCCACTGCTCTTCGAAAGGTTTTTTCATGCAGCCTAGGCGAGCAAGCTGCCACTACTACGCGGTCGAGTTTTTGCTCCTTGATATCTCTTTTAATCTCCTCTTGACCTTGGTCAGAGCAGGCATAGCGCAAATCCTTTGCCACTGCAACGCTATCTAAAGTAGAAGCATAGTTTTTAACATCCACCACGTCCACTGTGCCAGCGATATTGAGACCGCAGTGACATACGTAGACTCCAATTCGCATATATTCAAATTTAAAAAAAGATCACATATAACTTGTGTTTTTGTCCCATTCTAGGATTCGAATTTTATACTAGTCTTTAGAGAAAACTGCAATTGAAAGTAAAAGGCAAAGGAGCTAGAGCATAGATGAAGTATGAGATCCAAATTGTAGAAAGTCCAAGGGGTAAATGTGAGTCTAAATTTTATATGCGATGCTATTAATCGCTATCGCACTATGTGTCAGCGGATGCGCTGGTCCTCCTACCACTTCAGCTACTCCAACACCCGCAACAACACCCACTGATATAGCAGGTTCTTAATAGAGCTTTAAGTATTGTAAAAAGCCCACTAGCGATAGCAACGATCATTGGCTGGGGATTTATTGGAGTTGGTTTCTTCAGATATTAGTAAATAAACTAGCGAGCGCAGGCGTTTCCTAGATCGATGTATAAGCAAAATTAGATACGAAATTATTATAATCACATTACCTATCAATAGAATTTTATGCCAAAGTAAAGAGGGAGGAAATTGAAAGCGGGTTATTAGATGCAATTAAAATCTTGAGGTCAAAAATACAGATCTAAAGCTCAAGGCTTATCGGCGGAATTAGAAAGGATTGGGATGAAAGAGCTATAAAATTCTATTATATATCTTCGCACACTGAGAAAGATTTGAAGCTTGAATGTTGGGGGTATTGTGACTTTTGGAAAGAGTTGTAGCTGAGCACCTTCCAAATCTAGGAATCTTCTCTAAAATGGGGATATCCCTCTAGAGATTAGGTTAAAAAGAATCTCTATTGAATGATAGGAGCCCAAAAATAAAATTATTTTTTTATCATCATAATGATAATTAAAATAATTTTTATATAGTAAAAAGTGGTTTTTAATCAAGGGGCATTATTGTTGGAAATCAAAGGGAAAGAGGGTTTCATAAAGCAAGCCAATGAAAGAATTGAAGCTAAGCATACTCGCTTTGAACTTGAAATATTGAAATCTCAGAACTTGAATAAGCCGTTCATCAACAACATAAGAGGGCCATAGTTGTAGGATTAAAAACTTGATTGCTAAACTCTAGAGTTATTAATGGTTCTGTGTAGAAAATTAGTGCGTTGGTTTTAATTCACCATTTCAAGTGCTCTTTTAATTGCATTCAAACCATACTCTGATTATGAATAGTTGGTTTTCAACAGCATCAATTTCGATTAAAGCTTGGATGGAGATTATCGCTGTATCTAGCAGCGTGTTTTTCATAATCGAACTCGAGAAATATATTAGAAATAAGAGCAAATCTCATACTCGATGGAACATTGAAATAATCGATCGCGCCTCAGCTGAGTTCTAGATTAAATGCTTCAATGCTACGCATTTGTTGGAGTCTTTTTTTCACCTCTAATGTTCTGATTGGGAATGGAATCTCGATGCCCTCTTGCTTGAATTTGTTGTATATCCTCTTGCGCAGTTCGTGCTGCACATAATATTGATCCTATTGATCTACAAATTCCCCCGCCTAGCAGATCAAGGTGAAGCGCAATGAGTAGTCCATAAAACCTAGGATGAAGTGCACAAATGGCGTTGGCTTTTTCAATAGATCATTGATTTCCCCAATTGCTTCGTTGCAACATCAACGAGCATTTGCTCCACTTTCTTTCGCAGTCGTAGCTCACCTCAATAATCAGCAGGGCCATGCGCTTCTCCGGTAGAAGAAATTGGTAACTATGCTCTAGGCAAGCTTTTGAATTGGGCACTATAACTATGTTGTTAGGGAGGGTTCTGATCCTCGTACTCTTCCAGTCAATTCTTTCAGCATAGCCTATCGCCATAGTTAGCAGAGGTGTTATTTCAATCCCAAAGGCGCTTAAGATCATCATGCCTATCGAAAGAATAAGGATCTTAACCGTTCCTTCAGCGATGCCTGAGATTGGTGAGAGAATAATCAGGGCAAAGACGCTCTTATTCGCGTAAGCTCCATTCTTCCGGTAACTGGATATACTCGTTAGATCGCTGGCCGAATAACTATATTTGCTTGGTCAAATTCGTATCAAAATGGATGTGAATGGTGAAGCTTGAAGTTCAAGTAAGCCCTAACACCTTCAATTGCGCAAAGCTATTGAAAATCAGAGATTTTTAAAGCATTTCCGAAGCTCTTGATGATAGAGTGTAACAATAAGGCAGGTCAATGAAGAGAGCATACACCGCCATAAGAGATAGTCCAAGTTTAAGTCCAAGTCCAAGTTTAAATTTAAGTTCCAGTCTATGATAAAAGTTTTAAGTATCTCGCTGAATATATGCAAAAGGTAATGGTAAGCAAAAGGCGATGAGGCCCGCTTTAACTGCCATTAGGCTGATGGCTTCTAATATATACAACTGCGGAGGTGGTATCATTTGCCGCCTTTGCTTAATTGGAGAAATGCGATTCACGCAGATGACGTTGTTCGATATATCCATGAAAGACAAAATATAGATGGAGGTTATACTTTCGCTCGGGGTGCTGAGTCTTCTGCTCAAGATACCTATTATGCGGTGGAAATACTTAAAATGCTAAATGCTCCACTTAAAAACGTAGATAGAACTATTCTTTTTCTTCAATCTCTTCAGCATCAAGATGGAGGGTTTGATTCAATTAAAGTTGCTTATTATGTGATCGCAACTCTAAGTCGATTGGAAGCTAAACCATTGAAGCCTCTAGATAATTTCATATACAAGGTTGTTGTCCAAAAGCCTGGTAATTCAGAGGTATACATCGAGGTGGTTTCTGAAATTGAAAATCTCTGTTTATCCATTGAGCTGCTTAATATGCTTAATCTGCTCTCAACTTCAACTTGCACTGCTCAAGAGATTTTTAAACTGCAGAACAGCGATGGGAGCTTTGGAAGTAGGAAGTACTCTAGAATTGCTTCAACGTACTACGCGCTTAAGATATTGAAGATTTTGAATTACGATGTAGCAACGCTGCATAAGTCTTTGAACTGGATTAAACGCTGCGAAATGCCGGATGGAGGATTTGCAGCAGCTCCAGAACTATCCTCGCCCTATAAAGTTTTAGAGGATATCTATTATGGGGTTAAATCGTTGGAGCTCCTCAACTCCAAATGTAGTTACCCTTTAAAAACCCTGGAGCTCATAAAGAAATTTCAAAATGGAAATGGAGGATTCAGGAGGTCTATCTTCATTGGTATCTCAGACTTTGAATCAACCTATCAAGCACTTTCCTCAATTGAAGCGATTCAGAAAAGCTTGGATTTAAAAAAAGAATAAAATTTAGTAAGAAAAAGAACCACAATAAGAGGAAAGAAATTGAAAGCTAGATATTGCAAAATTCTAGTTATCCTCTTATTCATGGTAGTCTTTGTGTCGGGATGCATTAAGGAAACTCCAAAAACACTGGTCACTCCAACACCTTTGCTTACCCCTACACCTATTCTCCCAAAACAAACTCCGACCACATATATATCTCCTTCTAAGGAAGAAATACTCCGAGAATATTTGAATAAAACTGGGGTTCCATCAAAATTTGTTGTAGAAGGATATCGGGAGGTTTTCAAATTGGCAGACTTATGCATATGCATTTTTAATAGTTAGGGAAGCAACCAAAGAAGAAGCAATTGATGCCATGTTCGATGCTTTCTATTGGTTGGGATATAATTATCGAGATGTAGATATTATAGGAGTACAAGTTACTTCAAAAACGATGTCATTCTACTATCCAGAATATTCTTGGGGCACAGATACAATGGCTGTAAGCGTTCAGAATAAATACTTGCAAATGTATCTAAGAGATGAAATTAATTGGAGTGAATTCAAGCCGCATCTTAATGTTGGATATACAAGACTGGGATATCTTTGAGTTGTTTGTGTAATTTTTATAATTCTTAGCTTGTATTGAAAGTTAAGATGACATTTTTCAAATTCTGCGCACAAAAGCTCATTGAAAATAAGGGGATTAAAACTTGAATAAATTCACCGTAAGTAATCACAAAAAGAATACTTTCACCACGCTCTTACTTAAGCCATTTATGCAAGTGATGCTATTTTGAAACTAGAATTAGAAGAGTTTGGTGGAAGGTTTTGCAATGCCCTACGTTGTTTCTGGGCCACTTGCAACTTCTATCCAAATGGAGGTGCGAGATGCGGAAAAGGATTAAGTGCGTTGTATGTGGAAGGATATTTGCCTCATATGAAAAATACGATGAGCATAGCTATCAAGCTCATCGTCTGAGAGTCACAACTCAGAAAAGACACTATGAATTAATAGATAGAAATGCAATTAGAATGATATCGAGTGAAATTTAGATGGGTGAATTTAAATCAGCTAGCGAAGAGGAAAACATAGTATTTTTAGATATTGAAACAACACCGCTACCTACCAGCGATGATGAAGTTGTCCTGGAATATCTGATGGATAAGAACATAAATAGGAAATTTCATCCACTTTTTTCGAAAATTATTCTCGTTGGATTAAAACCTAAAAACAAAAAATCGAAACTCTTCTACGGCGATGATGAATCTAAAATTCTATTAGATCTCTGGGAGTACCTAAATAAATCTCAGCCAGATTTGATTGTATCCTTCAATGGCTACCGCTTTGATGTTCCCTTTCTATATATCAGATCACTCCTCAACGGGGTAAAGCCATCTTTTCCTATAAATACAAATAAAAATGGTATGGGTAGATCCAATCACTTCGATTGCATGCTCGTTCTCTCCCATAACGATGTTTTCCCTTGGGTTAGCTTGGAAATAGCCTGTAGAATGTTCAATATTGAAATTCCCCAATGCGAGGTTAAGGGATCTCAGATAAGGGAATGCTATAAAAATGGAAAGTGGGAAGGGATAATTAAGAAGTGCGAAGCTGATTTAACAATGCTTGAGAAACTCTATAACAAGATCTCAAATGGACTAATGTGAAATAAAAGGAATTCAAGGTCTTTTGAAACCTCTTTGATGAATTATTTAGAGAACAGGGTAATAGATTAAATTAAGATAAATTAAATTAAGAATTACATAAATAAATTCTATTTTTCCATAAAACAATCAAAAAAATCATTATTGATTTTATTTGCAGCTGGAGCCGTAAGGCGGGCTTACCATCGGGAAAAGAATTGCAATTGGTGAAATCAAAATGATGAGAATGCTTGCTAAAACTGGTGTTCGAAGGAAAAAAAGTGGGAAGAGGTAAAGGCAAACTTCAAGAGAAATGACCGCTGGAATAAAGTCAAAGCTAGCTATCGGCAAAATCCATTTTGGGATAGAACGAAAGATATCCATAAGTCATAGTAAAAACGTGGCGTATGGAAATTGACAAGAAGGAAAAAGCTAGGAGAGAAAAATGGCAGAAGATCAAAGATGATGTTAAAGAGTGGGAGAAGTACAGAATATCGGCTGATTATCTCCTAGGGATAGCTGAGGATCAAAAAAGTAATTTGTTATTTTTTTAAAATTATATTATTGTCCTTAAACTAGAAGCATCCTTAAATAGTTGGAATAAGAAAAAAATAAGGAAAATAATAGAAAATAGAAAATGAGGAAAAGGAAGTGTTAACACGCTAAACAATTATGAATCAATTCTCAATCGAGCAATGAAAAAAGCACCACCGGTGAAGGTAAGTGATACTCGATTTATCATTCCATCTCCTAGGGTATTCTCAGAAGGTAGAACTACTGTTTTGGATAATTTTAAAGACATCGTTAGCGTGCTCAATAGAGACCCTGAACACGTTATGAAATTTTTAGTACGGGAAATGGGTACAGCTGGTAAGATAGATGGCTCTAGGGCAATTTTCCAAGGGAAGTTCACTGCTGATGCAATTTGGATGCAGATAAATAGATATGTTGAGGAATTCATCACTTGTCAAGAATGCGGTAGACCTGATACCCATTTAATCAAACAAGATAGAATTCTCATGCTCAAGTGCGATGCATGCGGTGCTTGGAGACCAGTTCAACGGAGGGTACTTAAGAAGCCAGCAGTGACGGCTCAAACCCTTGAGGAGGGTAAGGAATATGAACTTCAGGTCAGCGCTGTTGGAAAAAAAGGCGATGGTATAGCTGTAGTTGGTGGGATAACTATTTTCATCCCAGGGGCACAAAAGGGCGAGACAGTTAGAGTTGTGATAAAAAAGCTTTCTGGGAATCTCGCATTCGCTGATCGCGTTGATGTTGGTAAAAAATGAGGATAAATGACCTTGATTTAAAAAACTGGAAGGAATATAGAAATATAATTACCGATAGCTTGTGGATAATCAAAAAACGTGATTCAAGTGATGTCCACTCAAGAGAATACTGGGGGAACTTCATACCTCAAATTCCAAATCAAATGCTACTTCGCTATACCAAAGCAGGGGAAACTGTTCTAGATGCATTTCTAGGGCTTGGTACAACTTTAATTGAATGCATTCGATTAGGTAGAAATGGCATTGGCATTGAATTGAATGAAGAAATAGCTAGAATTGCAGAAGCAAAGATTAAGATGCAGCAGCAAATCTCAAGGAGTAATGTAAAAATAAAGATCTTAATCGGGGATAGTAGGAGGATAAATATTAAAGAGAAAGCAGGGGTTGAAAGCGTTCAACTCTTAATTCTCCACCCTCCTTATCACGATGTGATAAAATTCAGTAGTGATAAAAGAGATCTATCTAATGCTTCAAGCATTGAGGAATACCTCAAAATGTTTCGAGAAGTGCTTGAAAATACCACTCCACTTCTAGACCCCAAGCGCTACTTGGTTTTAGTAATTGGTGATAAATATCATAAAGGAGAATGGGTGCCATTGGGCTTTTTAACAATGAATGAAGTTTTAAACTTTAGGTTCAAACTCAAGAGCATTATCGTGAAGAATATAACTGGCAATGAAAGGGGAAAGGGCTTGGCGAATAATCTATGGAGATATCGTGCATTAAAAGCAGGCTTCTACGTCTTCAAGCACGAATATATAATGCTCTTCCAAAAAATATAAAAATCTTAAAACTCATCATCCTGCACATAGCTCCTCTTAAACTTAAGAGCAAGCTCTGCTTTCATAAGCTCTCTCCCAAGGTAAGCTGCGTGCTCTAAACTTGAAATCAACTCCCGCTTTAAAATGGTATCCAATATCTCCTTAGCTGTTTTGCCCCTTATCCCTAGGTTTTCATGCAATGCTAAAATATATTCTTCATCCACCACGCCAATTTTAAAATAGCCCTTGGGATCCAATTTCCAGCTTTTTGCGCTCTCAGCATTTATAACTTCAATATTCTTAAATTCCAGCAAACTCGGTCGCGCTCTCTTCTCCTTTATACTTAGCAAGTCTATCCCTAAGTCTTTTGGAACTGTTTCCCTAGCTCTAGCGAGTAGCATCATTTCACTAGCAATTTTAAGTTCTCTCACGCTACCCCTTGTCTTTTGACTATACTCAGGGGTGAAGAGAATATTAGCATTCAATTCCATTGCCACTCCAGCTAGAATAGCGTGTACACCAATGGAATCAGCATCTATTAACTCAACTACATTGCCCACTCCAAATAAAAGAGGAGTTCTTCGATCCAACTCTCTAAATTTATAATAACGCATCAAGCTATCAATAAAACCCTGGGCAATTGGATTGAGAATGGGATCAGCAATTACTTTCTTGATTCCAATTGCTTTAGCTCTCTCAATGTTTCGAAGCAAACTACTTAGGTCTTCTCCATCTGGAATCACCACAGCCGCGGCATCACTATTTGCAACTGCTTCCCCAGCTATCTCTAGATTCGCGGAGTTTAAACTCAATATCAAATCAGCCCCTGCCTCAGCAGCTGCCTTCAGCATTTCTCCATCTAAAGAATCTATACTCAATGGTAATCCAAGTGGCCTTAATATTTCAATAACCCTTTGAACATCTACCACTTCAGCCTCCAAATGTACCCCTAGATCAATGATGTCAGCGCCCTCTCTAGCATAGTAATTTGCTCTCCTGAGCAATGCTTCTCTCCCCAATCGCGTGGCGTCCACAATTTCAGCAAGCACCTTCATTCTCGATCCACCGCCTATCTTTAGTTTTTTAATTAAAAACTCATAATCCGCATTCCCCTCGATTGCTTGAATTTTTCCAAGAGCATCTTTATGGATCAACTCAGTTAATAACACGCAAGCTGGGATTTTGCTTGAAAACTCCATTTTATCTACATATTTCAAAATCAATCCAAGATCAGAGGCATGCTTCGGGCCTAGTCTTATTTTAACATTGAATTCTTTCTCAAGCTTTGAAAAATCTGCACCACATAGACCTGAAACCAAGATGAGGTCGAATTTTCGCTTGAGCTTGAGAAGAACATCCCTCAAGAGTTTTGGAGTTGTAAAGGCTGCTATATCTATATCCAAAACTGCTATCTCTACATTTAAATCTCCATTTAAATCTCTAAATCCCTCAATAGTTTTTCTAACAATGCTTGAGGCTTTGCGACCAGTTACTATCAAAATATCCATAGTTAAGGTTATGCTAAGAATAATTGTATATAACCTTTTTTAATGGAATAGGGCTGTTAAATAAAAACTTCTTCTATAGAACACTCGCGTGGGATAAAAATAAAATCTAAAAGAGTATTTCAGTTTAATAAAAAAGAAGAGTAAAGAAGTAAATGAGGGTATAATGCATAGATTTGAATTCCATGTACACTCAAATCACTCTAGAGATGGCCTTGACTCAGTTGAGAAAATTTTAAAGCAAGCCATAGTGCTAGGCCTTGATGGTATTGCAATCACAGACCATGATACTTTGAATGGAGCAATTGAGGCAATGGAAATCGTGAAGAAACAAAATCTATCCATCCTAATAATCCCGGGAATAGAGGTTTCAACTAGAGATGGGCATTTAATTGTACTTGGTATTAAAGAAATCATACCTCCAATGCTTCCAGTGAGGGAAACAATAAGAATGGCGCGGGAAATGAATGGCTTTATTATTGCACCTCACCCACGTGCTTTATTCCGCAATAGCTTGTGGGACTTACAGAACCTTGATATAGATGCTATTGAGGTTTTTAACCCAAAACCATTTACAAATGCAAAGTTCGCTGAGGAGATTGCAAGAAAACATTCATTACCAACGATTGCAGGCGGCGATGCACATAGCGCTGCGTTGATTGGCTATGCAGTTATGGAGATAGATTGCGAGCTCACTGAGAGAAGCGTGCTTCAGGCTATAAAAGCTGGGAGAATCAAAATCAATGGTAAAAAAATCCCCTTAAGTTTGCTCCTTAAACAATGGTCGAGGAGATTTAATCCTAAGATTTAATTCTGCCATTTCATTTAGAAATTGATATCGAATTCATTTAGAGAAATTGATATCGAATATCATTAAACAAAATTGATTATATAATAGAAAGAAGTAAAAAGAGAAATCGTGGTGAAGGATGACTAACGCTGAGGAAATGCAAACATTGATACTTGATCTTAGAAAGAGACTTGAAGCTGTAAAAGCCGCGGGCGGCCCTGAGAAAATTGAGAAGCAAAAGAAAGGGGGAAGGCTCACAGCTAGGGAGAGAATTGAGAAGCTCTTAGACCCAGGGAGCTTTGTAGAACTCGAGGCTCTAGTAAGGCATCGCTGCTTCGATTTTGGCATGGAAAAAAGAGAGGCACCAGCTGATGCAGTTATAACTGGCTATGGTACCATAGACGGGCGAGTGGTTTGCGTATTTGCTCAAGATTTCACAGTGATAGGGGGCTCACTTGGACTTGCACATGCGAAGAAAATCTGTGATGTAATGGATCTAGCTGCTAAAATAGGAGCACCGGTCATTGGACTATGCGATTCAGCTGGTGCAAGAGTTCAAGAGGGAGTGGATGCCCTTGCTGGCTATGGGCAAATTTTCTATAGAAACTCGATTTACTCAGGTGTTATACCGCAGATCGCTGCCTTAATGGGACCATGCGCTGGGGGAGCGGTTTACTCCCCTGCACTTCAGGATTTCACCATCATGGTTGATAAATTCAGCTATGCCCATATCACAGGCCCAAAGGTTATTAAAGCAGTAACAGGCGAGGATGTCACCTCAGAGACCCTTGGGGGTGCAACTGTACACGCAACTAAAAGCGGTCTCTGTGATCTAGTGGCCGTTAACGATGAACATTGCCTTCAATTGATTAAAGAACTATTGAGTTTCTTGCCATCGAATAATCTCGAAGACCCTCCTATCAAACCTACAACTGATCCTTGGGATAGACGTGAACCGAGTTTGAATGAAATCGTACCAGTTAATCCCAAGAAATCCTATGATGTTAGAGATGTTATAAGGAGAGTAGTGGACGATGGATACTTCTTTGAAATCAAAGAGAACTTTGCGAGGAATCTAGTGATAGGCTTTGCACGCTTAGACGGTAGACCAGTTGGCATCGTGGCAAATCAGCCCAAAGTTTTAGCTGGCTCTTTAGATGTGGATTCCTCTGATAAAGGATCGAGGTTCATAAGGTTTTGTGATTGCTTCAATATACCTTTAATTCAATTCGTAGATGTCCCAGGTTATCTACCGGGAGTGCAGCAGGAATATCTTGGTATAATTAGACATGGAGCAAAAATGCTCTTTGCTTACTCAGAGGCCACAGTGCCTAAAATCACATTAGTGCTTAGAAAAGCCTATGGCGGGAGCTATCTTGCTATGTGCAGTAAAGATCTAGGAGCTGACTTCGTATTTGCATATCCCACTGCGGAGATCGCTGTCATGGGCCCAGATGGAGCTGTTGATGTTGTCTTTGCAAAGGAAATAGCTGCTGCGAAGGATCCTGAAGCATTTAGGGAAAAACTCATCGAGGACTATAGAAAGAAATTCGCAAATCCATATGATGCAGCTTCAAAGCTCTACATCGATGGGGTTATTGAGCCTCCGGATACTAGACCTGTGTTGATAAGTGCTTTGAGGATACTAGCAACGAAGCGGGAGGATAGACCTAGGAAGAAACATAGCAACATGCCTCAATAGGGGTTTAGAATGAGGAAATTTAGAGTAGAGATAAATGGAAAAATCCACGAAGTAAAGATAGAGGAAATAAAAGAAGAGATGGAGGTGCAAATTGCAGTAATTGCAGCAGCAATTTCCGCATATCTAGAGAGCGAGGAAGTTAAAGTAATTCCTAAGGCTCCTTTGATTATAAGTAAATGGAATTTAGCAGGGAGGCGCGATTTAATGGCGCCCTTTGCGAGGTATGGGAAAATGCTTAAAGCAGCCTCAAGTTGGAGCTTAGCTGGGAGGCAAGAATTAATGCAGGGGATCTCAAATGAAGAGATATAGAATTGAGGTTAATGGAAAGGTCTATGAAGTTAAGGTTGAGGAGATCAAAGAGATTCCTTCACCCGCTCCAGCTCCTGCATCCATCCCTTCCTTAGCTGTAAAAAGCGCTCCAAAGCCAGTTGAATCACTCAAACTAGAGCCCCCTAAAGTAGAACCACTTAGAATAGAACCACCCAAGGTAGAGGCAAAGCCGGTTCCGAAAGCTGAAGAAAGCACACCTCCAGCGGATGGTGGTATTCTTAGCCCAATGCAGGGCACAGTGGTGCAGGTAAAGGTTAAAGCTGGAGATGTTGTGAAGAAAGGCGATGTTATCGCGATAATTGAAGCCATGAAGATGGAAAATGATGTTCGCTCCCATCGATCTGGAGTTGTTAAAGCAGTGCATGTAACTGTTGGTCAAACAGTTAGCCCCAATACCCTACTTGCAGTTATAGAATAACAAAATTTTTGCAAGCTTTTCTTAATAAAATAAGTATTAATCAGCTAAACTTTAAACTCCATCCAAAAATATTTTAGGTAGTCAAATTCATTAGTAGCAATAAATGTTCAACAAGATTTTGATCGCAAATCGAGGCGAGGTGGCAATTAGAGTAATCCGAGCTTGCAAAGAGCTTGAGATTGAAACCATCGCGGTTTATTCAGAGGCTGATAGAGAATCACTTCACGTTACCTATGCAGATGAAGCATATTGCATAGGGCCCCCTCCACCTAGGGAAAGTTATCTAAACATGCAAGTGCTCATAGACACAGCTTTAAGGGTAAATGCAGAAGCAATTCACCCTGGATATGGATTTCTAGCGGAAAATGCTGACTTTGCTGAAATGTGCCAAAGAAATGGCTTGGTTTTCATTGGACCAAGTGCGGAAAACATTAGAGAACTAGGCAATAAACTTGAGGCTAGGAAGTTAATGGTAAAAGCAGGGGCTAATGTGCTGCCTGGAACTATGGATAGCATTAAAGATTCTGATAGAGCTCTGGATATAGCTAATGCAATTGGCTATCCTGTGATAATAAAAGCAGCAGCTGGTGGAGGCGGGATTGGCATGCGCATCGTGAAATGCGAGTCAGAGTTCAAGCCAGCTTTTGAATCTGCTCAAAGAACGGCTGAGAAAGCATTTGGCGATGGAAGTTTATATATTGAGAAATACCTAGAGAGCCCAAGGCATATTGAAATTCAAATACTAGCGGATAAAAAAGGCAAAACAATTCACCTAGGTGAGAGGGAGTGCTCAATTCAAAGGAGGCATCAAAAACTTTTAGAAGAAGCACCAAGTCCAGTTGTTACCCCTGAGCTTAGAAAGAGACTTGGGGAAATAGCAATTAGAGGAGTTAAAGAAGCTGGATATATAAGTGCAGGCACTGTGGAATTTTTGATGGATCAGCAAATGAATGTATACTTCATTGAGGTGAATACTAGGATACAAGTGGAACACCCTGTAACTGAGATGATAACTGGGATAGACTTAATAAAACAGCAAATAAAAATCGCAGCAGGAGAAGAATTGGATTTCGATCAAGAAGATGTGCATCTTCGAGGCCACGCTATAGAATGTAGGATTAATGCTGAGGATCCAAGTAAAGACTTTGCTCCTTCCTTCGGCACTATAACTGAATATGTGCTGCCAGGAGGCCCTTGGGTTAGAGTGGATCGAGGAAGTGCATATTCTGGATATACCATTCCACATTATTATGATTCATTACTAGCGAAATTAATAGTATGGGGGCAAGATCGAAATGAGGCAATTGAGCGGATGAAAAGAGCTCTCGATGAATTCATCATAGAGGGCATACAAACCACTCTACCGCTGCACAAAACAATCATCCACGACCCAGCTTTTATGAAGGGAGATATTGATACTAATTTCATTCAAAGAAGAATTTTAAATGTACCTAAAATCAATCCTGATGAAATCAAAAGCGAGATTAATACAAAATTCATTGGAAAAGAGATATATTACATCGAGGATGTATTATCTACAAATCTTTTAGCTAGGGAATTAATTGAAAAAGGCGCTAAAGAGGGCACAGTAGTTATTGCTGAAACACAGTATAAAGCTAGAGCTAAAATGGGTGAAGTATGGCTATCTCCATTTGGGGGAATTTGGCTGAGCGTGATTTTGATGCCTAAATTACCTACCGCTCAAGCAGCTAAGTTCAACCTCCTTGCAAGTGTTGCTGTATCTAATGCTATAAAAAAGCTCTATGGTTTAGATGCGAAGATTAAATGGCCTAGTGATATAATGATCAAAGACAAAAAAATAGCTGGTATATTCGCTGAATCTGTTACTGAGCAAAATGAATTGAAATACCTAATACTTGGTATTGGGATAAATGCAAATGTAGATGTAGCATCATTTCCCCTCTGGCTTCGTAGAACTGCAACTTCTCTTAAAAAAGAACTCGGCGAACCGGTTTCAAGAAAGGAATTGATAAAAAAAATACTTGAAGAACTTGAAGAGAAATATTTAATTGCTCAAAAAGAAGGCTTCAATCCCATATTGCAAGAGTGGATTCATCTTTCTTACCTATCTGGTAAAATAGCTAAGATCTCAACCCCAGTGGAAATTTTAGAGGGTGAAGTCATCGGCCTAGCTGAAGATGGCAGTCTTATAATTAAACTACAGGATATTGAGAGAAAAATTATCTCAGGTAGGATAATAAGTGTAAGAAAGAAATGAGGGAAAAAATTCTCCAGGAGTTGAAGCAAAGTCAAGGGAAGTATGTCTCAGGTGGGAAGATTGCTCGCGCTTTAAAGGTATCTAGAACTGCAATCTGGAAGCATATTAATTCCTTGAAAAAAATGGGCTATGAAATAGAAGCCAAGCCAAAAAAAGGCTATAAATTAGTTAGAAGCCCGGATTTAATTACGCCTGAGGAAATAAAAATTGGATTGAAAACTGAGGTTATAGGGAGAGAATTGAACTATTTCCAAAGCGTGAGTTCAACCAATGAGGTTGCAAGAGAGCTAGCTGAGAAAGGCGCTGGAGAGGGACTCGTTGTGCTCGCTGAAAGTCAAACGATGGGGAGAGGCAGACTTGGAAGAACTTGGGCTTCACCCCAAGGGGGAATCTGGCTCTCAATAATTCTCCGTCCCAATTTACCTCCAAGCAATGCACATTTGCTATCTCTAGCAGCTGGGGTTGGCGCTGCAGATGCTATTAATAAACTTGGACTTGAAGCTAAGCTTAAGTGGCCAAATGATGTTATGATTAGGGATAAAAAAGTCTGTGGAATTTTACTTGAGCTAGCAGCTGAAGTTGAAGCAATCAACTATGCAATACTAGGAGTGGGTATAAATGCCAATAACGAATTACCAGTGGAAATACAGAAAACTGCTACAACGCTTAAAAAAGAACTGGGGAGAGAAGTTGAGCGGGCAAAGTTTGTGCAAGAACTACTTCTTGAACTTGAAAAGAAATACTTCCTCTTCAAGCGAGATCCAAGTGTGATTTTGAATCGCTGGCGAGCGCTATCCAATATCTTAGGTGAAAAAGTTCAAGTTAAAACCCTGAATGAAAATTTCATTGGCATAGCGCGTGATATCTCATCAGATGGAAGCTTGATTATAGAAATTGAAGATGGATCTATAAAGCAAGTTATGGCTGGAGACTGCATAAACCTCAGAAGCATGCTCCATTTATAAATCGATTAACTTGGATAAGCTAGTATTCAAGTAGAACTAATAAAAAGCAATAAATTCATTTTCACCCTGTTAACCAAAACCTTTTCATATCTCTTTGCTGTATAGCCTTTGATGCAGAGATTATTAAATGCTGCTAGAGATTGCGCTTCAGAGATAAAGAAACATAGAAGTGCATTGATAGTCTCACATATAGATGCAGATGGACTAGCAAGTGCTGCTATAATAATTAGAGCACTTGAGCGCATTGGCATCGATTTTTCTCATAAGATTGTTAAAAAACTTGATGATAAAACCTTGGAGGGAATAGCTGATCAAAATCCAGAGTTGGTTATCTTCACAGACCTAGGTAGTGGTGTTCAAACTAAGATTGCTATGCATAAATTGCCAGCTATAGTAATAGATCACCATCAACCCACTGGAGAGGGAATCGTGCATCACTTGAATCCCCATATCTATGGCTACAGTGGATCCATAGAGTTAAGTGGTGCGGGAGCAAGCTATCTCGTCGCTAGAAACATATGTAGCTGCAATGACCTCATTCCCCTTGCAATTGTGGGTGCAGTGGGCGATCTTCAGGATAATAGAGAAAACAAGCTCATAGGTATTAATCGCTACATACTTGAAGAGGGCAGCAAACTTGGCATCGTGGCCTTTGAAAGAGACCTCAAGCTCTTCGGAAGGCAAACAAGACCTCTCCATAAGTTACTGGAGTATTCCTCTGACCCCTTCATACCTAGTTTGAGTGGAAATGAAGAAGCATGCCTTGCTTTCCTCCTCCGCTTGGGTATTAATTTGAAGAATGAAGAGTGGAGGCGTTGGATTGATTTATCCAAGCAGGAGAAGCAATTGATAGTTTCAAAATTACTTCAGCATTGCCTAGAAAATGGAATATCCCCTCGCAATATTCAGCGCTTAATTGGCGAGGTATATACTTTCTTAAAAGAACCAGTTGGCACCGAGGTTAGAGATGCCTCAGAGTTTGCCACGTTGCTAAATGCCACAGCTCGCTATGACTTCACTGAAGTTGGCCTAGCAGTTTGCTTGGGAGATAGAGGGCTTGCCTTTGCATATGCTAGAAATCTACTTCATCAGCATCGCAAGAACTTAGTAGAGGGATTGAAGTTCGTGAGGGAAAAGGGAATCGTTACTCTAGAGAATTTACAGTACTTCCACGCAGGCAGCAGCATAAGAGAAACCATTGTGGGTATAATAGCAGGTATGAGTATAATAGGAGGTGTGAGTACGAATAGCACGCGGAGCCTACCTATAATTGCATTTGCACAAGCTGAAGATGGAGTAAAAGTATCTGCTAGAGGCAGCCAAGAATTAGTGCAGCGGGGATTGAATCTTGCAACTGCATTGAGCGAGGCAGCTTCAATCGTTGGAGGAGTAGGAGGGGGACATGATATTGCAGCTGGAGCCACCATTCCCTTCAACAGTGAAGAAGAATTCCTGAGAATCCTTGATGAAAAAATTGGCGAGCAATTGGGAACTGGGAAGGGTGTTAAAAAAGGGTGTTAAAAAAGTGTGATAGCATAATCATCTCACGCAATAGTTGTTGACCAAGCATTCTTGGCACTTCCTTCTTCCGCAGTACTGTAGATTTATTCTCACAAGCTTGGATTCATAGGTCTCTAAATCTCTTTCATCAATTCCAAGTTTCTCAGCGACATCCAAAGCCCTAGGGGAGAACTCAGGCTTTGCTTTAACCCATATGCCTCTGAGTTCCCTCAAGAATATATTCACTGCAACTTCTCCAATTCCTTTAAATTCCAAGAGTTTTCTTTCTAAATCCCTCGAGTCCCTAGCTTGTTTATGAAGCTCCTCCAAGCTTCCATTGTAGTTTTTCTTCAAAAGTTTTACTGCTTCAAGGAGATTAGTAGCTGTTGAAAAATCATATCTAACATAGCCCCCTGAATCTAGAACCTCAACAAGTTTATCCCAACCTGCATTCAATATTTTATCTGGAGTGGTCAAACTATTCTCCAAAAACTTTTGAAAAGTTTTCTTAGCGATCTCAGTTGAAATCCTTTTTGCATATAGCATTGAAGCTAAAAACCATTTGAATCTATCCTCAGGCTTAGTTAGGTCCAAGCCAAGCTCATCTGAATAAGAAGGTATCTTAGATAGGATTTCTCTAACTAAGAGAGGTTCTCTAACCATGCTGCATCTCCAGTATTATCTAACCATGCTGCATCTCCAGTATTATATAGAAAATCGTGTCCCCCCTTATAACAACTGTATCCAATTTCCTACCTGAATTCAATAACTCTACATCTTCAAGCACTAAATTCATATGTTCATCGAAGCCCTTGAGTTCTCCCATGTATTCCTTTCCATTTTTAAGGGCAACAGTGATGTTTCTCCCAATAGATGCACTCAACCACTTCTGGGGACTTTGAATTTTCTTCTTCAACTGCATTATTTTAACTCTAATGGATGACGTGGAAAGAATTAAGCTTTTCTCCCTATGGGTATGATTAAGCTTTTCTCCCTATGGGTATGATGTAAAGAGGTTCCTCTTGTATGTTTAAAATCTTCTTCACTTCTTCATCTAAAAATGCACCTATAACCACAGCTCCCAAGTTCAATGAAACTGCTTGTAGATAAACATTTTGCGCAGCGTGTCCAGCTTCCAAGTGAACATATCTCCTACCTCTCTCTCCATATTTCATCGTGGTTCTCTCATAAACCGCAGTAAATACTATATCAACAGCTGCTTCAAATACACATCTCTGGTTAACTGCAGCACTCGCAAGCTCTATCCTCACATCTCCCTCTCGAATTTTTATCAATGCGTGCTCTTTTGAAATATATTTATAAACACCTTTATCTATATCCTCGACATCCCCAGCTGCAAGATAAAGCTCAAGCGGGTAAAGCGCACCTGCAGAGGGAGCAGTTCTAAAACCCAGAGGAGAAGTTATCCCCTGTGCAGCCCAGAGTAACTGGGATATTTCCTCTAACTTTAAATCCCCACCTGAGTAAGTCCTAATCGATCTCCTCCTCAGCAATGCTGCTTCTAAGGAGATTGGCCCATCATATCTCGGCGGGGGTAGATTGACCATGCCTCCAAGCTCAATTCGATGCTTTTCTTTCACTTCAGGAGCCATGCATCCTGTGAAATTGAATGCAGCGCAAGCTATAGCAAGCTCTAAAAACCTTCTTCTAGTTAGATTTAAATCACTATTCAAATCGCCCACCTCTTTTTCTCAAGAAATAATGATAAATTAAAGTTTTCAATATCTAGAGACGGGCGTGAGGGGATTTGAACCCCTGATCTACAGCTTAGGAGGCATACGGCTTATAGATGCCGCCCTGTCCTGGCTAGGCCACACGCCCTTTAAAACATAAGCGTGAGAATACTTTAAACTTGCTCTTATTAATTTATAGCAATTGTTAAAAAGAAGATATATCATAAGCGATTATATAGCGCCGCCGTGGCTTAGCATGGTAAAGCGGCTGATTCGTAATCAGCAGTTCGAGGGTTCAAGTCCCTCCGGCGGCTTAAAACCATTAGTTTACCCTTATATCGAATGGAGAGATAGAATATTGACTTAAGCCTCATTACACTTTGATATGGTATTTTCTTCATTTGTAGATATCGATAACTTTAAATTATTCAAATGCTTTTAAGAATTGAATAAGTTATGATGATGAGGGGGGTTTTTAAATGGATCTTGTTTATGGTAAGAGTTTTGAGCTTTTCTCTAGCTTTGGAATCGCAAGCATGTTAGTTTTTCTAGCAGGGGTGAGCTTGGTTGAAGTGCTCTCATAGAAGCTGCGGTGCTATTGAGAAGGTCTGGCTGCCTGTGGAGTTTAGAGCTAGAGCCATTGGTCTCAAGCCCCATCCCTATTGCCTTGATTGTGGTGTGATTAAGAATATTTCTAGCGATAGAGCTAGGAGGCTTGGTTTTTATATAAATGTTTTAGCTCGTATTTCCAATATTTATCGTGTTTCCCAAGCTCAAGTTAGGCTTATTGTTAATGAGCTTCAAGCAATTGAGGATTTCGAGGATAATTATTGCATGAGTGCTACTACTCAAGAGAAGATATTCATAAATATCATTAAAAAATATTGCAATCTCTCAGAGGGAATAATTAAGTCTTTCCTCAAGCTAAGTTGAATTGAGCAAATCTGCGGATGAGAAGAGACTGGCTTGAGCTAGCTTGGATTGTAAAAATAATTTAGGTTTGATGGTATGGATAGTTTGAGGGATGAATTATTTGAAACATTTGAAACTCTGAGAATTCCCCAAGTCTCAGTTGTAATTCCAACTAGGGATGAAGAGTGCTCTATTGCAACTTGTATTGAGAAAATTAAAAGTGCTTTTAAGCAACTTGGGGTTGAGGGTGAGATCGTTGTTTGCGATAACTCTAGGGATAATACTCCTTTGATCGCTAGCTCACTTGGTGCTAGAGTTTTTATGCCTGATAAACTTGGCTATGGCTATGCCCTTCGATTTGGCTTCACTCGAGCTAGGGGGGATTTTATTGTTATGGGGGATGGCGATGATACCTATGATTTCTCTGAGCTTGGTAAGTTTATTGAGCCTTTGAAGCTAGGTATAGCTGATGTTGTGATTGGAAGTAGGTTTAAAGGGGAGATTAAGGCTAAGGCTATGCCTTGGCTTCATCGCTACCTCGGTAATCCCTTGCTCACTCGTTTTTTGAATTTGTTTTTCAAAGCAAATATTAGTGATGCTCACTCTGGTTTTAGAGCTCTAACTAGAGATGCGCTATCTAGGATGAAGCTTAGGTCTAATGGTATGGAGCTTGCTAGTGAGATGATAATTGAAGCTAAGAGGAGGGGCTTGCGTATTGTTGAAGTGCCAGTTACTTATTACCCTAGAGTTGGGAATTCTAAGTTGAATTCCTTTAGCGATGGGTGGAGGCATTTGAAGTTCATGCTTCTCTATACCCCTAAGCATCTCTATCTCATTCCAGGTTTGTTTTTATTATTCGCTGGCTTTTTACTCATGCTCTTTAGCTACTTCCATGTTTACATTGGCTTTACCCCTGGTTTGAATTCTATGATCACTGGGAGTTTAGCTGCTATAGTTGGCTATGAATTAACTATGCTTGGTTTATTCGCGAGTGTTTATGGTAAGCAGCGGGATCTCTTCGACCTCGATTCTATATCAAGGGCGCTTTTAAATCGTGTTTCTCTAGAGCGTGGTTTAATAGTTGGATTTGGTTTATTCGCAATTGGCTTTGCTTATTCCTTGCATTTATTTTTTAAGTGGATAGATAGCGATTTTAAAGTGCTTCCTCTGCATGGGGAGAATATGATTGGCTATACCTTATTGGTAATTGGCTTGCAAACAATTTTCTTTTCATTCTTCCTAAGCTTGCTCGCTGAAAAGTAATTGGAGGGGCGTGGAAAAGTATATACGTATATACTTTTCAATTTTAAAATATGAAAATTTTAACGGTTAAAGTGGATGAAGAAC
>JAWCLZ010000019.1:0-21991 GCA_038850275.1 Methanocellales archaeon | reverse complement strand
CAATGCTCAAGCTTGACATTGACTGCAGCAGAAATAAGCTGCCCTGCATATATGCTGAGACCCATAAAATGCTCAATATCTTGGCTTCAAGGGATCAAGGTTAAGTATTATAAATGCAACTAAAAAGGTGAAAAAATGAAGCTCTGGAGATGTAAAATCTGCGGGGAGATATTGAAGATTAAGAGGAAAGAGCAACCATTAGATGCTTGTCCCCGCTGCTCTTCAAAAGATGGATATCAACCCCTTGAAGATGAAAATATAGTTGGAGATTAATTTAGAAGTGATGGCATGCCTCCAATCATAGTTGAGGAAAAATGCATAGGCTGTGAAGCTTGCATCACTGCTTGCCCTCGTGAAGTGCTGGAAATGCAGGATAGAGTTGCCAAAGTGGTTAGACCAGAGAACTGCTTGGAATTCTGGGACTGCGTTGAATCCTGTGCATTTGAAGCTTGTGTGAAGCCTGAGCATTGCATATCAAGAGGTGGGAAATGCAAAGTATGAAGCCAGATCGAACTTTAGACTGCATTGGTTTATACTGCCCAGTGCCAGTTTTCAAAACTAGAGAGGAAATGGATAAACTCGAAGCCGGGGAAATTTTGGAGGTATTAGCAGACGATCCAGCGGCGGAGGAGGACATAAGGCGTTGGGCAAAGCGAACTGGAAATGAACTGCTTGAGTTGAAGAAAGAGGGTAGAATTATAAGATTCTTGATAAGAAAAAAATAAGTGAGGTTTAATAATGGCTGAAAAAGAAAAAGGAAAAGAAGGGAAAAGGAAAAAGATTTTATATGTGCAAACAAGTGGCGTGGATACGCCTGAGAGGCTTTACTCGCCATTTGTATTAGCGATGACCGCTAAAGCTATGGATTTAGATGCAGTGATTTACTTCCTAGGCATGGGGATAACGGTGGTGAAAAGAGGGGAAGCGGAGAAGATCAAGCTTGGGAATTTTCCCTCGCTAAAGGAAATCATGGATCAAGCTATTAAAGCAGGGGTTGAACTCATGGTTTGCGAGCAGAGCACGCAGTTAATTGCACTTCAAAGGGGCGATTTCATACCGGAAGCGAAAATAGTTGGAGCTGCAACGCTTAACGACTTAGTGCTTGAAGTTGATGCTTCAATGTGGTTTTAGATTAGAGGTGAGGATATGACCCATCACATGAAGGAAGGGGAAATATTCTGGTGCTTGATCTGCGGCAATGAAGTTAAAATTTTAAAGGCAAGTAAAGGAGTGCTAACCTGCTGCAATCAGCCAATGGTGAAGTCAACTGAGGATATCGTTACAAGTGACTGAAATGGCTAAAATATACTTCGACTATGCTTCAGCTTCACCCGTGGATGCAAGAGTGATAGAGGCAATGCTACCTTATCTCAGTGAGAGCTTTGGAAATCCCATTTCCATACATTCCTTCAGCCGCGAGCCAAAAAAAGCTGTGGAGGAAGCTAGGAGTAAAGTTGCAGAGTTAATAGGCGCGGATAAAGCTCGGGAGATAATCTTTACCTCAGGTGCAACTGAGAGTATTAACCTCGCGATTAAAGGCGTGGGATTTAGAAATAGAGATGAGGGTAATCATATCATTACCACGAAGATCGAACATATGTCCACGCTTAATAGCTGTAAATATCTCTCTAAATTTGGATTCCAAGTCACCTATCTCCCTGTGGATAAATATGGCATTCCAGATCTAGAGGAACTGAAAAACACTATAACAGATAAAACCATTTTAATTTCCATAAGCTATGCAAATGGCGAGATAGGCACGCTTATGCCAGTGAGAGCAATAGCTGAAATAGCCGGGGATGAAGAAATTCCACTGCATGTTGATGCAACTGCAGCGTGTGGAAAAGTAGAGATAGAGGTTTCCCGCGAGAATATAAGTTTGCTCTCCATCTCCTCAAATGATATCTATGGTCCCAAGGGAGTTGGAGCTTTATATGTGAAAGATGGCACAAGGATAGAGCCAATTTTACACGGTGGAGGGCAGGAACGTGGACTAAGATCAGGCTCGGAAAATGTTGCTAGCATAGCTGGCTTTGGCAAGGCAGCGGAGATAGCTAAAGCTGAGATGAAGCAGGAGAGCGAGCGCTTGAAAAAGCTTAGAGATAAGCTCATAAAAGGGGTTTTAACTTCGATTCCTGAGTCTTATTTAAATGGACATCCAACTCAGAGGCTGCCTAATAATGCGCATTTTAGATTCAGCTATATTGAGGGGGAGAGTATAATTTTAAGCTTGGATATGCACGGCATAGCCGCTGCCTCAGGCTCAGCTTGTACCTCTTTAACTCTTGAGCCCTCCCACGTATTGCTAGGGATAGGTTTAAAGCACGAGGAAGCACATGGCTCGCTCCTGTTTACCCTCGGTAGGTGGAATATCGAGGAAGAAGTCGATCTCGTGCTCTCAATATTACCTGGGGTGATTAAAAAACTTAGAGCTACGTCTCCTCTTACCCCTAGGGAATTGAGGTGAAGCTATGTATAGCGAGAAAGTATTGGATCACTTTAGAAATCCTAGAAATGTTGGAGAGATTGAAAATGCAGATGGAATCGGCACAGTTGGTAATCCAGTCTGCGGAGATCTAATGAGTGTTTATATTAAAGTTAAGGATGACAAACTTGAGGATGTTAAATTCAAAACCTTCGGCTGCGGCGCGGCAATAGCAACGAGTTCAATGATCACAGAGCTAGCTAAGGGGAAAACTCTGGAGGAAGCAATGAAGATAACCCGCAAAGATGTAGCAGATGCACTGGGAGGCTTACCACCTGTGAAGATGCACTGCTCAAATCTCGCTGCTGATGCACTCCACGAAGCTATTAAGGACTATTTGAAGAAAAAAACAGAGAAAGGGGAGGGAGAGCAATGAAATGCCAAGTATGCGAAGTTGAGCTTCCAGCTGAGAAATGCATCTTCGCTCTAGAGAAGCGAGTGATAAATGGCGTTGAATATACCTTTTGCTGCATACACTGCGCAGAGATCTTCGAAAAGAGCAAGCGAAAGAGAGGCAAAAGCAAGAAGTAGTGATTAAATGGTTTTTAAAATAGCGCATGAAAGAAAGCTTTGCATAGGCTGTGGAAGCTGCGCAGCTACTTGCCCAGACTTCTGGGAGCTAGCTGAAGATGGTTTTTCCACTTTGAAGCGCTCAAGGGGTGAGGGAACAGAAAAAGAGGAACTTGAGCTTGAGGAAATAGCCTGCAATCAAGAGGCAGCTGAGCTCTGCCCTGTGAATTGCATACATGTCTATAAAAATGGGAAAATGCTCATTTAAGGAGGCTTTAGCTTGGGTAGATATATGATAAGCTTTGATAGAGAGAATTGCATAGGCTGTGGAAATTGCACCCTCGTATGCCCTGAATTCTGGGAAGTATTAACAGATGGAGCTTCAAGTATAAAAGGTGGAAAAACTGTGAGGAGAAACTGGCAAGTGCTAGAAATAGAGAGAAAGCATTATAAATGCAATTTAAAAGCTGCGAGAAGCTGTCCAGTTAATGTAATCCACTTAAGTGATCTAAAGCTGGGTAAAAAAATAATTTGATTAGGTGAGAGAATGTCAAAGGTCTATATAATTTACGATACTCGAACTGGTAAGACCGAGAAAATGGCGCATGCCATTGCGGAGGGAGCTAGGAGCATTGCTGGCGTAGAGGTTGTTTTAAAAAAAGTGGATAACTTTGAGCCAAGTGAAGTTTTAAGCCTGGATGGAGTAATTCTAGGCTCCCCTACCCATAATACTAAGCCAAGCTATGGAATGAAGAATTTTATGGATAAAATGAAGCAGTATTCGTTTAAAGGTAAAGTGGGGAGTGCCTTTGGATCCTATGGTTGGAGTGGTGAGGCAGTGCCTCAAATGATTGCTTTTCTAAAGGAACTTGGGATGAATGTAATTGAGCCTGGGCTTCGCTGTGTTGGAGTAATTGATGAAGCTAAGTTGGATAAATGCAGAGAGTTTGGTAGAGATATAGGGAGGAGGATAATAGAAAAAGTAAAGAAAGGTAAAGAAAGGTAAAGAAAGGTAAAGAAAGGTAAAGAAAGGTAAAAATTAATTAGGAGGTGTTAAATGTGGCTAAGAAAAAAGCAGCTAAGAAGGAGAAAATTGAGGTAAAGGAGAAGGAGAAAGGGGAAGCACCAATTCAAGTGTGGAGGCCATTTGATCTCTGGGCAGATATGGACCGCATTTTCCGCGACTTCCGACGTGGCTTGGAAGATATTTTCTGGTTCTCTCCAGTTGTCCCATGGCATGAACATGTGGGCGAGGTCAAAGTACCACATGTTGATCTCATAGATGCAGGCAGTGAATATAAGGTAATTGCAGAGTTCCCGGGAATTAAGAGGGAAAATATTGAGATCAACGCCACTCCAACTAGTATAGAGATCTGCGGCAAGGCTGAGACAAAGGTTGAGGAAAAAGGCGAGCAGTTCATTAGAAAGGAAAGAAGCTATACAAACCTCTGCAGATACCTAGCTTTCCCGCAGGAAGTTATTCCCGAGAAGACTGAGGCATCTCTTACAAACGGTGTGCTTGAAATTAAAATTCCTAAGAAAACTCCTCCGCCGGAAGTGAAGAGACACAAGATAGAGGTTAAGTAGCCGAGCATTTTCCCTTTTTCATTAATTTTTCTTTTTTCAACATGTTCATAATTGTATGGAGAAAAATGCATAGGTGTGAGCCTACTCTGAAATTTGCCCAATGAATCCCAAGGTATTGAAAATAGATGAAGTTTCAGCGTTATATGCCTTGGGACTTGCGGGGAGTGCGGAGCATGCGTAGCAATATGTCTCATTGAGGCAGTTAAATTGGAGTAAAGCATTTTTAAAGTGAATAGTTATATTTGAATTATGTCTCAAAATTATGATTTAATTGTAGTTGGCGGTGGTCCAGCGGGGTTAAGCGGTGCTATAACTGCAGCCAAGCGAGGTTTGCGAGTTGTTGTTTTTGAGAGTGGAGCATATGGAGGCTTATTAGCAGCGCTTTATCCCGAGAAAATTATTCCCAATTACCCTGGTTTCTCAGGTACAGCAAGAGAACTTGTGAATTCATTGCTTGAAGAAGCTAGGTCTCTCGGTGTGGAGCTGAAAAAAGAGCGCGTGATTGAAATAACTGAGCAAAGGATTGTGAAAACCCTTGAGGAGCAATTCCAAGGCAAGGCTATTTTAATTGCCACGGGAGCTAGACCAAAAGAGCTAGGTGTACCTGGGGAGGCTGAGTTCAACTATGGAGAGAGAGGTGTATATTACTATGTTTCAAATCCTGAGCAATTTAAGGGCAAAAAGGTTTTAGTTGTGGGAGGGGGCAATACCGCGATAGACGCTGCACTTGATTTAGCAAATATTGCGAGCGAGGTTAATTTAATTCATAGAAGGGATAAATTTAGAGCACTTGAAAGCAGCTTGGAGAAATTGAGGCAGAAGGGGAATGTGAAAATTTTTCTGAATACCGAGCTCGAGGAAATTAGAGGAATAGAGCGTGTGGAAAAAGCAGTGCTTTACAACAGTGAGAAGCAAATAGATTTCGAAGTTGAGGTTCAAGCAGTTGTAATAGCTGTTGGATTGATTCCTAATAATGAAATGTTTCAAAAACTAGGATTGAAGCTTGATTATGAAGGTAGAATAAAGGTTGACGAGAAACAAAAAACGAATCTAAGTGGTATATACGCTGCAGGTGACATTGTCGCTGGCAGCGGCAAATTAGAATTAATTATTTTAGCAGTTGCCCAAGGAATGATCGCAGCTCATAATGCATATCTAGATATAATGCAGCCTTATTGGAAATGAAGTTAAATGTGAGACAAATCCAAGCTTATTATGATAAATTAGCCAAAGACTACGACCAACGCTATCAAAATCCAGAACTAGCTTATATGCATAGCGTTGAGGATGAAGTGCTATTGAAAAAAGTGAAAGGAATAGTATTCGACATCGGCTGCGGCACTGGCAGGCAGTCGATTTTGCTTGCGAATTGTGGCTATCGCGTTATTGGAATTGATATTTCTCTTGAGATGATTAAAATCGCGAGAACTAAGAGCGGTGGGAATTTTAATGTCGATTTTCTAATTGCATCTGCCGAAGCCCTGCCATTTAAATCCTGCTCCGCTAATTCGGTGATTTCTATATTTGGAGCGTTGAATCACGTTGTTAGATACAAGCAAGCATTTGAAGAAATCGCTAGAGTGCTCAAGCCCAAAGGGATTTTTATTTTCTCGGTGGTGAATCGTTGGAATCTCACTTGGTGGCTTAAATCATTCTTAACCTTTAAAGGGAAATGGTTAATAATCGCGCTTCGCAGCAGTGAATATAGCGAAGGCATAGTTTGGACTCATTATTACTCCGCAGGTGAGCTGAAGAAATTGCTCAGCACTAAATTTGAAAACCTCAAGCTGGGCTGCTTATTGCTTTTTATTTATCCTAAGTTTAAATTCCACCGCGGCTCGCTCTCGAGCACGCAAAAATTTTTTTCCAAAATCGAGGATTTACTCCGCTGGAGGTATCCCTTTAATCAAATTGGATATTATATATTTGGAATTGCATATAAAAATTAAATTTTTTCTATTCGCTGTTGACCGTTGATTACTCTTTAGGCGCGCCTATAAATTAAAGGCGCTACTTTTATTTATTTATTTTTGGTTTGATGTTTGATGTGACGAACGCAAATTTGAAAGCCGATTTACAAGCCAGTGCATAGTTCTGCCGTGATATTAAATATTGAATTTTATACAAAAAGGACAATAATGGTTGCATAGGCATATCTCCCTCGCTGCAAGTTGCTCCTTGAAAATTGGCTTTATCCCATTCCTCGATTATGCGCTGAATCCATTGTTTGGCAAAATATGTATTCTCTTCAACCAGATTCATTTTTTAATCAATACCACTTCTCTGGCACAAATTTCTTGAGCAAGCAAGCCGCCCAAATGGGATTTATAATTGCAGAGGGACTGCGTCGATCCACATTAATGATCCAAACCAGATTATGAAATATTAAAATTTGAGTTTGTATATTATTGTTTTTGATAATCAAATTTGAAAATTATTACCTTACGTTTAAATATTTGTAATTAATATAATATTCATGATAATTTGCCTTAGCTAAACCATTAAAAGGTGTGAAGAAGGAGAAAAATGTCAACATTCGATATGAATCAAGTTATGATCATCGATGATGAGCAAGATGTTGTAGATATCTTTGAGGAAATGCTATGCCATCGCTTCAGAGTTATAAAGGCATACAGTGGTAAAGAAGCACTTAACACACTTGCCTTGGAAAAACCGGATTTGATTTTACTGGATATAAATATGCCTGAGATGAATGGATGGCAAGTGCTTGAGAAAATAAAGCAAAATCCTAGAACTAAAGATATCCCAGTGATCATGCTCACAGCTCTGAAACCAGATCTCAGTATCTTAGAAAAGGGCATTGAGAACTATCTGGTTAAACCAGTTACCAAGCAGCAGCTAATTAGCGTGGTAACTGAGACCTTAAATGCTAGGGAAAAGATTCAAGAATTTGAAAAGATAGCATTAAGCCTCGGGGTTAAAAGAAATCTAGTGGAAGATTACAAAACCAAAGCTCATTTTCTTAAAATAAATGAGCGTCTTCTGACATTGCTTAAACAAATTTATACTCAGCAAGCTCTCTCAGAAGGGGGGATAAGTGAGAGTAGTAAAAATATGTTAAAAAGCATGGAAACCGCAATTAGAATGCAGAAAGTGCAGCTATACAAGCTAAGCGCGGAAATTGAAAAACACTTCAAACCCGAAGAACTCTATTCAATGCTTCGAAGGAGAAAGAGTATATAGAAATGGATTGACCCTATCTGATAGGGTACTTTTTCTTCATACATTTCTATGTAGCATTTGGGGTCAAGAAATAGGATTGAAAGTGGTTTTTTCCAATACCACTTTCTTAATCTTTTGATTCTACGCTCTTTTCTTTTCCCTTTTCATTTTTACCCTGCAATTCTTGGTGTTGATTGCGATTATTGCTATTGCTTTGAAGGAATAAAGTGTTCGTACATCATTCTCTAAATTCGCCCACGGTTTAACTATTGGAGCAATTTATGCATTCAAAAAACCTTTGAAAACCCTTCGCTCCTGAGAATGATTTCAAAATTCAGGTGACGTAATAGAATTTTTTCTTTAACCTCTGATGTCTACACAATGTTTTAGTTATGTTTGTTATATGGTTTTTGATCGCGGGGGCAACCTGAAGTAACGGGTCAGCATTAGTTCGATTTCGACTTCATCATCTAGGCTTTGGTTAACTCTTGCTGCTCTAGGTTTTTATCGCTATCCCATTATTAGTTATCATAAAGGCGGCCTTTTTTGGACTGCCTCCGACCATGGCTTCTATAGTGATCTCATACCTCCCTGTCTGAGATTGGGAGAGGTAGATTATATTGTCGGCTGAATTCTTCAGCATTGTCTCGATGTTCTTATCCACAGAGCCCATGGCATAAGTAATAATGCCTGTGCCGCCAGCTTTTTTGATTCGCTGTATATACATTTTTAAGACTCTTATGATGAGCAAGGATGGATTATAGATAAACAGCGAGGTCAAAGAGTCCAAAATTGCTCGAAACCTAGGAGATCTTTGACACGTGAATTTTATGCCTTCATTCACTTTTATCATCATATCCGTTGGATTCTGAGGAGAGGAAACCTTATATGTATATGTTTCCATTGGCACTTCCATCGAGAGTCGCGAGGCAGTATCGACCACGAAGAGCATTTTATCTTGAATGTAATTCTCTATAAACCAGTTGAATCCCATCATTCTTTGAGAAAGTTGGTCTAAGGTATAATCGCTCATCAGATAAAGACATGGCTCCTGGTCGATTAACCCTTGATACATAAATTGATAGCAAAAAATCGACTTACCAGTTTTTGGAGGTCCATAGAGCAATGTTATTGTATTCTCGGGTATTCCTCCGCCAATAAACTCGTCCAAGCCTTGAATTCCAGATTTAATGCGTGGAATCATGGTTCACCTGTAAATGAGCTTGAGCAAAGTCTCCATTGCCTCGAATATTCCTTCCCTATTTTTTGACGAAGCAAGCACTATAGGCACGTCATCGGGTAAATTCATCGCTCTTCTTATCTCCTCGCTACTCAATGCATTTTCAAGATCTTGCTTGTTCGCCACAACTACCCTTGGAATCATCTCGATCTTGCATATCTTAATCATATCCTTCGCTCTTGCAAATGTCTCTGGTTTTGTGGAATCTATTACTATGAATGCCCCTAGAGCTTCCCTTGCAAGGAGCTCAAGAAGCAAGTCAAATCGTTCTTGACCAGGAGTTCCAAAGATATCTGCCGAGAAGCCCTTATAATCAATATGTCCAATGTCCAAGCCGACTGTAGTTGGAAAAAGCTCGAAAGCCTGTCTATCTACAGACACAGCAACAGTTGACAGCGCGTGAACGAATGACGTCTTACCAGCATTATATGGCCCAGTAACTAAGATCTTAGGTATAAATACCTTGATACCGCCTGGGCAAACTACTTCATAGAAAATCTTTGATCCTGAGCGGTCAGCCCAGTCTGATTTAATGACTGTAAAAACTTGTCTATATATTATTTTTTCTTCAATGGCACGCAAATGTATCACGCAGTTTACTGATGCCATAATTTTATTCAAAATTTCATTGGAATAACCCCAATTAGTGAATAAATAAACAAGGTTGACTGAGTTGGCTTTAGCAAGGCTATTCCAATATTCAATGAACATAATTGTTTTTTCCTCCCCTAGACTATCTATCAATGTCGCGAGATTATCAATAATCCCTGTGCCATTTGCAGCATCCTTGATTGCCTCACCAACAATCTCTTGTGTTTGATCTAAAGCATCTACATTGTACTTGCCTTGACCTTTTATCCCAATTGTAGGGCTCACAGAATCAACGAAGAATATCTGTCCAATGTCAAGTAGCGTTTGTATACTCCAACCATATCTATCAAACTCTTGTGCAATTTCAGAGGGGGTTCTTGTATTAGTATATATGAAACCAACTTCTTTGTCATTTATCGACCTTTCCGCTAGAAGCTGAAGCCCAAAGACATCTGAAATAATTCCAGGCATGGAGCAAAATATCAGCGAGGCTCCAGAAGGGGTACCTCCATTTAGCAAATCGTCGAGTACTGGAATATAGGTCTTTTTAATGGTACTTTTCATTATAAGCACCTAAAGTTCTTCTAGCACTTGCTTGACTTGATCCGCTCTAGTTTCCATTTCCATCGCGATCAAGCCTAATTGCGCATTGGTTTCAGCCAATGCAATTAACACAGCCTTTTTACCAGCAGGTCTTAAAAAAAAGGTACCATTGGAAGTTCTTACGGTTATCTCGCTCACTTCGCCAATTTTCATTTGAACACTTGCTGTTTCAGCACTTGCCATAACTGTGGAGCAAAGTGCTGCCACAATTCGCTCATTGACATTTGGGGGGGTTGTAGAGGTGATTAGCAATCCTTCTCTCGATACAACTACTATGGCCTTTATCTGTCCAACTTGCATGAACTTGGCAAGAATTTCATCTAACCTCTCCTTTTTAGTTGCCATATCTACCTCCCAATTCTAGGATTTTCATTTTTGTTCTATGCAATTTGAGTTTGCCTAACATTATCATCTCTATTCTTATTTTCTTAGAGTGGTGTATAGAATGTATGAAAATATCAAGAAGAAAAGGCCTATAAACATTGAAATTATGTAAGAGGATATCTGCTTTATGACCCCTTCTTCTATAAAATATTTAAATATGGCATCAGCTACATATAAAATTGCTGCGATTGCTAAAAAAGAAAATGCCCTTTTCACATAATCATATTTTAGAAAGAGCAATGACTGGACGATTTCTTTCTCATATGTCATAAATATATTGACCATAGCTAATAATAGAAATGCCACAATTATCGCGAATATCAAATGAACCAGGCCAATTACATTCAATATATATTCTATATTCATTTTCTTGCCACATCATATTCTTTTCACAGCTAAATAGCTTTCCAACTTATATTAGAATACCTCTGATTCGATGTATATTTCTATTCCTCGATCAGTTATGGCATAGGGCTTGATTTCTCGCGAATGTCGGCATCTGCGCATCTTGAGCACTTCCATTGCAAGTACTGCCTCGCGGAGATCTTGCTGTCTTATGAAACGCAGAACTATTACGCCATCTACCACGTATTCCAACAAGCCAAATTTTGAAGTATATGGGTCGTCCCTGTTTGATTCAGAGGTTAATAGTGCAGTGGCTTCACTTTGCTTAATCATTTCGCAAAGGTTGAATAGCTGACCTCTTCTTTCAGATTCATTTGTGAAGAGCATCTCTATTAATGATACGGGGTCGATAACTATCCTTTGAGCTCCAAATGATTTAATTAGAGGTGGCAGATCGCTTTCAATTCTCGTTACAGAAGTCATCACATCGGAGGCATCGAGCTTAACAAGGGCGAGTTTTTGTTCTTTAGCATAATGATCTAGGTCAAGCCCAATTGCAGTAGCAGTTTTCTTTAATCCTTCCTCACTCTCGTCTAAACTTATAAATATTCCTGGCTCATTGTTTTTCAAGCCTTCATATATGAATTGCAATGCCATCATAGACTTGCCTGTACCACAAGGACCTATAACTGCAATCACATGATTTTTTGGGAAGCCTCCTCCCAGTAATTCATTCAATCCTATTATTCCAGTTGATATTTTTATCATTTAATTCCTTCCAAATAGCTGTCTGATATTCGAAACCTCAAATCCAAGATCTGGAGTGATTTTTGTTTCAAATTTAACAATGTTATGCTGCTCTAGATGTGGCATTAAGCCACGGAATTTTTTTATATACATCGTGCGCTGTCTTTGATAAGCCCCTGATTCTTCCCATTCAAAGATTAATGCTCCATCAACACAATCTATGATCTCCTCTTGAAATTGGGTATCAAAAATTTTTGAATTCATTAATGCATAAATCAAGCCATTCCAGTGCTTTGAGATCTTCTGTAAGCCTCTCAAGAAAGAAATTAGATCCTTCCAATACGGCGATTCAGCGCAGCTTCGAGCCAAGGCAGTAATTGAATCTATTATTACTAGACTATCGAGGGCATCTTCATTTAAACAACAAACAAGTGCTTCTAATAGATTTCTTTCGTGGTTGACTCTTTTTAGATCTTCTATAGATGCATTTGTGTAAGAGAACCAGGAATATGGCACTGAAGATTTCTTGAAGTATATTTTTGAGAGATCTTTGAATTGAATATTTTTCCTTACTGCCTCATAATAGCTTGGAGCAAATGAAATAGCGAGCTCGCTTAGTACATCAGACTTGGAGCGTGTTAGAGAGATGTATAATATTTTTTTGGGAATTACTACATTGTTTTGAGCAAATAGAGTAGAATTTGCATTTTGGATTGATAGCTTTATTGCTGAGGTATATGCAAATTCTATGTGCCCAGCACCACTTTCACCGAGGAGCAGAGCTAGAGAGCCAATGGGAAAACCTCCGCCAATTACAGAGTCAAGGGAGGTTATGCCAGATGGAATCTTTTTAAATTGGACTTCCATTTGATTGCTTGACATACTTCATTATTATTATGTTAATTATGATTTTTTTCCATATTTAAATTTTTTTCTGAATTAATTGCATAAATAAACAATTTTTAATTAAATTATTGGTAATTTTTCCAAAAAGCTTATATGAGAGCTCATAATAATTATGATCTAAAAATGATCAAAATTGAGAGCAAATTTCGCAATTTAGGGAAGCTAGATACCCTTGAACTCTTGTCTGGTCTAAATCAAACAGAATTCAATGCTCTTAGCAGAGCAGATGGGAACAAAAAACTTCTTGGTCGGATCATAAATGTACTTCGATTCAACAAAGGATATGATCAATTAGAACCCTACGATCCTGCAAAGCACGGAATCCTCGCTGCTCTTGAGACGCTTAAAGATAACCAGGAAATTAAGCGGTACTGGATTGATGAGCCCTTTTCATTTGTAGTCTTGCTCTATGAAAAAGATAAAAAAAGACTTACATACAATGTGATCGAACCGGCCTTAACAAAATTTGAGAAAGAGCTATTGGAAAGGTTGAATGAAGACTTACAAGACATATTAACACTTGAGAATATATCCTCAGACCTATTTTCCAAAATAAAAATTCTGAAATTCAAAATTCTTCAACTCTTGACACAATATGGCTTAAAACTTGAAACTTCTTCTATTTATAAAATTTTATATTATATCTATAGAAATTACTTGGGCTATGGAAAAATCCACGCACTTTTAAGAGACCCCTACATAGAAGATGTATCTTGCGATGGAGCTGGCATTCCCATTTTCCTTTATCATCGCCTATATCGAAACATAAAGACAAATATTGCCTTCGAAGAGGAAGAGCTCAACTCATTTGTGATCAAAATAGCGCAACGCAGCGGCAAACATATATCCCTTGGTAATCCATTGATCAACGCTACACTTTCCGACGGTTCAAGACTTCAAGCCACACTGGGAAGGGAGATTACCACAAGAGGAAGTTCTTTTACCATAAGAAAATTCCGGGAAGACCCATTTACACCTATAGATTTGATCAATTATGGAACCTTTTCAGCAGAAATGCTAGCATATCTATGGTTGGCTATCGAGAACAATAAGAGCTTGATTTTCGCTGGTGGCACCGCTTCTGGGAAAACCTCTTCACTAAATGCGGTCTCCTTATTCATACCACCTCTAGCGAAAATCGTGAGCATAGAGGATACAAGAGAGCTAACTCTTTACCAAGAGAATTGGATTGCAAGCGTGACGAGGGATACGATCTCGAAAGATGGTGTAGGAGAGGTGGACATGTATGAGCTTTTGAGGCAGGCAATGCGTCAAAGACCAGAATATTTAATCGTTGGAGAAGTTCGAGGCAAGGAAGCACTTACTCTTTTTCAAGCCATGAGCACCGGTCATGCGACCTACTCAACCTTGCACGCTGGTAGTGTACAAGAAGCAGTTAATCGTTTGGAAAATGAGCCTATAAATGTGCCAAGAGTTATGATATCCTCGTTGGACATTTTATGCTTGCAAATCCTAATTTATCTCAAGGGAGAAAGAGTTAGAAGGGTAATGCAAATAACAGAGTTTACTGGCTTGGATCCAAGAACAGGAAATTTAAGAATAAATGAAGCCTTTAAATGGGATCCGATCACTGATAAATTCGTGCGTCCAAGCGATTCTTATGTACTTCGAGATATTATGCAGCGTAGAGGTTGGAGCTATGAAGAGCTTATGGAAGAACTTTCAAATCGAGAAAAGGTTTTGAGCCTATGTGCAAAACTCGATATAAGAGACTTAGATAGATTATCAATGGTTATACAGAGCTACTTATCGGATCCAAAAAGAGTAATAAAGGCCGTTGAAGATGGCAATTTAAATAAAATTTTGGGCTAGGGAAAATATGAAAAGCGAGACACAGCTTAACACTCAAAAATATTTGAGGCAGGCAAATATTGGTATGAGAGCTGAGCAATATTTGAGCACTGCAAAACTCCTTTCAATAATAATTGGTCTTATTGCTGGAGTAGTTGGCTCTACATTGTACCAGATTATGGTTCAAATGAAGCTCACTCCACTAGGCTTATTGAAAGCAGATTTTTGGGAAATGCTTCCTTTTGATGAAACAGGTAGAGTAATGCTATTCTCATTTATATCAGGGATGATCTGTTTTGCATTATTTGCCTCGACTAGCTACTACCTTTTTATGCTTTATCCTAAGCTAAAGGCTAGAATTCGTAAAACCAGAATCAATCTCACTCTACCGCATGCAGTTGCATATATGTTTGCGCTTAGCAAAGGAGGCTTGAATATTTTGGAAATGTTTAAATCGATAGCGGATAAAAAAGCAATTTATCAAGATACTGCTGAAGAATTTGCCCTTATAGTTAGAGACATAGAATTCTTCGGGGTAGATGTGATAACAGCAATAAGAAATGCTAGTTTTCGCACTCCATCGCAAATGTTCAAAGAATTTCTAGATGGTCTAATTTCAGTAATAAAAAGTGGAGGGAACATTATCGAGTATCTAAGCAGTAAATCAGATCAATTTCACAGCAATGCTTTAGTTGAGCAAAAGATTTTCTTGGAAACTTTAGGCTTACTTGCAGAAGTGTATATTACCGTATTTGTAGCAGGTCCCCTTTTTCTAATAACCATAATAGTAGTAATTGGTTTGATAAACCCTTCTTCTTTAATCTTGCTTGTTCTCGTAATCTATTTATTGGTTCCATTGAGCTGCGCTTTCTTCCTAGTTTTATTGACTTCACTATCAGGAAATGAGGGCAACCTAGATATGGAAATATCCACTAAGAAGCTAGATATCTTCCGGGAGGTTAGAGTTAGTCCTGCTACAGATCAAATGAAAGAGAAAAACCTTAAATTGAAGTTGGAAAAGTATGATAGATGGAAAGCAGTTAAAAACGCATTGAGGTTTTATGAAAAGCCCCATAAGACCTTTTGTATTTCCTTCATTCCCGGGATAACCTACTTCACCCTTCAATATTATAATCTCTGTAGCCGAATAACTAGCTTTGATTCAGCTTTGAGCTTGTTGGACGACCATTTAGTAGTCGCAGCTTTAATTTTTCTCTCTCCCTTTGCAATTTGCTATGAAATTCGCAAGAAAAAGATCAATGATATAGAAAGACAGGTTCCAGAGTTTCTGAGGCGCCTTGCAAGCATGAATGAAGCTGGACTCTCGCTTACACACTCCATGAAAGCTATTTTAGAATCTAACCTTGGAGTTTTAACATCAGAGGTAAAGCGAATCTGGAAAATTATTGAATGGGGTGGGGCAACTTCTGAAGCTCTAATAAAGTTTGAGCGAAGAATAAAAACAATGGCAATCTCACGATGTATCGCGATTATGGTAAAGGCCAGTGAGGCAACCAGCGATATTAAAGAGGTTTTGAGAATTACAGCCAGAGTTGCAGAGATGAATCAAGCATTGAAGAGAGAAAGATTTACAAATATGCTTATCTATGTAATTGTGGTTTATATTTCTTTCTTTGTCTTCCTTTTCGTTGTCTTTGTGTTGAGCACAAAATTTTTAGCTGCGATGCCAACGGGCAGTATTTCAGGTAGCATCTTAGCAAGTAGAATGTTCGCAGAAGGCATCGATTACGCTCTATGTAATCGCCTTTTTTATCATGCATCATTGATTCAAGGTTTTTGCTCCGGTTTGATCGCTGGTCAAATGGGAGAAGGCTCGATTTTCTCGGGAATAAAGCATTCTTTGATTATGATAACAATTGCGCTCATTACATTTACAGTTGCTATTTAGAGGCAAAAATATGAGGGAATTATTTCAATCAGAAGGCGCGGTCTCGGAGGTCATAGGTGAGCTGCTTATGACTAGCATTGCAGTGGTCGCATTCTCTATCGTGGCAGCTTTCGTATTTTCATATCCAATTAATGAGGATACCCCGCATGTTGAAGTCCAAGCTTGGGCAAAAGCACCATCTACCATATATCTCAAGCACGTTGGAGGTGACCCAGTGGATGTAAAAAATCTTAGAATAGTTATTTGCATCAATGGTAGTATAAGTATTTGGAATTCATCAAGAAGTTCTTTTAGCACTTGGTTTCTAGGTGATATCATTAAAATTAATACAACGCTAGACATTACCCCTGGAATGAATTTTTCTACATCTGAAACATTAGAGGTGGCGGTATTCTACATCAAATCTGGGCAGCAGATCGCAAGAGGATATTTAAAAGGTGAAACATGAAGAACAAACTCTTTGGATCAGAAGAGGCTATATCTGTTGTAGTAAGCGCAATTTTGATGTTTGGAATTGCAGTTGGCATACTAGCAATAGTTAACACAAGTTATATACCGGCTTGGAAAAAAGATGCTGAAGCAGAACATATGCAAGCTGTCAAAAAAGACTTCTCAATACTCAAATCTAATATTGAGAAAGTAGCCGCTGCAAACATCAATTCCACAAGCACCACAATTCAAATGGGTAGCAGCAACAGCTTGCCATTTCTAGGTTCAACTTCTTCAAGTGGGTCGCTGGAGATAGATTCTGAAAGTGGCTCATTTACAATATCTAGAAATACAACCATAGCTGACCTAAGCATTACCTATAGTAGCAAAACAAACAATGATTTCCCTCTAACTATTAGAAATGTAACAGAGTTGAAAAAGCTAGAAGTAATTGTCACATATATGTCTGGGACTAATGCAGCATTCAAGCTCACTATAGCTGAAGGGCGAAACCACGAAGTTGTTTTTAGCAGAGTGAGCGATACTCGAGGTCTAACTATCAATGTGGATGGAACGAGAGTATATTATGCTCCTTATTACTTCTCTGGATCAGGAAATGCTTATAGCCCTTTAACCTTTGATATCTTAGCCTTCCTCCCTGATATAAAATATCCTCCAAATCCAATAAACTTGGAGTTCAATAGAATCGATGGAAATTCAAGAATCACCACCTCAATTAAAGGAAGCAATATATCTGCATATTCGCGAGTCATAACTGATCTAAATCTAACCCGTGTTGGGAATATCAAATACTTCTCCCACAACAACTACTGGATAAATCAAAAGCTCGTCTATGAAAATGGCGCATTAATCATAAATCAAGACAATAGGTCGACGATGAGGCTACCTCCAATAATAACAATTTCAAAATTGAATGAGGTTAATATAAGTGTTGATGTGCATGCAATCGTTCTTGCAGGTAAATCTAGCTCGTTAAGTAGCTCCAGTATGGAAGAAATAAGGACGAGTACTATTTCAAACCAAAATATTTTGAAAAGTGAATATTTTAATGCAAAAAGCATAGCGATATCAATTAAAACGGACTATCCTCAAGCTTGGGAGCAATACCTCGCAGCTCAATGTGCAGGTGCCAATTTGACGTCACCAAATCAATTTGAAACAAGTATAACGGAAGATAAGGTTACCTTATTGATAAATGGCACAGTTTTTGAACAATCAAGCAATGTTTTGGATATTCGCCTTAATATCGCCATGAGCATTGTTGAAATCGACATAGGCTCAATTGCTTAAATACACTAATTAAAATGGCATTTTCTTTCATAGCTTCTGATGACCAAAGTTGCTGTTTGTTCAGAAAAGTCTTATTAAAGGTGTTCAAAAAACCCTTGCAAAGTCCTCATTCCCGAGAAGAGCCCCAAAAATCAGGGGTTCAAATTAGTATACTTTTTGTGAATACCGATGACGGAGGTCGACCATACCCTTCTGGAGAGAATTAGATTGATTGATATCGCGAGAGGCGCTTAGAAATAGCCAATTATTTATTTTAATTTTAATTTTAATTTTATTTTAATTTTAATACTTAACTCCGAAGTATTCCTGGAAGTTTTTAACCATGATCTTGTACTGCTCAGGATAGCCTGCTTCAAAGCTTTTCAATATCTCCTCTTTATCTTGATTCGCAATCATTGCAAGCAGGGATGCAGCGAGATCAAGGGGTGGATTGATTTTTGGAATCTCCAGCGTTAAGCATAGATCCTCTATTTTAAACTCATTGGTTCGAATCAAGGGAGAAACTGAGCCTATTAATATGCGCTGTTCAAGCTCGATCAAAGGTGGCACGCCAGTTTTTTGCTTTCGCTCGGGGTCTATGAGTTTTTCATAGTTCTCCGGGGAATAGGAATGCAGCTCTATGTATATGCTTGGCCTATAGCTGCGTATAATTCCAAGTAGCTTCATCCCCACTTCGCTTTCATAATAGGCTTTATTCAAAGTGCTGAGATATTCTCCATCCTTGATTAAGTTGCAGATTACAAGTTTGCCTTGAGTTACTTTGGTATTCTTAATTAAGCGGAGTAATACCTTTTCAGTGATTTCTCCCTCGCTTCCATGCACTCCGCCTATGAATAGCTTCACTGGTTCTCCTTCTCCCATAATTTTAAAGAGCATTTGTTTCTACCTCTAGCCCTTTAATTTCTCGAGTATAATTGCGGGGCAGATCTTCTTTATGCCCTCTATTTTTCCAATTTGATTAGAGATCAAGCTGGTAAGTGCTCTTCCATCTTTTGCCCAGAATTCAGTTAAAATCATGTGGTCTCCAGTTGAAGTAGCTACATATCTAGCGGCAGGGATATCGCAAATTTGCTGCGCAGCTTCCAAGAGTTTCGCGGGCTCGACATCTATTCCAATGATTGCAACGGTATGGAAGCCAATTTTAGCGGGATCTATTTCAATTGAAAATTTTTTAATAACTTGCTTTGATTTTAATCTTAAAATTCTTTTTCTCACAGTGGATTCATTTAACCTCAACTTCCTAGCGATCTCAGTAAATGAAGCTCTACCATCTTCCTCAAGCAGCTTGAGGATTTTCACATCTAGAGCATCAATTTCAAGCTCAATTGTCCTATTTTCGGATAATTTTTTCATTTTTCTTCCCATATTGATACGAAATCTATATAAAAATGTATTTGTATAAAAACATTTACTTTAAGAGGTGTATTAAATGAAAGATCCATTAACGGTTTCTGATCCTCAACCAGTGAAGAAAGGCTCGGAAACTGAGAAAAATCTATGGAAGGCATTCGCGGGGGAGAGCCAAGCGAGGAATAAGTATACCTACTTCGCCAAGATAGCTAGAGAAGCTGGTTTTGAGCAGATAGCTGCGATTTTCGAGGAAACAGCTGATCATGAAAAAGAGCACGCGAAGATGATCTGGAAATTGCTAGGTGAATGGAATAATACAGCCAGAAACCTAGAAACTGCAATAGCTGGAGAGCACTATGAGTGGTCAGAGATGTACCCTGAGTTTGAAAAAATGGCGATTAAAGAGGGATTTAAAGATGCAGCGAAGTTCTTCAAAGAAGTTGCCGAGGTGGAGGAGTTTCATGAAAAGCGATATAGAGCACTGCTAGGGAATTTAAAGAAAGCTCAAGTATTCGAGAAAGAGAGCACGACTAAGTGGAAGTGCAGAAACTGCGGATATATACACGAGGGCAAATCTGCTCCAGAGGAGTGCCCCAACTGCAGGCATCCTAAGAACTATTTCGAAATGCTATGTGAAAACTACTAATGTTATACGAAGGCGAAGTAATATGAAGGCGGTTAAAATCACTGAGGGAATATTCTGGGTTGGAGCGATTGACTGGAACATACGCGATTTCCACGGCTATAAAACCCCTAGGGGAACGAGTTACAATGCCTATTTAATCCTCGATGAGAAAATCGCGTTGGTGGATACTGTTAAACATGGATTTGCAGGTGAAATGATCGCTAGAATTAAAGATGTTATAGACCCAGCGAGGATAGATTATGTCATTTCCAATCACGTGGAAATGGATCACTCAGGATCACTTCTTGATATTCTAAAAATCGCAGAAAGGGCAAAGGTTGTATGCAGTGCTAAGGGGAAAGAAGGCCTGAAAAAGCATTATCAGCGAGAGTGGGATTTTCAAGTGGTGAAAACAGGCGATGAATTAAAACTAGGCAGGAAAACTTTAAAATTTGCTGAGATTCCAATGCTCCACTGGCCAGATAGCATGGTGAGCTATCTCATTGAAGACCAAATTTTACTCTCAAGCGATGCCTTTGGGCAGCATATTGCAACTTCAAAGCGATTCAATGATGAAGTTAAGGATATTGATATCCTTGAGGAAGCAGCGAAGTACTATGCAAATATCCTCGAGCCATATTCAGCTTTAATTCCAAAAGCAGTTGAAAAAATCACAGCTCTAGGAATTGCTCCTAAGATCATTGCACCTAGCCATGGTGTTATTTGGCGGGAGAATGCCCTGCAAATTATCAATGCATATCTCGAGTGGAGTAAAGGAGTGCTGAGAGATAGAGTTGTAATAGTCTTTGATACAATGTGGCAAAGCACTGAGAAAATGGCAATTGCAATCTCAGAAGGCATAGCAAGTGAAGGAGTGAGGACGCAATTATTCCACCTCAGAAAGTCTGACTGGAGCGAGATCGTGAAGGAAATTAAGTTCTCCAGAGTTCTACTCGTTGGAACCCCTACCATTAACAATGCTATTTATCCCAGCGTTGCTGGATTCCTGGAGTACATCAAAGGCTTGAGATTCAAAGGTAAAAAGGCAAGTGCCTTTGGATCCTATGGTTGGAGTGGAGAAGCGCCAAGCGCAGCAATCAAGCGCCTTGAAGAAGCCGGCTTCCAAACCATTGAGCCACTTCGCTTGCAATGGATACCAAGCGAGAGCGAATTAAAAGAGTGCTTTGAATTCGGCAGAAGGATAGCCAATCAAGTTAAAGGAAAAGTATAAAGAGAGGAAGCATGAGAAAGATTGGGGGTGTAAATTTTGATTGAACCTGCAACTAAAATAAGCGATAAGTTGAAGCAGATGTTGAATGAAGCCATTGCTAGGGAAATAGCAGTTAGTATTCAATATATGTGGCAGCACGTGCAAGTCACAGGGGTTAAAGCAGTTGCAGTTGGAGATATTTTCAAGAAAACTGCAATTACCGAAATGCAGCATGCGGAGAAGATCGCTGAGAGACTTTGGTATTTAACTGGAACTCCAACCACGAAACCCAGTGAGATAAAAATTGGTAATAGTTTGAAGGAATTTCTAGAGATAGATGCTAAGGCTGAGGAGGATGCAATATCTCTCTACAAGCAAATAGTCAAGCAAGCCGAGGGCGAGGGGGATATAACTACTGCTTTTATTTTCAAGGAAATACTCGAAGATGAGGAAGAGCATCATGATGCTTTCACAACGATGCTCGAGGAGGTTTGAGAAATCTTTTTATTTTTATTTTATTTTTATTTTATTTTTATTTTTATTTTTATTATCTTTTCTAGCGAGAGCCAAGCATATATGAGATATTCGTCTTTGCCAAAAAAATTAATCATAGATTAAATCAAAGTAGCAAAAAAGTTAAAAGTTAAAAATTAAAGTGGAAAAATGCCAATGTTTAAATGCACCATCTGCGGCTACATAGTGCATATTGAATGCAAACCTGGAAGCTGCCCCTATGCAACTCGAGGAACCTGCAAGCCAGAGAA
>JAWCLZ010000018.1:0-23222 GCA_038850275.1 Methanocellales archaeon | reverse complement strand
TAACCACAAATGCGCCTTGCTCGCCAAACATAGTTCCCAGTAGCCAGCCCTTTGGATCGTCTGGAGCGCAGTCGATTACTAGCATTCCATCGAGATTAAATGGCTTTGTCCATTGGTGTCTTAGATGCAGGTTTGCTTCCATGAAGTCTGAATAGGCTCGATCTGGACCTGTTTCTTTGGCGTAGAGCTCAGTTCATAATTCATTAAATGGTACTTTTATCACTGGCCATGGCTGTTCGATCAAGGTGTCTTTGATATCCTTTATTTTCAGCTCTTTTTGAGCCAATTTTCTACCTCCTTTACCTCCATTCTATTTAAAAAATTTTCTGCCACTTATCTGGCAGCAGTAATTCTAATGATTTTCAATGTACTTATATTTTTCGCAATTTATATTAATTTACATTAATCATAAAAAATGATTATTGTCCTTTAATTCTCTAGGATTTAATGACAATAATCAAAATTAATATCTAATGTATTTTATTAGAAAGTTTTTAAAAAAGAAATATTTATATTTTAATTAATTAATATTATTTTCTTTATAAGCTCCCTGTAGCTCGTTTCGTGAAAACTCATAATCCCTAAGCCGCTTTAGCAACTCCTCAATATAGCTAGCTGGCACCTTTTTATTCTCCTTTAAGAATTTGAAGAGACCAATAGCACCTCTTCTAGCCACAAGATTTTTAACAAACTTCAAAGGCCTATTCCTCGCCAGTCTAATGATACCATTAGACTCCAAATCGCGGAGGAAATCAATTAAAATCATTTGAACCCTCTCATTATGAAATGAATAAGCATGAATCTCCCCAAAGCAATTATGCAGCATTGCAATGAACTCACCATACCTCAGCACACTAGGAATCTCCAGCTGAGCTAAATACTTGCAGTCTTGAAAAACATCCGAGAATTTCAACCTGCTTGTTCTGAGAAATATTCCACTCACCCTAACTGGAAATATCCTGCAGATAATTGGTCTCTGCTCGTAAATCAAGCAGAGATTAGATTCACTTAAAAAAGGGCAATCACTATCAAGAATACTCCAGATCAAACCCAGAGGGGTATTTGAAAGTTGATCGATGCAAATCAAAATAGGAATAACTGAAATCCTCTTGCCAAGCTTCTCACCAGCAAGCTGAAAATCATCCACTTCCCATTCATAGAGTGAAAGCGATATATCCTCCTCGAGGATATAAAGAGGCCTCTTTCCCTTTTCTATATCCCCAAGTCGCCTGAGTCTCTTCAAATTCCTGCAGCAGTAACCACATTTCCTGCACTGGAATTTATCCATTGATTGAATTATCTGCGCCTTGCGTAATAAAGAATTCTTTAAGTAAGTTTAAATATTCTCTTCAATAAAAATATGTATAGCATGGATGAAGAGCTGCTGAAGATAAAGAACATGGTGACAACTTGGTATGAGACTTATAGAAAGATGGAGCCTCATGAATCAAATGTTAAAATGTTCATATTCATGTTAATCGGAGTTCTCGACCCTTATCTCGCTGCGCTATATCGAACCAATTCAATAGCCCCAGAAGATTACTCAGAGCTAATGAGCTACTGCGAAGAACTAGTTGAAAAACTAAAGAAAGAACTCGGACTTGAATTAATGGAAACAGTCTGGGATCACATAAGCTATCTGGCGCTGGCGTAGGAGAGCGTGAATTAGAGGGGGTATAAAATAAAAGGATTAACATAAAGGGATTAATAGCAAGATGTAATACTATTAATCTTAGTGTGCAATTTATCGGAATTAAATATCAAGATCAAGTAAAGCCTAAAATCTAAGTGCAAAATAATTTCTCATAGGCTTTTTAACTTCGCAAGTGCTGCTTTCAAATACTCGCTTGATTTATCCATCTCATTTGCAGCAGAAAGAATATCACTAGCCACTCCTAAATTAAATCCCCTAGCTTTCTCAGCCCAGCTTCTAAAATTCTTGCTATGTTCAGCGTTATGCTCCACCCAGTGCTCAAGCAAAATCTTGAGCTTCTCAACCTCAACTTCAGCTTTCATTCGATCACCCTCAGCCATAAATTATCTCTCCTACTTCAATCTATTTCAATCCTACATCCAATGGTCGCTGATATAGATATAGTTATCAATTTTTTCAATCCTTGTTGAAATTTCTCTTTCATTATCATTCTTAACTCAAAGTCTATTCCAAGTTCTCTTACTATTTCTTCTATGCCATAATAATTTCACTTCATTCAACGTTTTCTAAATAAGCCTCCTCTCGGTGTTAATGCATAAAATTTTCTATCTTTTTCCTCAAAGCACTCGATGAATAAAACCTGTTCCAGAATTTGAAGATGCATCATAGCTTGAAAATCACTGAGTTTAAACCTCTCCCTTATTTCCCCTAAGCTCCTTTTACCATTGCAAGAAACTTTATTAATTTCCCCACTTTATTTATTTTTATAAATTTAAAAAAATTTATTTTAAATAAATTTTATTTCTCTTTTTATTTCTCTTTTTTCTCTTCCACTTTAATTGCCCCAGTGGGGCATACCTCTGCGCAGGAACCGCAGTCAACGCAAGTGCTCTCGTCAACCACTGCTTTTTCATCCTTAATAGTTATCGATCCAGTGGGACACTCCTCAGCACAAGTCCCGCATCCCACGCATAAGTCTTTATCTACCTTCGCAGCCATTAATTCACCTCCTTTTCACTTTAAATTACTTTAATCCCTTTCGATATCCCCTTCTCAATTCCTTTTCCATTTCAAGTGCTTTTGATTCTAATTCATTATATACTGAGATGGTATTCATTCCCAAGGGCTGTGAATTTATCTGCAATATCTCTAATCTCAAAGCTATCAAGCGGTTTAACTTTGGAGCGGCGGAGAGGAGTGTTAATTTGCACTTCATCAGGCTTTATTTCCAAGGCAAGCTCTGCTATTTCCTTGGCATATTGCTTATTTAAATCAATGAACATAATTTGAAGCGCAAGCTTGCCTGAGAATTGCTTTCTAAAGTGCTTCAATGCCCTTAGAATATCGCTAATTTTAATTCCCTCAACTGGCCTGTTTATCTCTTGAAATAGCTCTTCATTTGGGGCATCGAGCTTCGCCACCACTATGTCAAGTTGATTTAAAGCATGCTGAACCTCTAGCTCTGAAAGGAGCGAGGAATTGGTTAAAATTGCGACTGGTAAATTGTAATACTCCCTAACTACTTGAATCGCTTCCTCCAAATTGCTCGCCAGCGTTGGCTCTCCCATTCCAGAAAAGGTTATTACATCTGCTTCAAACTTGCTTCTCTTTAACTCATCCTCTAGTCTTTGAATTTCAATATACCTAGCTCTTTCTCTTGTTTTAACTCTCTCCTCACCAAGTTGGCAGTAAATGCAATTGAAACTACAAATTTTTTCCTCCCTGCAGAGCAGATCTATACCCAGAGATCTACCAAGGCGCCATGAATGCACAGGTCCATATATCACATTCACCTAGCTTCCTCCAGCTCTAGACTCCAACCAACACCTGCGTTTCTAAAGCTATTTGGAAATAAACTAGCAATTTGCTTTTTATAATAAGTACAGTGGCAGGGAGCGAGGAGCTCGAGATTTTTAAGCAAGCTATATTCATTGCAATTATGCAACCCGCCAATTATTCCCCTTATTTCCCCATACTTCATAGCAATGCTAAAGATGCTAGAAAGCTTGGGATGAGCACATCCAGTGATGATATAAATCTTTCCACTTTTAACAATGAGAGATTGCTCCTTGACTGCTTTACCAAGCTCCCCCGTGGTATAAATATTGCTTGAGATCTCTTGTTCTTTAGCTACTTCAACTAGCTTTGCACGCTTAGCTATTTCCCTCTTCAAGTTTTTTGAAAAAGATTTAAGCGCGTAGACTGTGATTTTTGAATTAATCGCTAGAATACTTGGCAGTCCGCCAATGTGATCCCAATGAGCGTGGGAAATAACTATTTTATCAATAGCTCTAGGTTCTATGCCAAGTAAGTTCATATTACTCAGCAGTAATTCGCCATCCCAGCCGGTGTCGAATAAAAGCTTGACTTCAGGGGTTTCAAGGTAGCATGAGAAACCCCAGCTAGTCATTAAATTGAGATATGGCTCGCTATCATATAATTCGCTATCATATAATATTACAACTTTGCACTTCAATCCATCATCCCCTGAATTATATTCCACATTCGCCTTATCTCTCTTGAAATTGCTTCACTTGAGAGCTCAATAACTGTTTTTCCAGCGCTCATGGCTCTAGTAACATTATCATCATAGGGTATTTTTGCAACAATTGAAAGCCCTCTTTCCTCACAGTAGCTCTCTATATCGCTAGCAGCCTCTTCATTTATATCATATTTATTGATGCATACTGCAGATCTTATTTTGAAGTGATCAGCGAGGTCTAGTAGTCTCTCTAAATCGTGAATACCAGAGGGAGTGGGGCTCAGTTACAGCTAATAGCAAATCAGCTCCAGAAATCGAAGCTATAACTGGGCAGCCTATACCAGGGGGAGCATCAATTATTATTAATTCTTTTTTATATCTATTTGCAAGTAGCTTTGCATTTTGTCTCACAATTGTTACCAACTTACCGCTTGCCTCTTCAGCTATGCCAAGTTTGGCATGCGCCATAGGTTACATCGCAATCCACTATAACAGCGTTTTTAGCTAGAGAAGCTAAGTTAACAGCAATTGTTGTCTTCCCAGTTCCACCTTTCCCACTCGCGATGGTTAGCTGCTTCAAAATCTATGCCTCCATCCTCCATTTAAACATTACCAATCGTCGAATACACAGTTATAGTCGTAGATTGCACAGTATTCCCCTTCTTTTTTAAAAAGGTGCAGCATCCAAAATGTCTAACAATCTTGGAAGTTCTTCACATCTAGATTACATGGTTTTTCACATATGCCTTAAATGTGAGTTTGCTTCATGAAGTCTGAATAGGCTCCATCTGGACCTGTTTCTTTGGGGTAGCCTATATTTTTCCAATGGTACTTTTCTCACCGACCATGGCTGTTCGATCAATGTGTCTTTGATATCCTTTATTTTCAGCTCTTTTTGAGCCAATTTTCTACCTCCTTTACTTCCATTCTATTTTTCAAAAAATTCTGCCACTTGTCTGGCAGGCGCTAATTATTAAAATAATTAAATTTTTAATTTAAAAATATATAATTTAAATTATGATTAAATATTACATTATTATCTTTGATTAATGTTCTTAAATCCCCATTTTGCCTTCCAGCGAACAATATTTAAGCTTGCGCAGCAATTTTGAGTGCAAAGATGCTGAAGCAAATTGAGCTCTGCAGTCAATGCAGTGCTTGCCTAGAAGTTTGCCCAGTTTATCTGGAGACCAAAATAGAAGTGGATTCACCTTTAATTAAATTGAAGAATGCTAAAAAAATTTTCTCAGGTGAAGAGGTCTCAGGAGAAGTAGTGGAGAGCTACTACCGCGATCCAATGTGCGCTCTCTGCGATCTCGCTTGCCCCAGCGAGATCAAAATATCTGAGATCATTCGAGAGGCACGCAAAGAGCTAGTTACGCGCAATTTAGCACTCCTTGAGGGACATAAAAAGATCATTGCCTCCATCTTGGAGAAAGACAACTCAGTGGAAGCAGACCCAACTAAAAGACTTGAGTGGCTCCCTGAGCCATTTATAGAGCGAAAAAGTGATACACTCTACCTAGGCTGCCTCCCCTCATATATTGTTAAAGAAAGCGCTGCTGCTTCCTATCTCCTGCTTAAAAAAACAAGCATTGATTTCCAAATTTTACCTAACGAGGGGTGCTGCGGCATTTATCTCTATGATTCTGGCAAGCGTGATCTGGCTGAGAAGCTTTTTAGAAAAAACACATTGCAATTTAAAGAACTTGGGATTAAAAAGATAATAGTTCCATGCGCAGGCTGCTACACTTGTTTTAAACACTATTACCCTGCATTGCTAGGCAACTTCGACCTCGAGGTGGGCAAAAATGAGCTATCACGACCCCTGTCGCTTGGGTAGAAAAGAAGGGAAATATGAAGAACCCAGAAGGATTTTACAAGCCTGCGGTGGTGAAATAGTTGAGATGGAGAAGAATCGAGAGAATGCAGCTTGCTGCGGCGCAGGAATTAGATCTGTATTCCGCGATTTATCACTTTCCCTTGCGCTAAAAGCACTTGAACTAGCGAAAACTGATACTATTGTTTCCTCCTTTTGCATCTTCAACCTCCGCTGGGCTGCGAGGAAAAAGGGCTTAGATAGAAAGATCAAGTATATCTCAGAGATCATTTTAGAAGCCCTACGCTAGCTTTCTACGCTGGGAGTTTAGATGGAATATCAATGGGTTGAATTCGAAGGAAGGGAAATAAGGCTGAGCAGGCTAAAAAAAGAGATCTGGCCTGGTATAACCAAGGCTGACTTAATAAGCTATTATCTCGAAGTTTCAGATTTAATACTTCCTTATCTACGCGATAGACCACTTACCCTCACCCTATATCCTAATGGAATCTCCGGGAAGAAAATAGTTTTAAAGAATTACCCTTCCCATGCTCCTAATTGGATCGAGAGATTCCCATATTACTCTGTGCACGAGGGTAGAACTATAAATTACCTAATATGCAGCAGCAAAGCAAGTTTAATATGGCTGGCGAATCTAACCAATCTTGAGTTCCACATTACTCTTTCTAAGCGGGATGATTTCAACAAGCCTGATCTCATGCTATTTGATTTAGACCCTTTTCCACCAGCTGGCTTTAAAGAAGCAGCTAGAGCTGCTTTGATAATAAGAGATGGCTTGAGAGAACTGGGCTTAAAAGCATATCCTAAGACCTCAGGAGCCACTGGACTCCATATATTAGTTGGAGTGGAAAGGAAATATGAATTCAAGGAGATAAGAGAAATAGTTCGAATACTTGGCTCTATGATTCAAAGTCTTTATCCAGAGGTTATAGCTGAGCACATGCCTGTTGAAAAGCGAAGGGGAAAGGTATTCTTGGACTTCGCTCAAAATTCTCTAGGTAGAACCATTACCTCACCCTATTCCCTAAAACCAGTTCTAGGTGCGGTAGTCTCAACACCTCTTCAATGGCGAGAACTCGAGGAGATGGATTTCAAACCCGAGGATTTCAACATCCATACCATTCCAGATCGAGTTCGAAGAATTGGAGACCTAAGTTTACCAATTTTAAAAGAGCCACAGGATCTAGCGAAGGCAATAACTCTACTTAAAAACTAGCTTTATTCCAGAGTGCTTCAAATTCCTGCTTTAATCTCATCAAAATTTCCCGGTCCATATTCCAAAATTCGAGATTATTTCCATCGAATCACGGCATGCTCCTATTAATGCTTCCTCTCCATCGATCAAAAGCATCTTCAAGACATTTATTTCAACTAAATTTTCTATCTTAGAATCTTATATCCAAGCCATTTTGAGCAAGGATTTCAAGTACTCAATCTTTTCCATTAAATTGAGCTATGATTCTAGGTTTAACCGCTCTAGCTCTGAGCTTCCCTAAAGTGATATGATATTTCTTCTCGTTATTCGATAATACTTCAGCAGAGGTAATACATAGGATATCTCATGGAAAAATGCTTGAGAGCAGCGATGGCAAGATTTCAAATCTCGAAGTAAGGGGTAAAACCAAGAAGGCGGAAAGATCTACTAAGCATTATTTTTTTCTATTTTCCAAATCCAATTATATTGCCCTGGTAATCAAAAACATAAACTTCAGCACCTGTTTTACGCGCTAGTTTTGCTGCGAGTTCATTGAAAAATCTTGATCTCTCATTTTCCCCAAGGAGCTCTACAAGTTCCCTCACGGTGTTGAAATTCAAATTAGCAAAATAATCCTTAGGTTGAATTTGCAGTAGATCACAGATTTTAGCTGGCAAGCAAAAAATTGCTTTATATATAGCTTTAGATCTCTCAACTGCATATAGCACATAGTCACCAGCGACCACAATATTCCTCTCTGGAAAACCAAGTTTTTCCACTGCAAATTTTTTACTAGTTCTACCAGTGCTTATACCCACTCTATCCCTTATATCATTGATTAAGAAATCTAAAGCGTGTTTATAGCAATCTGAATATGGCTCAATGAAACCCGTGGTTCCAAAAATTGGAATGCCATCTTCTATTCCAAGTTCAGGTAGCGAGGTCTTCTTTGCGATTTCTCTACCTTGTGGTACAAATATTTCTATTTCTACTTCTGCCTTTATGGCTTTCAAATTATCCTCTATGTTTTTCAAAACATGGGGGAATATATTCTTCTCCCCAACTTTGATTCCCAAGCCACTTTTCCTCACCACTCCAATTCCCTCTCCTGCTTTTATCACGAGCTTCTCCGAGGGCTTTGCTTTAGCGCATATCAACAAGCCATTGAAGGTATCTTTTTTATGATCCCCTGAGTCCACTTTGACCCCTGCGATGCAATTCTCTCTATCTATGAAAGCTATATCTAGCTCTGCTTTAATGCCAATTGGGGTTATAACTTCGACTTTATCTAAATACTCACCTAATAATAGGAGAACCGCTGCTTTTGCTGCTGCTGCAGCGCAAGTTCCAGTGGTATAGCCTCTTCTCAATATTGCTCCATCTTGCAATAGAATTATCCTTCCCTTTTTGATCTCGCTGCATAAAAACTCATAGCTTAAATTCCCTTTAGCCATGGCTAATTTTAATATCTCCTCTGAGTATTCCTTTCCAGATATAGGATCTATAATTGTCATAAGTTATGTTTCAATTAATCTATAAATTGTGTTTCACTTAATTGGATTATTTCATTTATAATAGCTACAGCAGAAGGCGTTCCACCGCGAGGGCCTTTTATAACTATGCAGGGTATATCTAAGCTCAATATCTTTTCCTTCGCCTCAGCTGCATTTATGAAGCCCACTGGGGTTGCAATTACTAAAGCTGGTTCTACCCCGCTTTGAATAATTCGATATAATTCCAAGCAAGCTGTTGGGGAGTTACCTATGATTGCAATATTCCCATCTAAATATCCCCTAGCGATTCTAATCCCAGCTGCAGATATAGTTATTCCTTCTCTACTAGAAATGGCTCTAGCTTCTTCGCTCTTCAGGAAGCATAGTACTTGTGACTTTAGACCTTCTTTTTTAATTCCAGTTTTAACCATTTCTATATCAGTTATTATAGCTTTTCCATTCTTTATACATTCAATTCCCCTATCAACCGGATTGTTTTTGAAAACCAAAAAGTCTAATAGAGTTGGATCAGCATTTGCAATTATAACCCTCTCAGCAACTCTTCGCTCCAGAGCTGTGAGCTTGGAAGCTATTATGGAATTGTGAAGTATGCTTTGAACCACTTCTCTGCTTTCTTGAGCTATATTGGAAGCGTTTTGTATTCTATTTTCATAATGATTATAACTTTTTTCATAATCATACTTCCTATGGTAGCCCCTAGGTGTTACCATTCGATTTCCTATCAATTTAGTTGAGGAGGAGCCAATTATTATGGTGGTTGACATATCAATTCTATAGCTAAGCATTTTATCTAACGTAGTGATGTTAACCTCGCTATCCTCTCTCTCAGCATTCCTAACTATGCCAACAATTGATTTAGGACTTCGATATTTAAGGAAAATTCTATGTGCTCGCTCAAGTTGAAGCTTTCTAGTCTTTGAACTTGGATTATAAATTACCACAACTATATCCATTTTCGCTAGCTGCTCAACTCTATTCTCAATCTCGCTCCATGGAATTAAGAGATCACTTAAGCTTATAACTGCAAAATCATTAGAAATTGGCGCTCCCAATATGGAGGCAACTGCTGAAGCTGCGGTTACACCTGGTATTACTTCAACTGGTACTGAGCCACCTGAAACCTCAAAAATCAAACCCGCCATTCCATAGATTCCAGCATCCCCTCCTGAGATTACCACTACATTTTCCCGGGTTGAAAGCTCTATCGCTAACTTGGCCCTTTCAACTTCATCCCCCATTTGGCCTTTTATCACTCTTGCTCGCGATGGTATAATCTTTTTAATCTGCTCTACATATTTCTCATTCCCTATGATTACATCTGCATTTGAAATTCTCTCAATTGCCCTTTGAGTTAGCAAATCCAGTGAACCAGGACCTATTCCAACTATATATAGCATTTCACCACCGCGAGGGTTATATTTTGTTTATAAACCCTCCTAGTGATTAACTTAAATTTCAACTTTTTCTCCTTAGCAGCTAATTTAGCAGCTAATATTGCACATGGCTCAGCCACGCCTTTTATCTTTAAAACCTCTAGAGCAGCGCTTTTGGAGAGTGAATAATCCAAGCTGTTTATCTCTTCGGAGCTGAAGGAGAATATAGGAATCTTTAGATTACTTGAAGCCTTCTTCAATTCCTCATTTACCTTAAAATCTACTGTGCAAAGTCCCTTTAAAAAACTAGGGTCAATGTTAAGTTCTTTTAAGCATGAGTTAATTGCAGCTTCAATTTGATTTGAATTAACTCTATAGTGGAAACCTATGCCAATGTAGAATTCCAAGTTTCATTCCTCTCGAGTGGTTATCACAGGTTGAGCTGAGATCCCCCCCGCAATTAATTTAGCATATTCATTTGCACCTCTATGCCCATTGAGCACGCTGATCACATATCTACCCCTCTCGTCTATGCAGATTACCCAAGGATCCCTTTCCTTTCCCATTGGATTTATAGATCTAATGAGAATTCCAAGGGGGAGCACGCCGATTATATTCCTCCTTTCTTGAAAGTGCTTTTTGATTTCCTTGGAAATACTTGCAACTTTTTTATCTGCCTCGAAAGTGTTTTTCAATGGGCAAATCAATTCAGCATCCAATCCCTTCGCGGCTAGAAAATTCTTCACCCTTACCGCTGTTTCACAGGATTTTAGCGTTATGGAGAAAATAGATATCTTCTTACTCATCATATTAGACTTCTTACTCATCATATTAGATTCTTACTCATTATCAAACTCGCCTCTATATAGTTTGGAGACCCCTGAAGTTACAAGTGCATCCCCTACGATTATTAAAGCTTGGCGAGTTATACCAATGGCTCTCACTTTCTCAGCTATATCCCTTAAAGTACCAGTTATAATTTTCTCATCACTCCAAGAAGCTTTGTAGACAACTGCAGCAGGGGTTTCCTCTTTATATCCATGCTTTAACTCAGATACGATTTCCTCTATGAGGTGGACTCCTAGGAATATTATCATTGTGGCTCTATGCTTAGCTAGTTCCCTAATTGCCTCTCTCTCAGGCTTGCCTGTTCGTCCACTTGGTCTAGTGATTATCAAAGTCTGGGCTATATTAGGCTGAGTTAGCTCTCTGCGAAGTGCTGCTGATGCAGCAGCTAGGGATGAAACTCCAGGCACTATTTCAACCTCTATATTTTTTCGAGTTAAGAAGTCAATTTGCTCTTGAATTGCGGAATAAAAACTTATATCTCCTGAGTGGATTCTAACAATCTTTTTATTCTCTGCAGTGAATTTTTCATATAAACTATAAAGTTGAGACCTATCCATCTTGGAGCTATCAATTAATATCGCTGTTTCCTTTGCATACTTTAAAATATCTCGATTTATAAGTGAGCCTGCATATATTATTACATCAGCTGCTTCAATTACCCTTTTCCCTTTCAATGTAATTAATTCAGGATCACCTGGTCCAGCTCCCACGAAGGTTACTTTCATTTAATTTCTCCTTATTATGAGAATCGAGAAATAATCCCTTGGCTCTGGAATTTCATCAAGTTCTCTAGAGATTATGAATTCCCCTTGCATTCCAACTCTAACTCCTAGGATTGCTCTGCATTTTTCTCCCCTTAAAAGATTCTTAATCCGCTGTACCTCCACAGGTTTCATGTAGATGATGGTTTCAAAATTTCTCGCAGCTTTCTTAACCCTTGAGATTATAGCCGCGCTTTCCTCCCCCTCAGCTATTGGCACTTTAGCTAATGCTGAGCAAGCTGAGAATGAGGTTATCCCAGGTATAATTTCTACCTCCATTTTAATTTTATTTAACTTTAAAGCTCTTAAAAATTTATAGAAAGTTGAATATAAAGAGGGATCCCCTAGGGTTATGAATGCAATTGTTCTACATTTCTCACCCTTCTTTAAAACCTTAGCTGCAACTTGCCTAAAGCGATTTTCAAGTTTTTCTCTATTTTTTCCATTTTTTTTATTTTTATTTTTATTTTTTCTATTTTTTATCATAGGAAAAACTGGTTGAATAACTATGGGTTTATTCCTCCTCTCCTCAACTATTCCTTTAACAACGCGCCAAGCAAGGCTCTCCCCCTCTTTTCTTGATCTAGGTGCTATTATCATCTCTGCCTCCTTCAAAACCCTGTAGGCCTTTAATGTCAGCAGTTCCGGATCCCCCGGTCCAACGCCGATTCCATAGAGCTTCATTTCTTCTCACCATAGATCAAAAATACAGGGCTGCTTGGAGTTAAAATGGTACCGTGGCCGAGTTTTTTACCCTTACTCATCCAGATGCTCAATATCTCTGGCTGTATTTTTCTCTCCATCAATTCACTCCAAGCACTCCACATTGTCTCAAGTCGAACAGCTGCAATGATTATCCTCCCTCCTTTTTTCAAGCGAGGGAGAGAGCTATCAAGAGATGCCTTTAAGTTATCCGCACCACCAATGAATACAACATCAAAGAATTGAGATAGCTCGATATTTGCAATGTCGCCTTTAATCAATTTAACTTTATCTTCTAAGCCAAACCTCTGAATATTTTGCTTTGCAACTTCAAAGTTAAAGGGATTTTTCTCCACAGCCACTGCGCTGCAGCCAAATAATGCAAATTCAATTGCAACAGAGGCAGAGCCAGTTCCAATGTCTAAAACATTCTCGCCACCTTTTAACTTAGCCTTTGAAATTATAATCGATCTAATTTCCTCTCTAGTCAACCCTCCTTTTGACTTTAAAAAAAGATGATCAGAGATCCCTGGGCTTTTATAATTCCAATCCGGCTTACTATGTTTATTTATACTTTCACGCACCTTGTCTAATATTATCTCTGAAATCCTAGGGTCGGGTGAAAGTGGACCTGCATATTCCACGTTTTTAAATTTTCCTAATATCTTGGGAATGTCTATCTCAGTATGTATTCCACGTGAGAGAAAAACAGGTACTGCTATAACCCTCTCAGCCTCTCCCACAACTTCCTCTATCTTTGAAAGATCGATTTCAGAGAGAGTAATTGCTTCAACTGGATAATTTGTTCTCTTCTTAACATCTTCCACTATCTCAGCTATTGCTTTTTTAAAGGCCTCGTGTCTACTTCCGTGGAATATCAATAATATTTTAAGGTTCATTTTTCATTTTAAGGTTCATTTTTCATTTTAAGGTTCATTTTTCCCCTTCAATTCATATTTAATTATATCTAAGATCCATTTACCATTCCAGAGTAGCTTGATGCTTTCAACTATATTTATCCGCTTTTTGAAAATCGGGCCATCTATGACGAAAGTATGATACTCGCCTCCCTCCCCGCATAGGTCAATTTTTCGCTCGCTTAATTCTCTCAAAAACTCTTCGTCTACTCTGCAACCAAGCCATTCCTTGTCAAGTAAATTGGGTTTTGCCGCAACCACTATAGCTTTAAATCCTGCGCCTATGAATTCATTCAATATTTGTTCTCGCTTCATATACCAAAGTGGTAGAATAGGCTTAATTCCAATCTCTGCGCACACTCTTTCCACCCAGTCTCTATGCAGCTGAAGATCTACATCCCCAAAGACCCCTCCCTCTACTCCAATTCTCTTGAGCTCTAATGCGCTTTTTTTAAATTCTTGCTCATATGTTTCCCAAGAAGTAGGCCTTTGAATGATGGGTATACCAATTGCAATTGATTGAGCTTGCAGCAATTCAACCCTTAATCCATGGCTTCTACTTCTCCTCCCAGCTTCATCCACAAAATTCAAGAGATGGGAAATGGTGAGGCCAGCTTGCATTGCTTTATAGCAAGCTAAACAGCTTTCCTTCCCACCACTCCAAGATACAAACATGGACATAAATCATCACTTTTTCATTTTTCATCTTCAAATTATTTTTCATATCAATCTTTCATCCTCATAGAACTCCTAATAAGCCTTCTTGCTTCACCTATTGTTAGAGGTATTCCATTGAAATTTAAACCATCTTCCTTCATTAAAACCTCAATCAAATGGCCAACTCGAGGAAGCCTTAGGTTTGTAGCTCTAATTAATTCTCTATCTGAGAGTACCTCGCTAGGAGTTCCGCTTTTTATGATCCTCCCATCCATCATCAAGCAAATTTTATCTACATAAACAGGAGCTAGGTCTATATCGTGGGTTGCAATTATTATAGTCTTCCCCTTCTTTTTATTCAAATCATAGATTATCTTCATCATCCAAGATGCAGATTTAGGATCCAAATTAGATGTGGGTTCATCAAGGAGCAATACTTCTGGATCCATCGCAATAATCGAAGCTATAGATAGTTTCTTTTTCTCTCCAAAGCTAATGTAATGCGAGGGTTTATCCTTTAGATGTGCAATTTGAAGTAGTGAAAGAGCACTATTAACTCTTTCATTAACCATATCCTCATTCCACCCTAGGTTCACTGGGCCAAAAGCAACTTCTTCCCAGACCGTGGGGGATATTATTTGATCATCTGGATTTTGAAAAACCATTCCTATTTTTTCTCTAAGCTCCCTTAGGCTTTTTTTATCATATTTAATCCTTTTCCCCTTGAATCTTATTTCCCCATTCTGGGGCTGCAATATACCATTGAGGTGCAGAAGTAAAGTGGTTTTTCCACAGCCATTGGGTCCAAGTAAACCTAGAATTTCCCCTTCATTTACCTGCATATTTACATTCCTTAATGCATCCACCCCATTTGGATATCTATAGCAAACTCCAATGGCTTCAAGTATAATCATATTAAAACTCCTATGATTATTAAAACTAAGTCAAATAAGACCACTGGGATTAATTCATTGATCTTAACGTGCTTTATCTTAAGTGCTGGATATCTTCCATCATAACATCTTGATGTCATGGATATCCACATCATTTCCTGTCTATTAAAGGACCTAATGAATACATTTGCCAATAGCCTCCCAAGTTTTTTAAATCCCAGTGTGGAAGCTGTTCTTGATTTCAATGCTATGAACATTTTAGATGTGTCCTTAAATATTAAAAAGATATATTGATATATCAATGCCATTACCTCTATGAAAACATCTGGAGTTCCAATTTTCTTTAAAGCATTAAATAGCTGAGTGGATGGAGTAGTTGATATCAAAAAATATAAGCAAGAGAAGCCTGCAAGCATTCTAAAGAATAATAAAAGCCCTAACTTAAACCCATCTCTATAGATATATAAAAAGCTAGAGATTTCTATGAGTACTTGGCTCCCTAGAAAGAATGAAAATATCAAGAGATTAAGAGCTGCAAAGAAAAATACTTGAGCTAGAATTAGAAAGTATAACTTTTTAGAGGTATTGGAAAATAAAATCAAGAAAGTGAAGATAAAGAAGCATGCCATTGATACAGCTAAGGATGGTATTGCCATCAAGATTGACAAGGTAGATAGTGAGAGGAAAATCTTTGAATATGGACTAATGGAGATAAATCGATTCATCTGAGCATAATAATCAATATCCATGCTCTCTAAATCAATCATTTATGCTCCCCACGCCACCGCCCAATGTAGTAGCCAATTATAAGCGCTCCAATTGCTGCTTGAACTGAGAATAGTAGAGATTCAATCTCCTCGCTTGCTGGTTCGAATACTGGGGTAAACCATGGATTAGCAGTTGGAATCTCCTCAACTATTTCATCGGTACTTGCATATTCCCCTGGAATGAAGACAACTGGGAATATGCATAGCACTGCAGCTATGATCAATAAAAGTAGCGGCTTTCTATCCATTAACACCCACCTTTTTTAAAACCTTTAACTCAGCTAAAAGATCTCCTCTATATTCAACAAGATAGTGGAAAAGAGCAACTGATAATAACCCCTCAGCTATCCCTATTGGAATTTGAGTCATCACAAATATTGCCATGAAAACTAACCAAGCCTGCGAGAAACTTGGAATTGGATATGCAGCTGCTATTTGAGTAGAAGTGATAACATATGTAAATATATCTGCTGTGAAAGCAGTGGCGAATACAACATATTCCCACTTTAAATTTGCCTTATTGAGCACTTTATACACAATGTATCCCATAAATGGGCCTACCAAGCCCATTGAAACAGTATTCGCTCCTAGAGTGGTAATCCCGCCGTGGGCTAGAAGTAAAGCTTGGAAGATTAGAACCATTATAGCTAGCAATACTGTAATAGGCAAACCAAAGAGAACTATTGAAATTCCAGTACCAGTGGGATGTGAACAGCTCCCTGTAACAGAGGGAATTTTTAATGCTGAGAGGATAAACATAAAGCCCCCTGCCACTGCAATTAGTGGTATTGCCCTTGGATAGCTCTCCTTTATCTTCCTCAATCTATAGATACCGTAAGCTACAACTGGCATTGCTATTCCAAAATATAAAATGCACCAAGATAAAGGCAAATATCCCTCGGCTATATGCATATTTCTTTTTTAAATTATCAATGCATTTGAATATTTCCATTTGAGTAACAGTTGTTATTCAATTGAATTAAAACATTTTTTTAGCACTTTATGCTTGCAAGCCTAAGCTGATCAATGATGATAATAACGCATTTTTGAGAAGTTGATTGCTTTGAATAAATTCGTTGAAAATACTTTCACTACGCTCTAACTCAAAGTATTTATAAAAAACTTGCGTTATTTTTAATCAGAAAAGAGAACTGGTGGAAGTGTTGCAATGCCCTACATCGTTTCTGGGCCTCTTGCAAAATTCTGCCAAATTTTATCCCCTTAAATTAAAATGATAAATTCTTATAATATTCAAAATCTTTATTAAAAAAAGCAAAAATAAAATTAAAATTTGTTATTATAACCAAAAAATATTTATATATCTAGTGATAAAATTAAACATGCTCCCTATACTATGGCCCCCTATCTGGGTTAGAGACTTTTTTCCTCCCTCTCTAACCCCAACCCCCTCATTTTTGTATTCCAAAGAAGATTGAAAAAGATGCTAAGAAAAGATGAAAAAGATGATTAGAATAAAAACTGTATTTTTCATCATCATTGCTATTTCATAAAGCGGCTGCTTCGAAATGTTTTTCCCTCAGCAAGTGCAAACTCCAACTTCCACAGCTAAAAGTATGACTCCTATTCCAACTCCCACTTGAGATTGCAGCTAAAATATTGAGGATAGAATTTGATAAAGAGTTAAAGCAGGTGATAAAGTAAAACCAAGATTAGTTGTATTAAACACCGGACTTGTGAATATCACAACTGAAAAAGTGGTAGTTAAAGCAACTTGCAAGCCTGGGCGAGTCTGCTGCTTCAAACCAAGAGTGAAGATGAGAGATCTCGAAGTTGGACATTTGAGTACTCTGAAACCATAGTGCCAAATGAAGAAAAATGCTTTCAGCAATTTTCAATACTCAAGCTGAAATAAATGGGATACACCTTGCTGGGGAATATAACATAGCCATAACTCTCAATGTCAATGGGAAATATGCTGATTCTAAAACCCTTAAGATTATTTTATATTGAAATCAAAGGCTTGAACTATTTTGACAGTGCCTTGAATTTTATTCCTTCTCTATCTTTTGTTACTGTGAATTTATCCGCATATTCCTTTTTTATCTTCTCAGCAAGAGTATGAGCTTTATATTTAGGCAGTTTGAATTCTTCTCTAATTTCCTTGAGAGTAAAGGCCTCTCTACCTATGAGCTTTTCCTCTATAAATTTTTTATAGTTAAATCTTCTAGCTTTTGGTTTCATTTCTCGTTTTAGTCTTCGAGATGAGGCTATTTCCTCAATTTTTCTAGAGATTTGGTCTATTTTGGATATAGCTTGCTCAATAACAGCTTTTAATTCTGCTTCTTTCTTTAATCTCTCAACTTCAGATTGAGTCTTTTCAAGGTCAAACTTAAGATGCTCCACTAACCACTCCAAATTTTTTGTGTATTTCTCCTCTTTAGCCATTTAATCTTTCTTCCTCCTTTATTCTTCCTCCTTTAATATCATAATCCTAACTCTCCGTTGGATAATAGTTATAATCACTATACTAAATAAAATTTGTCAATTAAATTTTGAGCAATGCCAAAGAAGTAAAAATTGAATTTCACTTTTTACCAACTCCATAACCAGTGTTTTATTGGTCTAACTTCTATACTTAGACCTCTTTTGGTGAATAGATTTTCCAATTCATTAACGCTAAATGGTCCAGTGCATCTATGAGATCTACTATTAGCCTACTGATTCTTGTATCTCTAAAGTCAATAATTACCCATCCACCTAGTTTTAATACCCTAAGCATCTCTGCTAAAACTGCTTCTGGACTAAAGAGTTCGTGAAGAACACTATTAGACACAAAGATCTATCGATTCATTTTTAAGTCCAATGGAAGATGCTTCAGCTCTTAATATTTGAATTCTATCTTTAAGTCCTTCTTTCTCAGCTTTTCTTTCAAGGTACTTTAGCATCTCAATTGATGAATCATTCGTTACCGCGAATAACGCGGGAAAACTTGTTTAAGAAAATAGATCTGCAATCACTCAAAAATTAGATAACACAGAATTACATCTTTACACTATCTACTTCGCACATGTTTCAATGGATTTGCGAGATATTCTGATCATTCTCAAAAGGACAGATAATTTCCCTAGAGATAGAATCTTTAATTGTAAGAAGAATTTTTTTAACTTGGGAAGAAGAGAAGTGCATACGATGAATCATTAAACAGCGACTCAAATTTTGAGGAAAAACCACAGCAGATAACAGAGCATATTTGATTCAGAGCACTAAAGTGAGGAATAGCGTGGCATCTTGACAGTCATTTAGCGAGATTTGAAACCTTGCTATCGAGAGGTTTCACCAGAATCGAGAGCATTTTTCCAAAGAACATTTTTCCAATATACCTTTTTGCATGTGCAAAATTTTTATTTCATCAGCAAGATCCTTATCTCATCGCAATATACACAAGAGCGCAAAGAGAAGAGTTCCAAAAACATTTTTCGGGGATGGACAATATTAGATTTTGCAATCTTCGCAGGGGCTCTTGATTTATGCTTTGAGAGGTTGATATTGTGCTAGAGAGTTTCAGGCTATAAATTTCTTGTCCACAAACAAATTCTATTTCCCACTGATTTATCGAATTTATTAACCTGCGTAATTTTATATCAAAAAATTTAATGTTTTTTTAGAGGGCGTTTAAATAAGAGATTACGCCCGGGTCGGGATTTGAACCCGAGTCGAAGGCTCGACAGGCCTTCATGATGGGCCACTACACTACCCGGGCAGTCCCGCCTCCCGGATTTGAACCGGGGACATCGCGGTATCGGCACGCGGTATATCACTAGCGTGATTTTGAACTACAGCCGCGCACTCTAACCAGGCTGAGTTAAGGCGGGTGGAATAGTGATATTTCTATTATTTTTGCCTCGAATATTTAGCATTTTTGAATATATGAATATATTTTTGAGTCACCTTCTAAGCTCGCATCTTGAATTATTGCTCAAAGTTTTTAACTTATATTATATTCGAAAAATTTATATAGCTAGATGCATAAAATAAGCCATGCTAGGGGATGGATTGCACGATCGCCTTCCTTAGTATTAAAAATAATGGTAGCTTTAACTTCCGTCCAGAGAAGGCAAATTGGACGGCTGGAAGCTTGTTGAAATTGGAAAAAGATTGTGCAGAAATTGAGGGGATGGAAAATGGAATCGATAGTACAAGAAGCTTTGAAATTTAATGAAGTTGAAAAACAAAAAATCCATTCAGAGGAAGAGGACCTCGAGGAATTTGGAACACCTTCCATTGTTATAGTGGGCTGCGGAGGTGCAGGGAATAATACCATAAATAGGCTATACAACATGGGCGTTGAAGGAGCATTAACCATTGCCATAAACACTGATAAGCAGCACTTGGACTTGATTCAAGCAGATAAAAAGATCTTAATTGGCAAATCTCTAACTCGAGGACTAGGAGCAGGCGGTTTTCCAGAGGTGGGTAGAAAGGCTGCTGAGCTAGCTAGGGGTACACTTGAAGAAGTACTTAAGGACGCTGACCTAGTTTTTGTAACAGCTGGAATGGGCGGTGGAACTGGTACTGGCTCAGCGCCAGTTGTAGCACAGATAGCTAAAGAGCAAGGTGCTATTGTTGTAGGCATGGTTTCCTCACCATTTAGAGTTGAGCGGGCTAGGTTGATTAAAGCAGAGGAGGGAATTGAAGAGCTAAGGCAAGCGGCTGATTCTGTGATCGTGCTTGATAATAATCGCTTGCTGGAATATGTACCCAACTTACCTATAGAACAGGCTTTCTCAGTTATGGATCAACTTATTGCTGAAACTGTAAAGGGTATTTCTGAAACTATAACTCAGCCCTCGCTCATCAATCTCGATTACGCAGATGTTCGCGCTATCATGAACTGCGGTGGGGTAGCTGTAATGCTAGTTGGTGAGACCAAGAGCCAAGATAAAGCAGAGAACGTGGTTAGAGCTTGTTTGAATCATCCATTGCTAGATGTGGATTATAGAGGTGCTACTGGTGCATTGGTGCATATCACAGGCGGCCCTGATATGACTTTGAAGGAAGCAGATGAAATTGCTGAGGCATTAACTTACGAGCTTGATCCACATGCAAATGTGATCTGGGGAGCGAGGGTTAGAAAGGATTATGAGGGTAGAGTTCGCGTTATGGCGATAATGACAGGCATTCAATCTGCTCAAATTCTAGGCAAGAGTGAGAGCAGAAGGGTTCCCTCATTCAGCAGCTCGTCCTCGAGAAGGGATGAAAAGAAGAAGGACGTGGATTCAATTATCGACATAATTAAATAATATTTTTTAATTTATTATTTTATTATTTATTATTTATTATTTTTTATTTGCTTCAAGAGTTTGCAAGCTTGACAGAGCTTATTGGTTGTGGGCTCGCCGCAATTCTCGCAGGAATAAAGCTCTATTTGTTTATATATATCTTTTAAAGCTGGCTGAATTTTTTCAAAACCAGCCATTACCCCATATTTTGTACCAGGATGTTTTACTTCGAATTCATTCAATATATCGCGAATCTCAGCGCGAAATGATTGCTGTGCATAGGGACATTCATCTAAGCTTATCTTCAATCCCTTTACAATTGCATAGAGAGCCACTTCCTTCTCAGGTACATCCTGCAGTGGCTTAATCCTTGGCACAAGAGCAGGTTGGATCTTCGCAGGCTTGAGTCTTGCAAGCCTTTCAATATCTCCCTTGAGATAATTCATCAACACAGCTTGAGCTTCATCATCTAAATTATGGCCAGTAGCAACTTTGGTAGCGTGGATTTGATTCGCATATTTGTTGAGTAAAACCTTTCGAAAAACTCCACAGTATGTGCAAGCTGCTACATCTCGCTTTACCTGCATTATTTCATCAAGGGTTACTCCAAATTCCTCTTTAAAGCTTAATATCTTATGGTCAACATCAAGCTCTTGAGTAACTTGCTTTGCATTTTCAAGAGTTTTAGGTCTATAGCCAGCTATACCTTCATCTATGGTTAAAGCTGTGAACTTCAAATCAAGGCGATCTTTAAAAATGGATTTAAGGAGATATAGCAATACCACGCTATCTTTGCCCCCACTAAGCCCTATTAAAACATGGTCATGCTTCATTACCATTCTCTCCAAGCGCATTCGCCGTTTAACCTTCCTCTCCAAATCTTCGCAGAAGTGATCCTTGCATAGATGCATGCCTGAATATTTCTGAAAAATTATTGCTCGAGAGCTGCATTTATCACACTTCATCCTAGCTGCCTCCTCTCACGTTGATAAGTAAAGATATATTGCTGGGCATATCCACAGTATTTCCCAAAGTAATTTCGAGCAAAATTTCTTATTGCTTCATTTGAAGCACATCTCTTGAGATAAACTCGCTGGATATATCTTTTTATATGTCTATCCACTGGAAAGGCCTCTAGCTTGTCGCAAGAAAAAAGTAAAACGCAATCAGCGATTTTGTCACCCACGCCTTTAATTGCTTTCAATTTCTCCTTAGCGGTTGAGTAATCCAATCTCGGCAGTCTATCTAAATCGATCTCCCTATTCACAACTAATTTAGCTGCCTCAAGCACTATGGCAGAGCGAAAGCCCAATCCGCATTTTCTCAACTCAAGCTCAGTTGCACTTGAAAGCCTACTCGGAGTGGGGAAACTATAATACCTTGGAGCAATTCTAGCCCCGAAGTTTTTGCAGAGGTTCTCGATCATGTTTTGAATCCTTGGGATATTACTCGCAGCTGAACAAACAAAGGAAATTAAGCACTCCCAGGGGTCTTGGCGAATGAGACGAAGCCCGCGGTATAATTCAATTGCCCTTTGTATATTTTTATCTCTACCTATGCAGCTATAGATCTCCTCGAGATCGTCATCCAAGCGAAAGTAATTTGAAATTACCTCGCTATCGAGATCAGCCTCCACAGCTAATATCCCATTCATCTGCTTGGCTTTTACGATGGAATTCTTAACAATTCCAATCCATTCTCTGCCATTGAATCTCCAGCGGAAAACTTGGCCGCAGTTGAGAGTGTGATGTAAATTAAAATTCTCTATATAAAACTCCATAAAATCAAAACCTTCGCTCGCCAACTCCGAACTCTCGCGCGCAGCGCTTGCAAATTCTTCGCTGTGGAACATAGCATATTTTGCAAACAATAGCTCCACATAAACTGCAGGTGTATAGGGAGCCAACATTTCTACAGAAACTACATATTCCAGCTACTTCGCCCATGCTATAAAATATATGCAGCTGATGATTTAAAAATTTGTAAAAGGAACTAATGGTTCTATAAATCCATTAATCCAGATCTAACCGAATTTCACATTAATCCATTTGAGTCTTGCTATAGAGTTTCTCGAGTATTGTTAAATCAGCTTCGCACTTCTTAATTATCCCTTCCCCCCTTAACCTCGCATTGGGGAATTTCAATATTGAATTCTACAAGCTATTTCTAGGGAAACCAAGGGAAAACATCGTTATGGGAGAGAACGAGCATGCAATCAAAATGATTCGATCTATCCATATTATACTTATTTGTATTTATGGGTAGAGATGGCTTTACCTCGTTGAGGAGTGATCTAACGTAAAGAAATGGAATGTCAAAGCGGTAACCATTGAAGGAGACAATTAAATCTGGATTAAATTTACTTAGGTAGTTCCATA
>JAWCLZ010000017.1:7299-24563 GCA_038850275.1 Methanocellales archaeon | reverse complement strand
TTAACCGAAAAATTACCTACATAGCCTGTTACCTCTTCAATCTCACTTGAAACTAGGAGTTTTATATTCTCATGCTGCTTAACTTCTACCATCTTAGGCGTAAGTATACATTGTGCATATTCAAGATTGGGGAAGGTCTTGCTGAGTTGAGCCATTTTCCCGCCTATACTTGGGAGTTTTTCAACTAAGTATACCTTGTAGCCAGCGTTTGCAATATCAAGAGCTGCTTGCATTCCAGCGATTCCACCACCAATTACCAAAGCTTCTCTTTTTATGGGGATTTCAATTGGCTTAAGTGGAATATCGAGTGCTAGCTTTGCAATGGCACTCTTAATTATATAAATTGCTTTCTCAGTCGCTGCTTCTTTATCCTCGTGAACCCAAGAGCATTGCTCTCGGATGTTTGCATTTTCAAATTTATAGGGATTTAAGCCAGCTGATGTAGCAAGCTTTCTGAATGTTCGCTCGTGAAGCGTGGGTGAGCAAGCAGCTATAACCATGCCATCAAGTTTAAAATCCTTAATTGCCTGCTTGATTATATTCTGCCCTGGATCTGAGCATATATATTTATAATCAATCACATGCACTACTCTTGGATATTTCTTGATCTCGCTGACCACTCTCTCAACATTTACCACGCCAGCGATGTTCTGGCCGCAGTGGCAAACGAATACACCTATTTTCTTACTCAAATGCTCACTCCCACTTTTTTAAGTAGTGGTCTTGGGTCTACATAATGCAAGTCAAACCTACAAACTTCTTCTTCAAGTCCAAGTGCAATTGCCATTAGCTGAGTGATGTAGAAAACTGGCATTGAGTTGAAATCTGAATATTTTTTGGCAATATCCCTTTGCCTTTCATCTAGATTAAAGCTGCAGAGTGGACAGCTTAATGCAAGAGCTTGAGCTCCTCTTTTTCTAGCTGATTCAATTATAGAGCGAGCTCTATCCAGCACTATATCTCTATCAAAAACAGTATGATAGCTCCCGCAGCATTCTGTTTTAAATGGAAAATCCACTGCATTTGCACCCAGCGTTTTCAATATGACTTGCATTATCACTGGTTCTTCTATGTCGTCGATTGCAACGCTCTTAGGTCTCAATAAATAGCATCCATAGTATGGAGCGATGTTTAAATTAGTTAATCGCTTCTTTATTTTATCCTCAGGTATGTTTCTAAATAGCTCTAGGAAATGATAAACCTCTACCTCGCCTCGATATGGTTGTTCATCGTCCATAAATAGCGATATTGTTTTAAGCTTCTCGCTATCTTTTTTCACTAACAAATTTGCTTGTTTCAAGGTGTTAAAACACATTGAACATAGAGTTACAACTTTTCTCATCCCAAGTTCTTGCACTCGAATTAAATTTCGAATCGAAGCAATGTGATGTATTAAGTCATCAGTGACTAAACTAGCTACTGCTCCACAGCAGTTCCACCTAGATATCTCCACCATTTCTACTCCAAGTGCCTTAGCAACTGCGAGGGCTGAGGTTTCAAAATTCAAAGCAGTTGTTTTAACTGTGCATCCAGGGTAATAGGCTAGTTTCTCCATTGCAATCACTATCTAGTGAATTTTCTAAAGCAACTTACAAGTGCAATTTGAGGCAATTTTTCCTCCAAAACTGGGGCTTTGGTAATGTCAACCACATCAATATTCCTGCGAAGTCTATGCTGCCGGAGTGCTTCCATAACTCTAGGTAGATTAACACCTTTTGGACAACGGGTTTCGCAGGTATAGCAAGAAGCACAGAGCCAGATTATCTTAGAATTCAATGCCTCCTCAATTTGACCCAACTGGAGAAGTCTTATCACTTGATGGCACCCAAGGGTGCCAATTATTACCATGGGACAACCAGCTGAGCATTTGCCACATTGATAGCAAGCAAATATATTCTGCCCAGAGAGTTCCTCTATTTTTTTAATCTCACTGCTTTGAATCTTAGCTGATGATAAAACCAATGTCATATTTCTTGCTTTTTTATTTGCCTTTTTATTTGAAATAAAATTAACTATTTATGTAATTTTTAGACAAAATCGATAGCTATATTGCAATAGAATTTCCCAAGCGAATTATACTTTTTTTCGATATAAATTTCGATGGAAAATAAAATAAAAAAATATAATTTAAAATTTAGGTTTTAATTTAGGTTTTATCGAGGAGTTATTATTTCCTTGGCTAGAAATATGAAATCATCTCCTCCCACGTGATAGATGGGGTCTGCCTTTTTCATGTCAAAGCTCTCTTTAAAAATACCTTTATCAGCACTAGCAGCTACCACTTCCCCTATGAATAAAGTGTGATCCCCTATGCTTAGCTGCTGCATTACCTTGCATTCAAGATGGGCAATGCATTCCTTTATTAAAGGTGGCTTTATTTTCTTCGCAGGCATAGGAGTTAACTTGCTTTCCTTAAACTTATCAATATTACGCCCTGAGACTCGACCACAGAAAAGGGTTTGCTTAAGTATATCTCTAGATGGGATATTTATTGCAAACTCTTTGGTATCAGCAATTAAATCATGGGAATAGCGAGATGGGGCAATGCTTATTCCAACTACCGCTGGTTTCATTGAAATGGGCATAGACCAAGCTAGAGTAATTATATTTGGCTTTCCACTTCTATCAACGCAAGTAACCAAAATAGTATTCCTAGGGTGTAGCAAGCGATAGATTGAACTCGTTACTTCCTCTTTTTCCTTCATAAAACCACCACTCTCTTTTTCTTAATTTTCCAATTTTTTAATCTTTCTTATGAATAGCAAATTTTTTAGCCGCTGGAGAGCTATTTTAATTTGATGAAAGTAATTGGAATCGATCTAGCAGCTAAAGAACAAAGACCAACTGGTTTTTGTATTTTAAGTGAGAGTGCAAGCTTGAAACTCATCAAAGAAGATCAAGCTATCATTCAAGAAATCAAAAATGTTAATCCTAGATTAATCGCCATAGATGCACCTTTAACATTCCCCAGCGGCAGATGCTGTTTCAAATCGGATTGCAAATGCAGAACTAAGGGAGCGAACTTGCGACTGGCTGATAGAAAATTGATTGCAAAAGGCTATAGAGTTTTCCCCCCAGGTTTCGCTTGGATGAGGGATTTAACCACCCGAGGGGTGAGGCTTCGCAAGCTATTGCTTAAATATGGATATAAGGTAATTGAGGTTCATCCGCGTACTTCGCTCTTAGCATTAAAATGGAGTGAAGCAGATGTTTATGAATACCTACGGAGAGAAGGCTATTGCGAGGTGGTAAAAGCAGGGAATAAACATGAATTCGATGCCTTAATATGTGCTATAACTGCTATATTGCATTTAAAAGGGGAAACATTTGAAGTTGGAAGTAAAAAAGATGGAAAGATAGTGATTCCGATGCCGAGATAGCTCTAATTCCTATATCTTTAATCTCTATATCTTCTTTTTAATCTCTATATCCAAAATCCCCCTCTTCAAAGTATATTTAAGTGAAAGAGGATCCATCGATTCAAGTCTCGGCAGCCCAAAACCTATGTATGAGCCATTTTTCTTATAAATAGTAACTGCCTCTCTTCCTATATCAATCCTCTCAACTTCTTCTTCATCAACATCTACTTCTTTGGTGATATAATATCTATCCCCAGCATCGATTATCTCTAAATCACTGAGTTTCTGAGCCGCAGCTTGAGAATTGCTTGATGGAGCACGAGGGGTTGTATATTGCTTTAAAACCTCTTGAAGTTTATCAAAATCAATCCGCGTGGGTCTACTGCCCAAATCGATTTTAATCCCAATTCCCTCACCAGCGGGGAAAACTTTGACTTTCACCTCTGCATCTGGAAAGATTTTCTTAAGCATATCGTTTAAATCTCTATTTAAATGCTCTATTTCATCGTCCCTCTTCTTCATCTCTAAATTTATAGATCAACTAATCCTATATTTAAATTAACTCATAACTAATAATACAAAGCTAATAGTACAATTAGATTTAATACATATTTTTACTAATTTATTTTTGTATGCAAATGAATGACGAAGTTAGCTATCCTTGGCCGATTGAAACTCTAAGAGGGTGGTATGTAGCGCCAGTTGGGGGTTACTCCCGCGAGCTCTCTGTTAATGAAATTGGGATAAATAGGCAAGCGTTGTATAAGAACACTGATTTACGGCCATATATAGATAGAGTCGTCATTTCAAAACTCGAGGGAGGGGGAATTTTACCTCTTTTCATGCGCGAGCAATTCCTCGTAGTACCTTTAACTGAGGCATATCCTGAGGCATATTCCAAGTCCCGCTCAGGCGAAGTAGTTTTGCCTGCTGGGAAGAAAGATAGATTAATGGAGTTTAAAATCGGTGAAGAAATTATCATAAATAGTGCAATAAACGATTTACCTCCCAAGTGGATGGCTAAATTAATGAAACGCTTTATATCCTGATGTTTTTATTTTATTCAATAATGCTTAAACTAGATTGCTGCTTTTCTCCATTTTCAACCAATTTTGATAGGCTTCTTCATAGCCTTTCTCGAGAATAAGATCAGTGAATTTCAAATGCATTGCGATTAATTTTTCCGCTAGTTCTCGAGACACCTCTTCTCCATATTTCAACTTTCTCTTTACCTCTGCTCTCAGTTTATCCAAGGGAGTAGCTGAGGTATCTAGTTTGATTAATTCCACTTTGTGTCCTATTTTCTCCAGCGAGATTTTCAACTCCTCAGCACCGTAGGTAGTGATGCAAGCATTCGTGGCCCTAGCTTTAGCTGAAAGTAGATATGCATCTCTATATAAAGTTTCCTCGATGAAAATTGCTTCTTCCTCGAGCAGTTTTAGCCATTCTTCAACCTTAATACCTTGCAATTTGCTCCTTAATGTAAGGAGGAGAAATTGAGTAGCAAAATCGTGGGAAAAAGACCAGTCTAAATCAGCTTTATAACAATGTATCTCAACTCCTTTTTTATATAAATTATATATATATTTAAACAATGGCTCCATTGCTCTAATCAACTGTGCATCCTCAGGTTCTCTAAGAATCCTCTGTTTCAATAGCACTTCTCTATCTAATCCATTTTTGCATCTCTCTAATCCACTTTTAATATATCTTTCAATTATCACGGGTAGAGGGAGAAAAATGCAATCATAATTCCTATCAATTAGCCAACTTGTGGCTTTTTCACATGAACTTTTCAAGTTGATGATGGCAAGCAAGTCGAAAACTGCCATTTATTCTTCTGCTTCCACTTCCCCAATTGTAGAGGGCTTAACAATTTTTTCGATCTCAATTGATGGATATAACCTAATGGTATCCCTCGAGAACACAACTATAACCCTTGAGGCAGCTCCACTTGCGTGTGCGACGGTATCTGGTATATCACGTGGCGCTTGAGCTGTACCAGCGAGGAATATACCTGGAGTTAAACTCTCAAGCGGTCTTAGCTTGGGATGAGCCTCAGTTAAAAAACCATATTCATCTGTAGCTATTCTCAACTTCCTAGCTAAATCACGAGCATCCCTACTAGGCAAAATAGCAGTTGCAAGCACAACTAAATCAGCCTTCACCTCAATCTTCTCACCACTAAGAGTATCAAAACCCCAGACTATGAGTTTACCATCCTCCTCGAAAACCCTAGAAACTCTACCTCGAATATAAAGCACTCTATCCTCCTCAACAGCTCGCTTCACAAACTCCTCATAACCTTTACCAAAAGCTCTAACATCCATATAAAAAACATAAGCCTGACCATCAGAAACCCTATGCTTAAACAACATAGCATGCTTAGCAGTAAACATACAACAAACCCTAGAACAATAAGGCACACCATGCTCAGAATCCCGAGAACCAACACATTGAATAAAAACCACATCCCTAGGCACCTTCCCATCAGAAGGACGCAGTATTTCTCCACGGGTTGGACCACTCGCACTTAATAAGCGCTCAAACTCAAGCGAATCAATAACATCTTCATATCTTCCATATCCATATTCAGGGAAGCACTCTAGAGGCATTAATTCATAGCCAGTTGCTACAATAATAGCTCCAACTTGTATCTCAATTATTTCATCCTGCATAGAGAAGTCAATTGCATTTCTATCCCCACAGGCATCAATGCAGCGATAGCAGCGAATGCAGTGTTTTAAATCTATGGTATATTTAGCTGGTACAGCTTGAGGAAAAGGGAGATAAATAGCCTTTCTAGCACTCAAGCTTAAATCGAATTCATTTGGCACTTCAACTGGGCAAACTTGAGCACAGTCACCGCAAGCTGTGCATTTTTCATTTACATAAGTTGCCTTTCTCCTAATTTTAACCGAAAAATTACCTACATAGCCTGTTACCTCTTCAATCTCACTTGAAACTAGGAGTTTTATATTCTCATGCTGCTTAACTTCTACCATCTTAGGCGTAAGTATACATTGGGTGCAGTCTAGCGTTGGAAAGGTCTCGCTGAGTTGAGCCATTTTCCCGCCTATACTTGGGAGTTTTTCAACTAAGTATACCTCATAGCCAGCGTTTGCAATATCAAGAGCTGCTTGCATTCCAGCGATTCCACCACCAATAACTAGGGCTTTCTTTATCACTGGGATTTCAATCATGAAGGGCATTTCTTGCTGCAGTAGTTTCTCAACCCCACGTTCAACTGCTTCAGCAGCTCTCTGGGTAGCCTCGCTTCTATTTCTAAAATCCTCAATGATCCTCCCTAGGTCTAAATACTCCACTCTACATTGTTCTTCCAAATCTATTTCACGAAGATCCCCACAAGCTGCAATTAATAAACCATCTAAATTATGCGCTTTAATAGCTTGATTTATTTTGATTTGCCCCTGCTCTATGCAAATATATGGCTCTTGTGATGCAATAATTACATTTTTATTTTGCTTTGCTCTTTCAATTATTCTCTCCAACTCAATCAAATTATTTATATGTCTACCGCAGGTGCAGAGAAAAATGCCTATTCTCTCACACATAACTTGAAATTTATCATTAGTTGATTTTATGATAAATCTTTTGCAGGATGCTTTTATTTTATTTAAATAAAAAATAAATTTGATATTTTATGACAATTTGAAGATTTAGACATTTAAGAAATCTTATATTTTTAGATATTCCAGTGCTCTTCTCCCAATTTCTCGGTCATCGAAGCAATTTAGAAATTCAACTTCGCTTTTAAAGGGCTTATTTAATATAATTCTAGCTGCTCTTTTCCTCCCAATACCTGGAATGTAACTCAGGAGCTCAAGAGAGGCGCTGTTGACTTCAAGTGGATATGGCAATGCAGTTATGGATCTATAGCCATGGCCCACTACTTTTACATCTATGAATTTATTCAATTCGAGTTTTAGAGGTATGCCCACGAGCAAAGGGTAGGTTGCGATTTGCCTCCCATAGGTTAAATTTCCCTCGTGAATCTCAGTGCGAACATCGCGAAGTACTGTGCCTTGTGGCACTACGCGCTGAATCATTATGTGATCGATTTCTTCTCTAATGCGCTTCTTCCAGTAGTGGAAAAGTGCTTTATGCTTTCTAGCGATAGTATCGCCTACTTCCCCCATTTTTGTGCCCTCGAATGGCATTACTTGGCGAAGGTTTATTCTCCTTATTAAGAGTTTTCTATCGAGTACTTCTCTTAGGAATTGATAGTTAAGCTCAAATGTTTCCTTGGTCTCGCCTATTAAACCATATACGAAGTTTATTCCTGGAAGTAGTTCTGGCAGTCCATTTACACCACGTTTAGCTCCAACTTCATTGATTATTTCAATTGCTTTAAGAGAATCCTCTGGCATGGCTTTTAGCTTATTTGCTTTTATCACGCGTGGATCAGCGCTTTCAACTCCAAGTGCTGCCACATCACCTGAGGTGTGATATTTCACTATGATCTTGGCTATCTCCCTTGCTTCATCTGGATATGCACTTATAAGCCCTGGATTGGCATTGTCCATGTGGAGTACTTTTAACTCTGGAGCTGCATTTCTAATTCCTCTATATAGTTTTTCAATTGCTTCTGGGTTTGGCCTTGGGAATTCTCCATTGGTTTCAATGGATTGATAGGCAAATAAATCCGGCTGTCTTCCAATGCGAAAATGCCTTATGCCAGCTCTATATAGTGCTTCCACTTCAGCAACTATGTCTTCTGCAGCGCGGTAATCTGGCTTGCCATAGAATTGCTCTATGCAGAAGCTACAGCAGGCTCGATAGCATCCGCGGCAGGTTTCAATTTCTGCCATTGTATTTGGATAGTCCTGATGCTGCTTTACAATTTCCGCTCCTAGTACTGCGATTTCCCTTAGATCCGCGCTTGTCCTAGTTTTATATACATCTACTTCCTCAGGACTAGAAGTTATTAATTCATTGATCACTGCTTCCACGTCGCCATAAGCAATGATCTCAAAAATGGATTTTAAGCTTTCAACGCGCTCAGCTTTTCTACCTCCTTCGACTCCACTTCCAAATCTAGCGGCTGGACCGCCTAGTACTTTGAATGCTTTGATTTTAGAGGCTATTCTCTTTATCTCGCTAAGCGTGGCAGGAGTACCCCCGAGGTATTTCCCTGGAACTGTAACACCTGCGATTATCACAATGAGATCCATTTTATTTAATAGATGATATAAATCTGGGTTGCAGCGTAGTTGATCAACTGTGCGATATAATACTTGGCAATGGTGCTTCCAGAGTACCCCTGCTATATACCTTGGATATGGAGCTATATATGGTGGTACTCCTAAGCAAGCTGGTTCATCGACATAGCAATCTAGTATTGCTGCTTTCTGGATCTTCATCCAAACCATTTTTATCGCTGCAGTGTTAATAAGTTTGATGTGGCTAGAGATATCATTGAGTCCTATGAGGATGGCAGTGATATTGTATTCGTGCTCAGGAATACAATTGATATTAGAATTAATAAAAAGCTTTATCAACAGTTGAGCAAGAAGCACGACCAAGAAGAGATTCTTTCTAAACTTGCGCCTAGAAGTTTAAGACATCATATAACCCAGCGCGAGCTTGTATATGTAACTAAAGAAAGCGGTATCCCACTCATTGGTCACACTGCTTTTGGCTTGATTGATAGGGGTACGAATGTTATTCAAGTTAGACCAATTTCAGGCTGCAATTTGAACTGCATTTTCTGCTCAGTTGATGAGGGAAAGAGCAGAACTAGAGTGACTGATTATATTGTTGAAGTCGACTACCTCGTTGAGGAATTCGCTAAGCTGGTGAAGCTCAAGGGAGCTAGCAAGATCGAAGCGCATATAGATGGCCAGGGAGAGCCTTTTCTCTATCCATATATGATTGAGCTTATAGATAAACTCGCGAGAATTAAAGGTGTAGAGGTGATCTCTGCTCAAACAAATGGCATACCTATTACAAGTGATTTTATTGAGAAAGTCGAAGGCAAATTAACTAGGTTAAATCTTTCAATTAACTCTCTTGATGAAAAACTAGCTAAAGTCCTTGCTGGAACGAATAGCTATGATCTCGAGCACGTGAAGCAAATTGCAATTGAAGTTGCTAGGAGTAAAATTGATCTCTTGCTAGCTCCTATTTGGGTTCCAAATTGGAATGATGGAGAGATTGAGCGTATTATCGGATTTGGACTTAAAATTGGAGCTGGTAAGAGATATCCAGCCTTTGGGGTGCAAAAATATATTAAATATCCCTTGGGTAGAAAACCTAGGGGAATTAAGATTCAAACATTTAAGCAATTTTACTCAGCGCTTCAAAAACTAGAGTCTAAATATGGGGTGAAGCTGATTTTAAAGAAAGAGGACTTTGGGATTCATAAACGCGCGGCTTTGAAAAGGGTTTTTAGAAATGGAGAAATTTTAGAACTAAAAATAATGGAGCGAGGTAGAGTTCGAGGTGAAATGCTTGCAATTGCTAGAGATAGAGTGATTCAAGTTATAAATACGAATAAACAAGTGAATAGCAGAGTTCGAGTGAAAATTGTAAGATCCAAGGATAATATATATGTAGCAGAGCAATTATAAAAAAATTTTCCTTTTTTTCTAAAAAACCACCAACAAAAGGCATAAATAATTCAAAAAATAATAATTTATTATGCTTAAATTAAGTGAGCCTGAGGGAAAGCTTCGTAGTTTGCTTAAAAAAATCGAGAGAGGAAGGGGAAATGAAATCATAGCTGAGACTTTTTTAAAACTCCTATCCAAAAATGAAGAATACATGGCTAAATTCACTCCAGCAATAATCGCCTGCTTGAAGAAGCAAGATGTAAATACCTTGAAATATTCAACCTATTTACTTAGAAAGATCGCTCAGTTTGACTTAAAGCAAGTGGAAAACAGCATACCGCTGCTCATAGAGATCTTAAAAAAACCAGCGAGAGCAGGGGAGCAGGAGATCCGAGAGAATTCAGCTATATTGATATATTATGCTGCTAAACTAAACCCAGAGGTATTAAGAGATAGCGCAGGAGTAATAGTGGAGAACTTAGATGATCTATATTCAACAGTCAGGAGAATTTCATATACAACCTTGCTTTCAATTGCCACCCTGAAACCGGAGTATCTGCTACCAAGCATACCGCAATTGATAAAATCCCTAGGGAGTATACATCAAGATACAAGAGCAGCAGCTGCTCATATCATAGGCATAATCGGAGAAAAATATCCAAAGAAAGTTTTAAATAGCTATCCCTACCTCAAATTCCTAGCATGGTATCACACGAACAGTGAAATCCGCTTAGAAGCTTCGATTGCACTGGAGAAAATTGAGCGGCAGCTGGTAACCAAAGAGGGAATCTGCCCAATATTTAGATCCAACCCAGAGGAGAAAACATGCAATATATGCAAGCAACAATGTGAGCTTTCAATTGCCAATCCAGATCACATAATTGCAAAAAGATTGATCAAGAACTTGGAGCAGGTGAAAAAAAATCGAGAGGCAATGCTTGCCAAGAGGATTGAGGCAATGCCTGAGGAAGAAAAAGAGGAGGCTCTAGTTAAAAAAGAGGAAGAATTAGATGAGTTATTCAAAGACATTAGAAAAAGCTTCTCAGCTGAAAAAGTACTAGAAACCCTAGGATTAGCGCATATGATCCAGCCAAGGGAAAGTAAATGCATGAATTGCGGAGCTATCTTACCCTCCAATGCCAAATATTGCATTGAATGCGGAGCTAAAGTGGTCGTGGAAGAGTAATGCTCATAAAGCAATGAATTATCCCACGAGGGAAAAACCTATCTAGCGCTGCCAACTTGAACTAATTTTAACCAATTCCCCCTCTCTGGAGATCAACAATTCAATCTGCAATCCTATCTCCATAGAAACCCAAGTCACCCTCCACATTCCATTTTCAAGTTTAGCTATCGCATTTGTGTATTTAAACTTAGAGGTGAAAGATTTAACTGGCTCAATTGAACTTGAATATAAAATTGCAGATCTTTCGCTCTCTAGAGGAGGGGCAATTGCTACTCTCCCAATTTCAAATGGCGAATAAGGAAATGCGCGGGTATTCAACTCTATATAGCGAGATTGAAAAATACATACAAAACCAGTTTTCTGAATATACCTCTGCCCATTGCTCCATCCATGGAGGACTTTCCAAGTGAAAGGAGAATAAGTTGGGATAAAGGCAAACTCCCCATTTTTATCTAACTTGCGAGCTACGATATACCTCGAGATAGCTCTCATTGAGAGGTAGAACATTAAAAGCAAAAATATAGATAAAGAAAGTAAAGTAGAATTTGAAATCACCATCACCACGAGTAATACTAAGCTAGCTATGAGTAAAAATGGATTAACCGCGGTGTCAAGTTCTAAGCTACATTGCTTCTTAACTGGATATAAAAGTGGTACCCCCCAAGTAGTTGAGAAGTCAAGTAAAACGTGGCTTGAGCTACATAGCAGCGCTAGAGAGAAGATCCTTAGAAAAGCTTGATGATATATGAGGCTAAATCCTGCGAGTGAAATACTTAAAATGAATGCAAATAGAAATGAATGGGTGAAGTCACGATGATATTTAAAGAAGCGCGGAATGAAAATATCGAGATCCATAGCAGCACTTGCAATTATGCACACCATGAGCTCATAGATATTAAATGCAAGGAGATTACCTATAGCATAGCCTGTTAATATATGGGTTATTGCATCCAATTTATGCGCCTCCTAATCGCAGGATCCGCGGCTGCAATTTCATTGAGCACAGTTTCGAAGTTTTCCTCTCGAGATAAAACTCGCTCTAGATATACCCCGGTTCTGCCTATTTCAGCTCTCCTTTGAAGCACTCGCATTCGCTCTTCAACTATATCTTGGCTTACCCCAACTATCTTAGCAACTCTACCGGGGGAGAGTTCGCTCAATGGGATCTCAATATGCCCATCCTCATTGGGCTCGATCAACATAAGGCGCTTGTCAACCCCTGGTACTCGTTTATTCTCCCTCAACTCTTTGAGTGAAACAGCACCTCCAAATCTATAGAACTCAAGCTCGCGCCTCTGAGGCTCTATAACTGGGAAGGTAACCATTACATTTTCCTGTAGAATTAAATGAGCCTTTATTAAACTCAAAGGAGTGGCTTGCACTAGTTTTCGCTCTATAACATCGTAGTCACTTAAGGCAAATTCCACTTGAAAGGATTTCACTAGATATGGAATGAAAACATCCACATCGCTATCTCTAGTGACATCTCCTCTTGCAATGCTCCCGTGGACTATTGAAGGAATATTATGCTTTTCAAGCTCGAGCATTATCTCGCTAGCTATAGCTCGCAGTTGTGATAGAATTTCCCATCTCTCTCGATCATAAACAACTGCTCTTCTAGGTCCCATTTGAGCAGGTTTTTTCCTCATTTTTCCTCAAAATTTCATTATCTCCATTTTCCATTATTTCATTCATTATCTCCATTTTCCATTTATTTCCCTCATTATTTCCCTCATTATTTGACTTCAGCTTCTATCCATTTTAAAAAAGGTTCATATCCCTGCTCAATTTTCCAAGAAATTACGCAGGGTACTTCATAGCTGTGAATCTGCTTCACCCTAGCAATTATTTCTCCTGCTCTATCCGCCTTGGTCTTGGCGATAATCGCTACCTCATTTACCTCCTGCAATCCCTTCCATTGGAAGATAGAGGTAATTGGAAAGATATTGGCGCAAGCAATCAAGCGCTCTTCAACTAAAATGCGCGCTATTTTCTTGGCTTCCTCGAAATTGCTCGTAGTTATATAAACTATTGAGAACATATCAATCACCAAATCACCTACTCTATCTTTATATGCATTAATATAATATCTAAATCATGATGAACACAGACTTTGCCATCGCTGCTGCTGTATTCCTAGCCTACTGGTTATTGATAATTTTTCTTAACAAAACTGGAGCGCTTGAGAAGCGAAGTATAAGCAACTTTGGACCTGTTTTAATGATCCGCACAAAGAAAGGCCAGAAATTGCTGGAGCACTTAGCCAAGCCAAGGAATTTCTGGAGACTATTCGCCAGCTTTGGCACATTATTCATGGTGATCTCAATGATCGCGATGTTCACGCTATTACTATATAGCGACTACATGATGATATCTCAACCACCGAGGCCCTCAGCTTATACTGAGCCTCAAAATGTAGTTATTTTACCGGGTATTAATAGATTCATCCCTTTTACTTGGGGAATCATTGGATTAATCATAGCCATCGTTGCACATGAATTTTCCCACGCTATTCTTGGGAAAGTTGAAAGAATAGCAGTGAAATCACTTGGGATATTGCTATTGATAATTCCAATTGGTGCTTTTGCTGAATTAGATGACGAGCAGCTATTAGGCAAGTCTACTTCTCGGAACCAACGCTTGAGGGTATTTTCCTCAGGAGTGATGGGGAACTTCACAGTGGCATTCATAGCTCTATCTCTTTTCTTCGGCTTAGCCTTAAACGCTATAGAGCCAAGTGAATATAGCGTGTTAGTGCTTGACGTGGTTAAGAACTCAGATGCAGAAAAAGCTGGGGTGCATAGAGATATGGTTATAACCGCTCTCAATGGAGTTAGAATAACAAATCTCAGTGAGTATAATAGCTATATAAATTCCCTTGAGCCAGGCAGCTTGGTCGCGGTTTACGCGATTTATGATAAACAAGAGAAGGTCTTCTGGCTTAAAAAATATGAAGAGAGAGGCGTTTTAATAGTGGATATAATCGAAGGCTATCCAGCTAAAGAAGCTGGCCTAACCCCTGGTATGAAGATTGTGAGAATTGATGATACACCTATCAATAATGCTGTAGAGTTTCTAAATTATATGAATAAAACCAAGCCGGGGGATGTTTTAAATTTACACGTATTGGATGGAAATCTAGAGAGGGTTTTTCAAATTCAACTCGCAAGTGCACCTCGTCAAAGCAAGGGCTTCCTAGGCGTGCGCGTTGATACCACTCAACTTGGGATGGCAGTTGGAGAATTCCCCTCTCAAACGTATTTACAAGCCCTCCGCAAGTTGCCAACTATGCTTTACTCACCCTATGCTTGGCTCTGGCTGGCCTCGCTTCCCTTCATAGATACCTCAGCTTTTGGATTCAGTGGATTCGAGGGATTGCTTTTGCAATTCTATCAACCAGTTGACTGGGCTAAGGAACTTGGAATTACTATATTCTGGATCGCCAATGTCCTCTTCTGGACTGGCTGGATTAATTTAACCATAGCTCTATTCAACTGCTTGCCAGCTGTGCCTCTTGATGGAGGACATGTTTTCAGGGAAATCGCAAGGAGCCTCGCTGGCAAATTCACAAGAGATGAGGTCAAGCAAGAGAGAGTTTCAAAAGCAATTGTAACTGCACTAGCACTATTAATTTTCTCTTCTTTCCTCTTCTTAATATTAGGCCCCTATCTAATTTATGGTTTCCTATAATTAGAATCTAATTTTGGGAATGGTGAAGTAAAAGGTTGAGCCTTTTCCAACTTCACTTTCAACCCATATCTTACCACCATGCAACTCAACATAGCTCTTAACAATTGCTAGTCCAAGTCCACATCTCTGAACTGGTCTCGATAGCTTATCCCCATTCACTAAATAAAATCGTTCAAAGATGCGTTTTTGATCTTCCTTAGATACACCAATGCCTCTATCTATAACTTTGAAAAGATAGTCATCACTTCGCTCCTCAACACATATTTTAACTTCAGCATTACTATATCTAACTGCATTTGAAATTAAATTATCTAAAATTTGGTATAGCTTATACTCATCCACTTTAATCACAAGATTCTCAGGAATTTCTAAGCAAAACTCCCGCCCAGTTGGAGCGTAGTTATCAATCAAATTCCTAATTAATCTATTTAAATTCACTTGTGAAAGCTCAAGCTCCACCAATCCAGCATCAAGCTTTGAGAGTTCAAGCAAGCGATCTACTAACTTGCGCAAGCGCATTGCATTACGCTGCATGGTCTCAAGATAACTCAGTAGCTTGGGATCATTGATTTTATCTTTGAGTAAATCAATATAGCCAATTATAGGCTGAAGAGGTGTCCTAAGCTCGTGGGCAGCCATATTGGTGAAGTCTAATCTACGTTTATGTAGCTCCTTGAGTTCTTCATATGCCTTTTTCAGCTCCTCGTGACTCTTTTTCAATTCATTCTCCAACTTCTTGCGCTCAGTTATATCGCGCACTACGCTTACCCAAGCAACGTGCTTGCCCTCATCATCTCTAAGTGGCATCACGCTATGCTCAGTTGGGAAAACAGTTCCATCCTTGCGCTTCATCTTAAATTCAAATTGACTTAGAAACCCTCTCTCCTTAACTGCAGTGTATAAATGCCTTCTAAATTCTTCAAGCGTGGCTTCACTCACGTGGAGAAATGTAGTTGTTCTACCCAGCATCTCTTCTCGAGTATACCCAAATATCTTAGACGCAGCTGGGTTGCAATCTAAGATCTCAATTGTATTAGCATCTACGATGAAAACCGCATCATTAAGAGCGTTAAACGTTCTCTCAAGCAATTCCTTGCTCTCCCTGAGCTCCTTCTCGAGTTTCTTTTGCTCAGTTATATCCTTAGTTACCCCTAGGCTGCCTATGATCTCGCCTTTTTCATTTCTCAAGAGTGAAATTGATACATTTAGATATATCTCCCTCCCTTCTTTGGTTTTCCCAGGCACTTCAATCCCACTTACTCTTCCATCTGGACTGCTTCTTATCCGCCTCATTACATAGCGAGCTGTCTCGAGGTTTTTATAGAATTTAACCTCTCCATTTTCAACTATATTCCTCCCAACTACCTCTTCCCTTTTATATCCAAATATCCTTTCAGCAGCTTCATTGAATAATACAATGTTTCCACGTGCATCGAGTGCGATGATTGCATCTGCTGAGCTTGCAATTATATTTTTAAGATACCTCTCTGAGTCAGCGATTTTCTGCCTTAAAATTTTCTGCTCAGTTATATCCCTACCTATGCAGTGCACTCCAACTACTTTACCTTCTGCATAAATTGCTCTAGAGCTAAGTTCAATTATTGCTCTACTGCCATCTTTTTTAATAATTTCATATTCAAATGGCGGTATAGTTTCACCCATTGCTAGCTTTGCAATTCTCATCCTTGCGACTTGTAGTGTTTCAGGAGCTAAAAGTTGGGCAATATTCACCTTGCTTACCTCATCAGTATAGCCAGCGAGTTTAAGTGCTGCTTTATTAGCAGAGGTAAAATTACCCTCTAAGTCTATGGTGAAGATCAAGTCATAGGCATTCTCAAATAACTCTCGATATTTATGCTCGCTTTTCCTCGCTTCTCGCTCGAGCATTACTTTCCTATCCAATAAATAACCGAAGAGTACGAATAGGGGGAACGTGAAAAATATGAGCATTATAAGCAAAATATCTTTTTGAAGTAAGTAAAATAATTCTTCACGATGGATGAAATATTCAATGAGCAAAAACAAAAGGGAGAGAGCTAATCCTGCGATTCCAACGGTTATTCCAAGTGCATGTTCCTTTAAATACTCCCGCATTTCATTTCCTCTGTTTCTGTCTTTGTCTCTGCCTTTGGTACTGTGAAACAAAATCTACTTCCTTTTGTATAGTCACCTTTCACTCTATCTTCAACCCAAACCTCGCCTCCGTATTTCTCAATAAGCGTCTTCACGATGTATAGTCCTAGTCCCTTCCCCTTTGCTTTAGTAGTGCCACGCTCAAATCGCTTGAAAATTCTAGTCTTGAGCTCATCTGGCACGCCATTGCCATTGTCCTCGACGCCAACTTTGTAATACCGCTTGTCATCTTTTATAAATTCCTCTACATTTATGGCGATTTCAACGCTCTCGCCTGAGTATTTAATTGAATTGCCAATTAAATTCACGAAAACCTCTTTA
>JAWCLZ010000017.1:0-7289 GCA_038850275.1 Methanocellales archaeon | reverse complement strand
CAGCCTTCACCAGCAAACCAGCCCTAGGATTATATTTAAAGTCAACCTTCTTCCTGGAGGAGGCTGAGGATTCATCTATAACTTGAATTATAACTTCATTTAAATCAATAGCTTGAGGTTCTTCTCCACGCGTTTCCCTAATCTTCTGAATCAAGCGCACATCCTCAATTAACTTAATACTCCCAAGCACTGAGTTAAGTGCTTTTTCAGCATACCTCTTTTGCTTCTCCTGAAGCTCGCTATTGAGCAAGAGATCTAGATATCCAAGGCCAATTTGATTCAAATTATTGATATCATGAGCCATTATATCCACATAGAGCTCAGCGGCTTCTTTGGCCTCGAGTATTTCCTGCTCAAGTTGCTTGCGCCTTATTATACCTGCAAGAGCACTTGCCACTGCTTGCAGGAATCCAGCTTCTTTATCCTCAAAGCCATGGCCGTCTCTTAAGTACAAATTAATCACGCCAAGTACTTTATCGGTGTATATAATTGGCACGCAGTAGTGTCCACGTGAATTTATACTCGTACACTTAGTCTCGTGTTTTTCATCAACTTGACTGGCGAACTTGAGCTCCTTTTCAAGCGCTACTCTTCCACAGATGCATCCACCAAGAGGAACTCGAGCGCATGAGTTTTGTATCGCTGAACTGAGTCCCTTTTGAACTTTCATCACCAACTCTCCTAATTCCTCCTCAACTAAGAATATGCAACCTGATTCAAGACGGAGCCAAGGAATGGAGAGAATAAGCTCAAGTGCTCTATTCAAAATTTCATCTAAGGAGATATTCTCAAGGGAGAGCTGTAAAAGCGAGTTAATCGCGGCTTGAATATCTCGACTGCGCTTGATCTCTTCTTCAGCGAGCTTGCGCTCAGTTATATCAGCTCCAAGAGCTATGCTGCCCACGACCTTGCCTGTTTCATCATATAAATTGTTGGAGTGCCATGAGATCACGCGTTTCTCTCCATTTTTAGTGAGTATCACTGTTTCAAAGTTCTCGACTTTTTCACCTTTTTGAATTATTGCCATTGCTTTTTCCAAAATGCGAGCTCGATACTCTGGGTCAGGATAGAGCCATTCCCAGATTTTACCATGTCCCAATACTTCTTCTTTACTATACCCTGAGATGCGCTCAGCAGCTTTATTCCAGAAGGTAACATTTCCTTGGGTATCCAAGGTATCGATCCAGATAACAGCTGTATCAAGCATTTCATTTTGAAAGCGAAGTAAAGATGAAATTTTCTCCTCCATTTTCTTTCGCTCAGTTATATCCTTAATTACCCCTAGGCTGCCTATGATCTCGCCTTTTTCATTCCTCAAGAGCGACGCTGATACGCTGAGAAATAGATCTCTACCATCCTTGGTTTTCCCAGGCACTTCATAGTTGGTTACCTTTCCACTTATGCTCCCGCGCATGGCTCGCATTACACTCTTTGCACTTTCAATATCTCCATAAAACTTAACCTTCCTTTTTCGCTGGCTCTCCTCTATTTCTAAATCATCCATTTTACTTATCTCAACTTCTTCCAAATCCAGCAATCTGTCTTCTATAATGTTCTTTCCAATTACTTCCTCTTTTTTATACCCAAATATCCGCTCCGCGCCATCATTAAATAAAACAATATTTCCCCTTGCATCTAGTGCGATAATTGCATCCCCAGTGCTCTCAATTATATTTTTAAGATACCTCTCGGACTCAGCAATTCTCCGCTCAAGCTGCTTGCGCTCAGTTATATCTCTAGCTATGCAGTGCACGCTAGTTATCCTCTCCCCTTCGAAATTAGGGTGTGAGGTGAGCTCGATTATTGCTCTACTGCCATCTTTCCTTATGATTTCAAATTCCAGCTCTGTCAATTGCTGCTTTCCAACAGCGACTTTTTGAAGTTCTTCTCGCGCTCTCTCCAGTTCTGTAAGCGGGAGAAGCTTTGAGATATTCATTCCAATTAATTCCTCTCGCGTGTAGCCTGATATTCTAGCTCCTGCTTCATTAATCGAGGTAATGAATCCATTTAAATCTAGAGTGAAGATTGCATCACGAGCATTTTCAAATAACTCTCGATATCTACGCTCGCTCTCTCGAAGTGCTTGTTCAGCTAGTTTTTTATCCGTTATATCCTTCGCGATTCCAATGGATCCAGCTATCTTTCCATCTTGATCTTTAATCAGGGATGCTGAGATGCTTAAGTAGAGTTCTTTTCCATATTTAGTTTTGCCTTTTACCTCGAGATTTGTAACTTTACCTTCCTCGCTCTCACGCAGCATTTTCATTACTCTGCGAGCAGTCTCTAGGTCTGCATAGAATTTTACCTCTCCATTTTCCTCGATATTAGTGTGAAGCACCTCATCTCTGCGATAGCCAAATATTTTCTCAGCAGCATCATTATAAAGCACAATTTTTCCACTCTCATCGAGGGCAATTATGGCATCTGCTGAGTTGGAGATAACCGAGTTTAAGTAGCGATAGGAAGCGATTATCTCCCGCTCCATTTCTCTCTTTTCAGTTACATCTAGAGCTATGCATTCTATTTCTTTTGCTTCGCCAATTATTTCAATTGGCTGTATTGTTAACTCTACTATTCTCTTTCCATATTTCCCTTGAATTTCAATTTCTAATTGAGCTTGCGATAAATTGCTCAATCTATCTACAAGTTTTCTAGCATCGTTTTGAGAAAGAAGTGAAGCAATTGACTTCCCAATTAATTCAGAAGCGTGATATCCAGTTAAGTCTTTTACCTTCTTATTTCCCCACTTAATTTTTCCCTCTCTATCTAAGATGAAGATTGGGAATGCGGCGTCGTCTAGAAGGGCCTTATATCTCTCTTCTGATTCCTTTAATTCTTTCATCTTTTGATTGAGCGACTCGCTATATTCTCTAATTTCCTTCTCGAGGGTCTTTTTTCTATCAGCTAAGAATCCAATTATCAAAAATAGGGGAATGGTGGAGAAAATTACTGCGTGGTGCACTATATCGCTTGTTATATGCTTATATATATCTATTCCCTGCTTCGTGCATTCATATAGATATATTGCATTTAAGATTATGCCTAAGCTAGCTATGAAGTAGCCTAGCCAGTGCTCCTTAAAATATTGGAGAGCCATATGCATAATTATGATGGAAAAGTATATAAAATTTGCTTAATTTACCAAAAAATATGGAAAATATTTTAAATATTAACACACTTAAAAATCAATTTATTTATCTCAACAGGAAAGGAACTGCCATCTTGGCAGAAAAGCTCAGGACCATTAGCTCTATCCAACTTCGCCCACCAAAATCGATTGAAGTCGCTAGCTGCATATATCACGATATAAGTTGGAAGCTTGCTATCTTCACTTATGAATAAAAAATCCCTGAATTTTTTAGGGTCAAGAGAATAATATCCATTTTCCATTTGCTCGGTGTATCTCACATCCACCCAGCAAATGTGTAACTGAGAATCTCTATCAAGCAATCTATAATCCTGCGGGCGAACATTGAACTCAGGATGCTGCGCTATATACCTGCGTATTTCCTTCTCATTAACCTTAAAACCTAAATCACGAAGCTTGATCTCAGCATATAATCTACAGGGCTGCGACCAGTCCTCAAATCCAATGTTCGGCAGGTTTTTCCCCATCCATTCTAGAAACTTTTTACCAGCTACGCAGTAGAGCTTGGGGGAAAAATATCTACAGGTGCGAGTTCGCCATACTCTCTTGGGCGTAAGCTGAGGCTTCGATTTATAGCCAGGGGCAGTGCAGCTTAAACTGTTTTTAATAAACCATTTGCACTCCAAGCAGCGGCACATTTGAATTTATTTTGTACTTCATTATATAAAAAATGGTCGAAATTCAAAAGAGATATATAAAAAGTATTTTAAAATTCGATTTTACAAGGGTGAAAAAATGAAGCGCGAGATAGCAATTTTCATTATATCAAGTCTGCTCCTTCTATCTTCTTGCACATATAAACCAGAGAAAGAGACTATTAAAATAGGGGAGATCAACCCGCTTACTGGAAGGTTTGCAAAGCAGGGTCAAGCACTGCACGAGGGAATATTATACGCTGTAGAAGAAGTAAATAAAAAAGGTGGAATAGATGGTAGAAATATTACCTTGATAACTAGGGATGATGAGAGCAAGCCAGAGGTTGCAATTGCAAAGGCAGAGGAATTAGCAATTAAAGAAAAAGTGGTAGCAATAGTTGGAGGCTATGTGGATAGCCTAGTTGGGCCTATAAGCGAGGTATGCGATAAAAACAAAGTACCATATATCGCACCTGCATCACTACAGAGAGAGTTAACTCAGAAAAATCGTACTTATTTCTTCAGAGTATCAAGCTTAGATGCATATGTTGAATCAATGACTGGCATTGTGCTTGATGTTTTCAAAGCCAAGAAAGTGGCAATACTCTACTCCAGCACGCCTGGTGCAAAACAACTCGCTGAGGAGCAAAAAGCATTGCTTGAAAGCAAGGGAGTGGAAGTCGTGGTATATGAAATGGGCACTTCAGGAGCAAGTGATTTCTCCCCGCTTTTAACCAAGGTGAAGGATAAACAAGCAGAAGTAATCCTCTCAGATTTCTTCTTAGGGGATCACATGGTAATGGTTCGCCAGCTTAAAGAGCTTAATATAAATGTAAAAGCCTACGTGGGTGCATTTGGAGTGGAATATGCTGAGTTCATAGCGAACTTAGGGAATACCTCGGAATATATCTATGGCACTACAATTTGGGAAGCAAATATCAACTGGCCTGGGACTGAGAATGAATCTCTCTCTTATATAGCTGGCTATAAAGCTATGTTTGGCAAAGAACCAGATCCTCTTTCAATGCACGGTTACAGCGCGGCTAGGGCATTGCTAGCAGCGATTGAAAATACTATTAAAAAAGGCAAGTCGCTTACTGGAGAGAATGTTCGAGACGAATTAAGGCAAATAGATATAATAACGCCTATGCAGAGAGTGCAATTCAATGAAAAAGGCGATCCCCTTTACTATCCTAGAGTGCTATTCCAGATTCAAAATGGAACTCACGCAGTGGTATATCCCTTGGATAGGGCAACAGCGAAGGCAATATATCCAATGCCGCCTTGGAGCTCATAGTGCAAGTGCATAAGCATTGTGAAGAGGGAAAAAATAAAGATAGGAATAGAAGATGTCAATTGTATTGCAGCAAGCCCTACTCGCTGGATTGCTAACTGGAATGTTCTACGCGCTCATAGCGGTAGGGTTTGCTTTAATTTTTGGAGTAGTAAGAGTATTCAACCTCGCCCATGGAGAATTCATAGTAATCGCTGGGTATATCTCCTTCTGGCTCTGGTCTCTTAAAGGAGTTGATCCCCTTCTATCTATTCCAATTTCAATGTTTTTGCTCTCAATAATAGGTGGCTCTATAAAGAAAATAATGGATGGAGTTAAAGAGCCATTTGAGCTCAATACTATTGTATTCACCTTTGGCTTGACTCTTTTCCTCGAAAACCTAATGCTCAGCCTGTGGAGCGGGGATTATAGATTGATATCTGCGAGCTATATAGATCAAAGCATTTCAATCCTAGGAGTAAGCACTAGCCTAGGGCGCTTCTTGGTGTTCGCAGTCTCGCTAGCGGCAATTGCTCTGCTTCACTACTTCTTAAAGAAAACCTATGTTGGCTTAGCCATGCGTGCTACCAGTCAAGAGAGAGATGCAGCTTCTCTAATGGGCATAAATGTCAAGAGAATAGATCAATATTCCTTTTCAATAGGCGCAGCACTTGCTGGTATCGCTGGACCACTTTTCGCAAGCATACATTATGTATATCCATCGGTTGGTTTAGAGGTAACCATCATAGCACTCGTGGTAACCATATTCGGAGGAGTGGGGGAAATAAGAGGCATTGTCTTAGGCGGGTTAATCCTAGGGATAAGCGAATCTCTAACCGTTGCATATCTAGGATTTCAATGGCGAGAACTCGCAGGCTTCGCCATGCTCATAATTCTACTCTTGCTTAGACCATATGGATTGCTAGGGGGAAGGCGGTATTAAGCTTAGGATCTCCAAGTTAACGAGGAATGCTCTACTCACAGCATTGCTTTTAATCATCACTCTATTGCCTCTTCTCCTTGGTTTTAATGAATATGCCCTCTATGTGGTGAACATTGCTTTTCTCTTCTCGTGCCTATCACTAGCTTGGAATATCCTTGCCTACTGCGGGCAGATCTCATTTGGACACGCTGCTTACTTTGGAATTGGAGCTTATACAACTGCGATTTTAAGCATGCGCTTTGAAATAAGCCCTTGGATTGGCATATTCATTGGAGCTTCAATTGCAATGCTCTTCTCCACTTTAATTGGATTCACTTGCTTCAAACTCCGAGGCCCATATTTTTCCTTAGTTACCCTTGCATTTGCTGAGATATTAAAGGTGGCTGCACTTAACTTAGTGAGCATAACCAATGGACCACTCGGCTTGCTTGGCATTCCAGCATTCCCCAGCATAACTATAGCTGATTTAGAAATTAATTTTTACACAAGTAGAGCTGCAAATTATTATATCCTAGCAATTGCACTTCTTGCCGCGATCTTAATGATGCATAGAATTTTATCTTCAAAACTTGGCATTGCATTATCAGCAATTCGAGAAAATGAAGAGGCAGCTGAAGTACTTGGAATTGATACTTTTAAGTATAAGCTATTTGCACTTATGCTAAGTTCTTTCTTCACAGGTTTAAATGGAGCAATCTATGCTCATTTAATACACTTTCTCGAGCCACACTTCACATTTGGATTATATTTCTCAGCCATACCACTTGTAATGAGTATGTTCGGAGGCAGGCTATCACTACTGGGCCCTGTATTTGGCGCATTGATATTATTCCTCGCGAATGAACTCATTTTACACCCTCTCTTCCCAGCTGCTCATGAGATATTCTATGGCATCGCTATTTTAATTGTAATATTATTTATGCCAAATGGAATAATAGGTTGGATCAAGGAGAAGATTGAGATAGAAGTAGAGGTAGAGAGCGATGCCCCTGCTTGAAGTTAGCAATATAAGCAAATCCTTCGGAGGCATAAAGGCAGTTAAAAACGTTAGCTTCACAATTGAAGAAGGCGAAATCGTTGGTTTAATAGGCCCAAATGGCTCTGGGAAAACTACTCTTTTTAACCTCATAAATGGTATTTATCCACCCAACGATGGTAAAATATACTTCCAAGGGAAGGATATAACAAATTTAAAGCCCCACGAGCGCTGCGAGCTGGGTATAGGGCGGACTTTTCAAATTGTCAAGCCATTTTTAAATATGACTGCTCTTGAAAATGTAGCAGTAGGCG
>JAWCLZ010000016.1:0-29885 GCA_038850275.1 Methanocellales archaeon | reverse complement strand
TTGGTCGCAGGGCAAATGGGAGAAGGCTCGGTGAGCGCTGGATTGAAGCACTCAGTGATATTAACAATAATCGCTTGGGTGGTGTTTACTTTCTTCGTTTAAAAATTAGGCTCAAATTTAGCCCAGTTAGAATCTTTTTCTTTTCTTTCATCTCCTATCCACTTTCTATTAGCTTCTATTTGATTCCAAGTTTGCTCTTTATCTATTTTTGGTTCAGCACGTCCCAGATTATAGCGACAGTTTAAATTCAAAATGATTCGCTACACGTTGTAGGAAGGGCAGAGGAAAGAGGGAAGAGGAAAAACATATGGCTCACTCGAATGGTGATTTTGCCCTCACTGTTACATCAGCGAGTAATTGACCGCTTGCTTTATCAGCTATAGTTAACCTGATTTCTTGACCAGGGAACCAATTTTCTCCAGTGATGATGGTTATGCTATCTCCCGCCTTAATAATCGTATTTGAGTTTGCTGGAATTCCATTTACTAAAAATTTTGAATAGTCTGTCACTGAGCCAGAATATCAGGTGGACTCGCTGGGGTATAGGTTGGGATTGGAGTTGGGCTTGCAATTGAGGGAGATGAACTTGGAGTAGGCGATTGAGTTGGATTTATAATAACTTGTTGCTGAATGCACTCTGTAAATATGCATAGCACCAGTATTATAAACACTCTATATTTTATCATCTTTCTCATCCTAATCTTTCTCATCCTAACCTATTTCCCTAACGATTCTCGCGATATCATCGCCCACCTCACTCGTCTTAGAGCTGCCTCCTAAGTCGTAGGTGCGTACTTTGCCCTCTTTTAAATTCTGCTCAATTGCTTTAACAATCAGCTTTGCTGCTTCTCTCTCACCTAGGTTTTCAAGTAGCATTGCCCCTGCCCATATTGTTGCTATTGGATTAACTTTATTCAAGCCTTTATATTTAGGAGCACTTCCATGGATGGGCTCAAACATGCTTGTACCGGTTGGATTTATATTTCCACCTGGAGCTAGGCCAAGTCCTCCTTGGATCATTGCTCCTAGGTCTGTGATTATATCGCCAAACATATTTGGAGCTACTACTACATCGAACCACTCTGGGTTTTTCACAAACCACATGGTAATCGCATCAACGAAGTTGAAATCTGTTTTTACATCTGGATATGACTTAGCAATTTCACTGAAAATTTCCCGCCAGAAGCCATAGACCTCGGTTAAGACATTTGCTTTATCAACGCTTGAGAGGTGCTTTCTACGCTGCCTTGCGAGTTCAAAGGCATATTTAATTACTCTTTCACAGCCTTCTCTAGTAACAGCTCCAATTTGATATGCTACTTCTTCACTATCAGATTCGATATCTAGATTGAATTTAATTTTATATAGCCTGCGGATTACCTCTAGTTCTTGCTTGCTCGCTCCCTTCTTTGCCCTCCCTCCTATTCCAATGTAGAAGTCCTCAGTATTTTCTCTAACTACGACAAAATCTATATCCTTAGGTGTTTTGCCCTTCAGTGGGGTTTCCACACCTTCAAGTAGTTTCACAGGTCTTAAATTGATATATTGATCGAAATAAAAGCGAAGGGTCAGCAAGATTCCCTTTTCAAGTATACCTGGTTTAACTCTATCATCACCGATGGAACCTAGGTAAATTGCTTTATACTTTGAGAGCTCCTTAAGGGTTTCCTCGGATATGAGTTCTCCTGTTTTGAGATAATGATCAGCTCCATTGGGGAAATCAATCCATTCTATTTCAAAACCCATAACCTCACTCGCAGCATCCAAGACTTTTTTACCTTCAGCGATGACCTCAGGTCCTATTCCATCTCCAGCTATTACTGGAATTTTATATTTAACCATTGAATTCACCTTCCTTTTTCTTCAGCATTTATTTATTCTTCCTTTGCAATCTTTGCCACGCCTACTACTTTATCTCCCTCAGCAACATTCATTATCTTCACACCCTGCGTGTTTCTTCCTTGCACAGGTATGCTATTTGCAGATACCCGTATTATCACTCCCTGCGTGGTTATGAGCATGAGTTCCTCACCATCAGCTACTTCCTTAACTGCTACTACTTTACCATTTCTTTGGTTGGTTATAATGGTTATAACGCCCTGTCCCCCGCGATGAGTGAGGCGATATTCCTCTAGGGAAGTACGCTTGCCATAGCCATTCTCAGTGATCGTAAGCAGAGTTGAGTTTTCCCTCACGATCTCCATGCTCACAACTTCATCATCACCTATCAAGCGAATTCCTCGAACCCCGCTGGCATTTCTCCCCATGCTTCTCACATCGGTTTCTTTAAATCTTATTGCTTTGCCATTTTTAGTGCTGAGAATGATCTCATCATCTCCCTTGGTTAATTTGACTTCCACTAGTTCATCGCCCTCTTTGAGGTCAATTGCAATTATACCAGTTCTCCTTGGATTTGCGAAAGCACTGCAGATGGTTTTTTTGATTATGCCCATCTTGGTTGCCATAACTAAGTAGCAAGCTTCGCTAAAACTCTTGATGGGTATACTCGCTGTTATCCTTTCATCTTTCTGTATATTTATAAGATTCACAATTGCCTTGCCACGTGAATATCTATCTCCTGATGGTATCTCGTAAACTTTTAGCCAATAGGCTCTGCCTTTATTAGTGAAAAATAATAGGTAATCGTGAGTCGAGGCTATGAATAAATCTTCAACTAAGTCCTCGTCTTTAGTTTGCATTCCAATTATTCCTCTACCACCTCTTCTCTGCATTCTATAGATGTCAACTGGCATGCGCTTTATGTAATTATCATGGGTCTTGGTGATTACCACTTGCTCTTCAGGGATGAGATCTTCCATGCTGATCTCTTCAATTTTCTCAAGAATTTCAGTTCTACGTTCATCTCCATATTTATCTTTAATTTCAATTAACTCGCTTTTAATGACCTCTAAGAGTTTATCTTCGCTGGATAGGACTTCCTTCAGCGAGGAGATTTTTCTAATCAGTTCCTCTCGCTCTGAATCGATTTTTTGATGCTCTAGAGCAACTAGGCGATGGAGCTTCATTTCTAGAACAGCCTTTGCCTGCTCTTCACTGAGCGCTAGTTCTCTAATTAATGCAGCTCTTGCCTCTTCCCCTGTTGCTGCGCTTTTGAGTATCCTTACCGCTTGATCTATATTTTTTATAGCAATGCTTAATCCCTCAAGCACATGCACTTTTTTCTCTGCGTTTTCCAGTTCAAACTGCGTTCTCCTCCTCACAACTTCCTTTCTATGCTCGATGAAGTGTTGGAGAAGTTCTTTTAATGTTAAAGTAACAGGCTGTCCATCGACGAGTGCTAGATTAATTATGCCAAATGTGCTCTCCATTTGAGTATGCTTGTAAAGCTGATTCAGCACTACACTTGGACTTGCGTTTTTACTCAGCTCGATTACAATTTGTATGCCCTCGCGATTTGATTCATCGCGAAGATCTATGATTCCATCAATTTTTTTATCTCTAGCGAGCGAGGCTATGCTTTCAATTAAATTCGCTTTGTTAACTTGAAATGGGAGCTCGGTTACTATGATTCTTTTTCTATCTTTGACCTCTTCGATACTCGCTCTAGCTCGTACTTTCACTGCTCCTTTTCCAGTGGCATATGCATCAACTATGCCTTGGGTGCCGTATATTATGGCACCTGTAGGGAAATCAGGGCCTTTTATAAACTGCATGATCTCCCCTAATTCAGCTTGGGGTTTATTGATTAAAAGAATCAATCCATCTATCACTTCACGGAGGTTATGCGGTGGAATGCTGGTTGCCATTCCAACTGCTATCCCTGAGGATCCATTTATAAGTAAATTCGGCACTTTCGTTGGGAGCACAGTTGGTTCTTTTAGAGTTCCATCGAAGTTTGGAGTGAAATTAACTGTGTTCTTATCTATATCTTGAAGCATTTCCTCAGCTATCTTCGCCAGCCGCACTTCTGTATAGCGCATTGCTGCTGCTTCATCGCCATCTATTGATCCAAAGTTGCCTTGGCCATCGATTAATGGATATCTACACGTGAACTCCTGTGCCATTCGAACGATTGCATCATAAACAGCCACATCTCCATGGGGATGGTATTTACCTAGAACTTCGCCTACTATGCGCGCGCTTTTTTTAAAGGGCTTGTCACTTGTCGAGCCAAGTTCATTCATTGCATATAGAATGCGGCGGTGGACTGGTTTCAGGCCATCTCTTACATCTGGTAATGCACGGCCTACGATCACGCTCATGGCATAGTCAAGGTAGGATCTCTTCATCTCATCTTCAATTTGAACTGGTAGAATAGTCTGCTTGTTGCTCATTTTCTCACGCTTTATATGTCAAGGTTTCTAACAGCTCTAGCGTTTGCCATTATAAATTCTCTCCTTGGCTCAACTGCATCGCCCATGAGTATGGTGAAAATGCGATCTGCCTCCATTGCGTCTTCAAGGGTTACTTTTAATATTGTCCTTGTATCTGGATTCATGGTGGTTTCCCAGAGCTGCTCTGGGTTCATTTCTCCTAATCCTTTATAGCGCTGAATGGATACGCCCTCTCTACCGAGTTTCTGTAGAGTTTCATTCAATTCTCGCTCGCTATATACATATACTTCTGTTTTGCCCTTCTTGATTTTATAGAGGGGAGGCTGAGCTATGTATATATAGCCAGCTTCTATGAGTGGGCGCATGTGGCGGAAGAAAAAGGTTAAGAGTAAAGTGCGAATATGCGCTCCATCCACATCTGCATCTGTCATTATTATGATCTTGTGATATCTTGCCTTGCTCAAGTCAAATTCTTCGCCTATTCCTGTGCCAATTGCAGTAATTATCGTGCGGATTTCTTCATTCTTCAGCATTTTATCCTCGCGTGCTTTCTCCACATTTAAAATCTTGCCACGTAGGGGTAATACTGCTTGAAATCCGCGATTTCTACCCTGTTTCGCTGATCCTCCAGCTGAGTCTCCTTCAACCAAGTATAATTCGCAAATTGCAGGGTCTCTTTCGGAGCAATCAGCGAGCTTTCCAGGGAGCGTGGCACTTTCTAGGGATTCCTTTCTTCTCGCTAATTCTCTGGCTTTGCGCGCTGCTTCCCTCGCTCTAGCTGCTAATATTGATTTTTCAACGATTTTGCTAGCAATCACTGGGTTTTCCTCGAAGTAATTCGCTAGTTCTTCGCTAACTATGGTTTCAACTATGCCCTTGAGCTCGCTGTTCACCAGCTTGGTTTTAGTTTGCCCCTCGAACTGTGGATTCATGAGTCTTATGCTAAGCACAGCTGTAAGTCCCTCTCGCACATCCTCTCCAGAGAGTGGCTCCTCCTTTTCCTTTAGTAATCCATTTTTCTTAGCATAGTCATTGACAACTCTTGTTAAAGCTGCTTTGAAGCCAATGAGATGTGTGCCTCCCTCGCTAGTGTTTATATTATTCGCAAAAGTATAGATGTTCTCTGCATAGCTATCATTGTACTGCATTGCGACCTCGAGCTCGATCTCTTCTTTTTTCTTTTCGAAGTATATTATTTCCTCGTGGAGCGGAGTTTTACCAATGTTTAGATATTCAATGAAGGATTTTATTCCACCTTCATATTGATAGGTCTCTTTTTTCCCATCTCGTTGATCTTCGATGGTGATTTTCAAACCTCTATTGAGGAATGCTAGTTCTTTCATTCTTTTTGAAAGCAGTTCAAAGTCAAAGTTTACCTCTGGAAAAATTGTGCCATCCGGCTTGAAGGTTATTTTTGTGCCGCTTTCTTTTGATTCACCAGTTACTTTTACCTCAGTAACAGGTATGCCACGTTCATATCTCTGGAAGTAGATCTTTCCATCTCTTTTTACCTCTACCTCAAGCCATTCTGAGAGGGCATTTACTACTGAAACGCCAACTCCATGCAGTCCCCCTGCTACCTTATAGCTCTCGTGGTCAAATTTACTTCCTGCGTGTAGCATCGTCATTACAACTTCTATAGCACTTTTATTATATTTTTCAATGGTTTCTGATGGTATGCCTCGTCCATTGTCAATAACGGTAATGCTGTTATCTTTATTCAGGATTACTTCAATTGTATCGCAAAAACCTGCTAGGACTTCATCCACGCTGTTATCAACTACTTCATAGACTAAGTGGTGCAGTCCCTTTGAATCTAGACTGCCTATGTACATACTAGGCCTTTTTCTCACGCCCTCAAGTCCCTCAAGCACTTGAATATGCCGGGCATCATAGGTTGAGTTAACGCTACTTTTCATCATTTTAACTCCAATTGCATACAAAATGCATATTTTTATAAAATACCATTTTTCTCTATTTTATCTGCTTTAAAGATACTTATATTTTGCGCTCTCGAAATAAGACAATATTCATATTTTAAATTATTTTTATATTTATAAAATTAAAAGGCATGTGTACTTCTTTTCTCGCCTTCATCGAATTTGATTTTACCATGCTTAGATTCCCATTCCTCTAGAGGTATACTATATTTCCGCTCTATTTCCTCTCTATATGTTGGACCAGAGTTATATGCACAAAACGGCACAATTCTTCTCTTTGGATCAGGAGTAGCATAGTGAATCACGCAGCGGCGTACTCTTTCAACGTCATAATTGAAATTATCCATGAAATGCATCGAGCCTATAAAGAGAGTTCTCCAATGAAATTCACCTAGCTCAGAGTAATCTTGATCTCGCAGAATTTTCTTCAACTTCTCCTTGAAATTCACACCAAGTAGTTCTTCTTTTTCAGCTATACATTCATTTATGGTTTTCAATCCTTTAATGAATACCTTTGCCTTGCTAAACAAACCTCCCTTTAAAAGCTCAGAGGTTATTTCATCCATTGAAGCAAAAAGCCTTTCAACATCAACAAATCTATTAATTGGAATTAAACCCTTCTCAGTTACAAATAAATAAGTTGCCATACCGCAATGTGGATGTGCACTCAATTCAACCTGTGGTCTACCTGTATATGCCTCCACCAACTTGGAGATGGCAATTACGCTTGGCACTGGATAGAAATCACTTTTCTTGATTTCTCCATTAGTTTGGGCTTCCATTCTAATGCAAAGATCTGGAATGGTGAATCTTCGCTTCTCCCGCTCCTCATTTGATGCAGCACCTGTGAATGCAACTGGTTGGAAATTAACCCCCCTTACTACATCCACATTCTCAGCTGCAAATCTCACGATAGCGCCAATTTCATGGTCATTAATCCCATTTAAAATAGTGGGAACTAAAACCACGCCGAGCTTCACCTTTCGACAGTTTTTAATTGCTTGCTTCTTTATTTCAAGCAAAGGCTCAGTTGTTTTAGAAATACCATCGAAGTGAAGATAAAGCGTGCTCAACCCAGCTTCAGAAAGTCTTTTGATGAGTCCTTCATCCTTGGCGATCTTCACGCCATTGGAAGCTAGTTGAATCTGCAGAAACCCAAAATCTCTGGCAGCTTTGATGATATCAACAAGATCCTCTCGAAGAGTGGGCTCTCCGCCTGAAAATTGAATTGCTGGTGTTGGAACAGGCTGCTCCTCGCGCAGTATTTTCATCATTTCCAATATCTGCTCAAAGGATGGCTCATATACATATCCACGCCTATGGGCATTTGCAAAGCAAAAGCTGCATTGAAGATTGCAGCGATTTGTAACATCTATGTTTGCTAAATTAGTGGCACCTAAATGTAGGTCGCATAAACCGCAGTCATCTGGGCAGCGAGTTGCATTCCTCACCTGTGGATTTTCAATGGTTCTAGCGTCGTAAGCATATTTCTCCACTTTTAAATACAGTTCCACATCACTCCAATAAATATCTTTAAATCTACCGTGCTCAAGGCAAGTTTTTTCAATCCACACGGCACCATTGCTGGCATATACATCTGCAGAAACAAGTTTCTTGCAAATGGGACAAATCGATTTAGTTTGCTTAGGGAGTCCTTTTTTCAATGCTGATTGATAAGAAGTATATTTTTTCAATCGATCACCCCGTCACTGGCACCAGCAAATTTAATTAAGCATCATAGTCTTTAACATAGGAATTAATTAAGACTTTTGGTGCAGGAGATATAAAAATTGATGGAAAGCGTGCTTGAAACACTTGCTAAAACAATCTGGTTAATGCTCCCAGCTTACCTACCTAATCCAGCAGCAGCAATATTTGGAGGCGGCCTCCCTATAGATCTTGGAAAATACTTTTTTGATGGAAAGCGCATCTTGGGAGATGGAAAAACCTTTCGAGGACTAATATGCGGCACTGCTTGCGGCATAGCCATTGGTATCATACAGCATTATTTTGCAAAAAAGGTTAATATGCCAGATTTTGGAGATTACCCTAACTTTCTACAGATAGTTTTCCTTCTTTCCTTTGGCGCTCTCCTAGGTGACTTGCTAAAAAGCTTTTTCAAGAGAAGACTAGGGTATGAGCGAGGAGCCAAACTCCCACTCGTGGATCAACTTGATTTAGTCTTTGGCGCTTGGATGCTTACGTTTATATTTGCTCGAGACTGGTTTCAAGCCAATTTTGATATATGGATAATTGCTACTGGAATAATAATAACGCCATTGCTGCATAGAATAGTTAATATCATAGGATATAAAATTGGGGCTAAAAAGGAACCTTGGTGAATAGAATGTGTAGCACGGGGAATAAAATGGAACTCATAAATACACTTAAAGCTTACGGTGCAATTAAGTTCGGGGACTTTGTACTTTCATCTGGAAAGAAAAGCAATTACTACATAGATATAAAAAAAGCAAGCACCGAGCCCAATGTACTTAAATTAATTGCAAGTAGAATAGGAATTGCAATAAGGCAAATAGAGCAAAATCGAAATACTAAGTTTGACCGCATCGCAGGAATAGAACTAGGGGGGGTACCTATCGCGGTTGCAGTGTCCCTTGAGCTAAATCTACCCATGCTCATCATTAGAAAAGCTGAGAAATCCCATGGTTTAAAGGATAGGATCATTGGGAATTTAAATCCCAGGGATAGAGTTGTGTTGGTGGAAGACGTGGTTACAACTGGTAGTTCAGCTTTAAGTGGGGTTGAGGTCATAAAAGCTGCAGGGGGATTTATAGATACAGTTATCAGCATCGTTGATAGAGAAGAAGGTGCTTCAATAGCTTTAAATGAAAAGGGAATAAGCTTGATAGCTTTAATAAAAGCAAGTGAACTACTAAGTGAGCATGGAATCAAATGTTCGCATGTGCTTTACTGACTTCAGTTTAAGAATTCAGCGTGAATTTTGAAGAGGAGGAAATTATATGAATGAAGCAGTGGAAAAAATCTTAACTTGGGCTGAGAAATATGCTGCTAGATCGGGATTTAGAGTAAACCCTGATAAAGAACAGGCTAAGTTAATAGCTCTTGGCTTGCTTAAAAATCAAGAGAAATATGGCAAGCGCTACTGCCCCTGCAGGGTTGTCACTGGCAATATTCAAGAGGACAGGAAGATAATTTGCCCTTGTGCATATCACAAGGATGAGATAGCTACCCAAGGTCGTTGCCATTGCGGGTTATTCCTGAAGTAAAAGAGGAAACATGGGCTTTGAAATAGTCATAGATGAAGAAGCGCTTGAGGAGATTATTGATAGCTATCTTGATATAGGCACTCCTCTCACTAGACTGGAGATTAAAAGCGAGTTAGTACTAATGGTACAGGGGGAAGACATCGAGCAGCTTTTATATATGCAGGAAAAAGGAGCTTGCTTGAACTGTAGTTACTCAAGAGCAGATCCAAAGGCAGTGAAAAAAATGGGAAGAAGAATAGAAGTGGATTTTACCATTAGAACTTGCAAACTGGGTAGAAAAACACTAAGTCTAGGTGAAGAATGCAAGTGGCGCAAGCCCCTTATTGTTATGCGATAACTCTTTCAACAAGAGCTATCTAAGCTAAATTATGGTTTATGTAGACGATATAGGGAGTCTGCCCCTCCCAAGGAGATCCGACATAACTAAGGAAAAATTTGCCTCGCTATATATAGAGCAGCAGGAAATTGCAGCTCAAAAAGGGAAGATAGAGAGCCAATTATTCTATGATGTAATTGCAAGTGCCCTATGGCTCAAGGTAGAATCCGGTTTGGATGTAATTAACTATCCTCAGCTCTACAATATGTATGATCAATTTTTGATTGCTATGAGGAATCACGAGATAGAGCCCTTTCTAATCAAGGAAAAATATGCAGTTATTCCAGAGCTATTCGTAGTAAAAGAGGAGGCGAGGAAATATCACGAGCAGAAGGGAGAGAGGCTCAAGCTTAGAGTATGCGTTACTGGACCACTCGAGCTGTATCAAAGATCTGGCTTTGGAACTTATATTTACGAGGATATATTGAGAAACTTCGCCTTGAGCGTGAATGCCTTCTTGAGAAATTCCCTCATCAAGGATAAATATATTGAAACATTTGTAGTTGCAATCGATGAGCCAAGCTTGGGCTACTCAGATCTGCTTAACATCAGCGATGAGGAATTGATTAAGACATATGAGCTCACAACCAAGGGTATCTCAATTTTGATTCAAATTCATCTTCACTCACTCAATGCAGTTAGAATACCCCTTATGACTAAGAATATAAATGTTTTAACGGTTGAAAGCGCAGCGAATCCTGAGAATTTGAAGAGTATTTCAAAAGCAGAGCTTGAAGCATATGATAAATTTATCCGCGTGGGTGTCACTAGAACCAATATTAATGCTATTTACGCTGAATATCTAGAGAGAGGCATTGAGCCAAGTGATGTTGAGCTAGTTGATGATGAAGATTTAATTAGAAAGCGATTTGAAAATGCAAAAGAACTATTTGGAGAACGCTTGAGCTTCACAGGGCCAGACTGCGGTTTGGGAAGCTGGCCATCTCAAGAAGCTGCATTTGAATTACTAAAGCGAACTGTGAGAGCAATCAAAGGCGCTTAATCATTTAGGCGCCTAATTCTTTCCAGCATCCTCTCGCGAGCCTTTAAAAGCGAGGGTAGTTCATATTTCACCACAATTTTATCCCAATTTAATCTCTCAGCTAAAGCGCGTACATTTCTACTCATCTCCAAGCGAAGCTCTTCAGGTGAGGTGATTATTTCATAGATATAGCTCGCGATCTCCTGCTCCATTTTCTCCCTGCTCTGTCCTATGACCCTGCAGGCATACATGCCCAGTTGAGCTTTTTCACGGGGCACACCTCTGGAAACTTCCTCCTCAATATAAGTTTTAACTGCATCGAGCCAGCAGCCTGTTACCTCAGATGTGATGAAGGGTGTACCGCCACGCGCAGCTTCAAGTGGAGTTAGCCCGAAGGGCTCATATGTACTTGGAAATATACCAACATCGCAGCCTGTCACGAACTCAGGGAATGTGAGTGCTAGATTGCAGAGGTCAGGACGCATGAATTGATTGAAGAGGAATACCTTAACCTGCTTTGAAGTTAAATTTATCTGATTAGAGCGCTTGAATAAAGCAACTTCGAAATCGCAGATTAAGTCTTCGCCGTGTTCAAATGGCCATCTCTCAATAAGTTTTATGCACTCAGCCTTGTGAAGGCGCATTCCAGGCTCCGTATTCCCTGTGACTAAGAATAGCGCTACTTTGGAGTTATTGCCAGCTTCTTCTAACATGCTAGCGAGCAATTTAGTTGCATTTATGACCTCAAAAATCCCCTTTTCTATAACCATTCTCCCAATGAAATAAGCTATGAAATCAGGCTTGAAATCCGAAGCCTTGTATACATATTCCCTTAATATTTCTTTATTCTTCTTCCTTACTTCTGGCGTAGGCTCAGGCCCAAGCTCAGCGTCTATTCCATTTGGCACTAAATCTATGCCATAGAGTCCCTTGGCTTCTCTAGCAGTGATCTGACTAACAGTCACAGCATGGTCAGCACGATCCATATTTGCCTCAAGTCCGTTTTTGCCTAGATGGAAGCCCTCGCTTAGCATTCTATTTTTAATTTCATCCTCCTTTGCAATCAAGTCTTTCTTGTCATAGCCAAAAATGATCTTATTTTCCTTGATCCATTCCTCTATCTTTTTATATCCCTCATAAGGGCCGAGCTTGTTTATAAAATGCCTGCCTGAGAAAGTAGCATGGGCTCTAAGTCTTATTGCCACGGGTGAATTCTTGCTCAAAAGGTTGTATCCCCCTGCAAATGTCTGGAATTCCTCAAAACTTGCCACTAGCTTTACCTCTGGATTGACCTCTCGAAGGAACATTGCTGAATTATGGATTATTTCACCTGCGACATAGCCAAATGTAATATCAGGTTCATACCAAGTATCACCAGTGTAGTGCAAGGAATGAATTGCAAATGCACCTCTATCCTTGGTGAATTCAAATAACTTTGTTTTGATTTGATCCACGTTTTTCTCCATGTACTCAGGCCAGTCAGTCTGGCGAAATCGAGCTGTTCTAACCGCAAGGGTTTTTATCCAAGTTCCGCGAACTTTTCGCTGACCAAAGAAATAGCTTATGTCTCGGATTTGCCTGCAGGCATACGCTAGATCTGTTGGAAGTTCTAAGCTCTTCCAAGCATTTCTTCTTCTCAACCCATAAATCACGCCGCAAGTGCTTCGATTCCAAGGAGCAATTAATATTACTTCTCCATATTTACTCAAATGCGGAGTCTCATCATCAATAACAGTCCCAATGCCCCCAACTGCTTCTAGCGCTTCCCAGCTAACGATGTATATTCTGTCGAATAGCATCAAGAGTTCACGATTCTTTCTCCCTTATATAATTTTGCTATTTTTATCAAAGTTGAACTCTGCATGAATCGCATCGCTCATCTCCCTGTTCAAGTGGGATTAAAATCAATTTTTTGCATTTTAAACAGTTAACTCGCTTTAGTTTATCCCTACAAGCAAGGGAAGCTATCAAGTCCTCCATGCTTGCACCGCATGGGAAATCACTCTCGCTCTCTCTATTCAAGAAAATCACTTAGCCGTTTTTACACCTTGGCTTAGCGAAGTAGAAATTCCAAGTGCTTTCTCCTTTTCAAGCTCTATTGCCAAGTCGATGGTTATTTCATATATTCTTCTGCCTTTCTCAGTTAAAATGTACTGCTTAAAGATTCCCTTCTCGATTAATCCCTCTGCTTCAAGATCGTTTAAATGATCAATTATATTAGAGCGAGAGCGCGTCATCTCCTCTGGTACATCCTGCTCAGCTAAGTCCTTTTTATATTGGCAATATATCATAGTGGAGGTTAGGCCTTGGGTCTCGTGATAAAGAAGATTCATTATGTAAAGACGTGCAAAGCTCTTCGTAATACTCCTCAACCCAGAGGATGTGAGTATTTGATAAATTTCGCGTACACCTTTTTCAGTACTGCTTTGAGACACAAAGAAAATTACTATTTAGACATATTTAAGTGTATTTATATGATTTTATTCTAATCTTTTTTTTTAAAATGATTAATCATTTATTCAAAGAAAAAATAATTTATTAAAATTATATGGAAAATAAAAAAATAAAAGGTGAGTGCATATCAAGGCAATTCTAATAAAACGATTAGATGGCAATGAAAATGGTGAATCACTGAAAGAACTGGAGGCACTTGCGAGATCAGCGAATTATGAAGTCGTGGATATAGTGGTGCAGAAAGCAAAGCCAAATCCAACATATCAAATTGGGAAAGGAAAGATTTTGGAAGTAGCAAAGCTGGTTGAGGAGAAAAAATGTGATAAATTGATTTTCGACAATTTACTCACCCCTGTTCAGAGTTACAACATCTCTAAAGTGTGCGGAGTGGAAGCAATCGATCGCTTGAATTTAATTCTAGAGATCTTTGCTCTTCGGGCAGGAACTAGGGAAGCTAAGCTTCAAGTGGAACTTGCCAAGTTGAGCTATGAACTTCCAAAGGCGAAGCTGAAGGTTAAACTTGCAAAGAGAGGGGAGCAGCCTGGATTTCGAGGACTCGGTAAATATGAGGCAGAGGTGTATGAACTTGAAATCAAAAGGAAAATCCACAAGCTCAAGGAGCAGCTTGCAGCTGTTGCGAAAGAAAGAGACCTCCTTAGGGAGAAACGCAGGGAAATGGGATTTGACTTGGTAACGCTTGCAGGCTACACCAATGCTGGCAAGACCACGCTGCTAAATGCACTTACAAATGAAAATGCGATAGTTAGCGATGAACTCTTCACAACCTTGGTGCCGAAAACGAGAAGGCTCTCGCTTGATCATAGGAATGTACTGCTCACAGATACCGTTGGCTTCATAAGAGACCTGCCTCCTTGGCTTATTGAAGCCTTTCATTCTACCTTGACTGAGATTTATTTAGCGGATGTAATTTTGCTGGTAGTGGATATGAGTGATGATTTAAATGTGCTTGAGAGAAAGCTTGAAACCAGCTTGAGTACTTTGCGGGGGGAAATAAAAGCCACGCCTATAGTTACAGTTTTAAATAAATGCGACCTCGTGGATAAAGAACAAATTAAGCGCAAGCTGAATAAGATAAGTCACTTGATCACCAATCCAGTGCTGATTTCAGCGAAGCAAAAAACTGGTCTAGAGGAATTGAAGCAGAGAATCTTAGAGGCACTTCCACCTTGGCGTAAAGGAAAGGTGGTTCTTTCTCAATCAGATGAACATCTTGCATTGCTATCTTGGCTTTTCAAAAGCGCTTGGATTACCTCTATAAATTTTAATGAAAAAATTGAAGTTGAATTTCAAGCGAGAGACAACGTAATAGCGAGGATAAACAAAAGCTTAGGATTGGAATTGGACTAATAATTCAAGAAAGAGTCAATCGGGCGAGCGCCCTCAATTTCCTTCTTGGTTATCGCCACTTTATCGATGACATCTTCTTCGATATAAATCGGAGCGCTTGCTCTAATAGCTAGAGCTATGCAATCGCTTGGTCTAGCATCGATATTGGCTTCCTCATCCCCGTTACTGACATAAAGCCTAGCATAGTAAATCTGCTCATCAAGGTCATCTATAACGATTTTGACAATCCTTGCTCCTAGAGTGTTGAGGATTGACATTATTAAGTCGTGGGTCATCGGTCTAGGGGAAACCTCATTTTTAAGCGCTGCATTGATGGAAATTGCCTCTGGAAAACCAATATATATGGGCACAATGCGCTCTTTATCATCAGCCAGCAGTACCACTGGAGTTGGACCTGAAATTGTACTAATGATGTATACGCCTTTTACATTTACTGAAATTGAGTTAGCCATTAAAAAGAAAATATCACCTATACTATATGAAGATATTGATCAAGATATTTAACACGGATGATTAATATTTAATGGAGGGATAACTTTTGGAAGCGAGTTTAATTCCCCCGGATGTAAGACAGAAGTTGAGAGAAGAATTTGAGATTTTGAAGCGAGGGATAAAGATATATGTTTTCACAAAGGAGGGGGAGAATGATCAATTCAATCTTTTCTCCATCAAATTGGTGCAGGAATTATCGCAGCTAAGCGGTAAGATAGAGGCAAAGTTTTATAAAATCAGCGAGCCTGAGTCGGAGAAATATCGTGTAACACGCTCGCCAACGATACTCATTGATCCTGAGAATTATAATATAAGATATATAGGTGCTCCGGCTGGCGAGGAAGGCCGCTCATTTATTGAATCCATTTTAATGGCTTCTCTTGGGATTAGCGTGCTTTCAAATCAATCAAGGGAAAAACTTGCTAAGTTAGAGGGAAAGCGCCATATAATGGTCTTCGCAAGTCCAACCTGTCCTTATTGTCCCCAGCAGGTAGTGTATGCAGTGGCAGCGGCAATTGAAAGAAGGGACTTGATTTCAGTTGAAGTTGTGGATATATTTGAAAATGAAGACCTAGCTAGGGAATACAACGTGCTTTCGGTGCCTCAAACAGCTATAAATGGTAAAATTATTTCAATCGGTTTAGAATCAGAGGATGCATTCATCGAGGAAGTGCTGACCTTGGTTCCTCAAAAAATTGCTCAGCCAGCTGCTGAGGAAGAAGAGGTGAGCGAAGTTGATCTCATAATTGTGGGAGCAGGGCCTGCTGGTTTAACAGCTGCTATTTATGCTGAGAGAAGCGGGCTTAAAACATTGGTACTTGAAAAGGCAAATATCGGGGGACAGGCAGCTATCACGCCAATCGTGGAAAACTACCCTGGTTTCACTAGAATACCTGGAAAAACACTTATGGATATGATGGCGCATCATGCGATGCACTACACTAGGATCCATCAAGGCGAGGAGGTGCTTGCTATTAAGCCAGGTGAGCGATTCGAGGTAATTACAAATAAAAGAAAATATCTCGCTAGGGGAATAATTTTGGCAACTGGAGCGGTGCATAGAAAATTGAATGTACTAGGGGAGGATAGACTATATGGAAGGGGAGTTAGTTACTGCGCCACTTGCGATGGTTATCTATATCGAGGTAAAAAAGTTCTAGTGATAGGCGGAGGAAATAGCGCAGTTACCGAGGCTCTTTATCTTGATAGCATAGGTGCAAATGTAACTTTGGTCCATCGAGGAGATAAACTCAGAGCAGAAGCTAAACTCCAGCAGCTTCTTTCAGAGCGGAAGATTCCAGTGATCTTTAACTCTGAAGTTAGAGAAATTATAGGTGAAGAGGTTCTCACTGGCGTGAAAATTGAGAATAAAATGGATAAAAAGGTACTTGAATATCAAGTGGATGGGATTTTTATCTCCATTGGCCATGAACCAGCTAATGAGCTTGCGAAGCAGCTTGGACTCAAACTCGATGGGGAGGGATATATAGAGGTGGATAGACATCAGCGCACAAGCATGCCATTTGTATATGCAGCAGGAGATGTAACAGGTGGAGTTAGGCAGATTGTAACTGCAGTTGGAGAAGGCTCGGTGGCGGCTTTGACAGCCTTTGAAGATCTCTCAAGTCCATATTGGAAGAAAAAATAATAAAATAAAAATAAAAATAATTAAATAAACTTGGAAATTTTTTTTGATAATTTAATATAGCTCATCGGTGATTAGAATATGGGGATTTGCTTGATCGCTAAGTACACCATAAGCAATAAAGAAAAACATGAAATTGAAATCGACTTCATAAGATGGATGAGGAAATTAAGGATAAAAATAGATGGAACTGAAGCTGAGAAGTGGGACTCTTTATTAAATGGAGATATGGTAAGCTTAGAATTCGGCAGAGAGGAGAAACATCGAGTTGACATAAAAATAGGTGGTGTATTCGTTCCAACTTTAACCATCTATGTAGATGGGAAACTTTTAGAACAAGAAGTATAATTACCCTATACAAAACACACCTATTTCAAAACCCACTGCGAATCATGTAATTAAATAGCAAACTCCTAAAGGGAGATCTGCTATTTTTAGATATGAATAGAAAAGATAATCAAGCTCCAAACCAACTTTTTTCAAAAGGGTGGAAACCATGACTAGGGATGTCATACTGGAGAAACTCATCGAAATAGTTGGTAGAGATAGAGTTACAGCTGATCCTGCTGAATTATATTGCTACTCCTATGACTCATCATATATTGTTGGAAAAGCTGGTTACGCAGTTATACCACTTTCCACCGAGGAAATCGTGAAAATAGTTAAACTCGCCAATGAATACAAAATACCAGTTGTACCGAGAGGGGCTGGGAGTGGATTAACTGGAGGCGCAGTGCCAATAAAGGGAGGCATTGTCCTCGATATGCGTAGAATGAATAGAATCTTAGAGATAGACATTGAAAACCTACAAGTACTCGTGGAACCAGGGGTGATTTTAGATGATTTAAATGCAGCGCTTAAAAAGTACAACTTTTTCTTCCCACCTGACCCAGCTAGTTCAGATACTTGTACAATTGGAGGAGTTATTGCTAATAATGCAAGTGGCATGCGCTCCATAAAATATGGAATATGCAGAGACTACGTTTTAGATTTAGAGGTGGTCATGCCGGATGGAGAAGTGATAAATACAGGCTCAAAAGCACTTGTTTCCTCCTCGGGCTACGACCTCACGCGTTTATTCGTTGGCTCTGAGGGAACGCTGGGAATCATCACCAAGGCAAGACTTAAAATACTGCCTCTTCCTGAAGCTTCTACCAGAGTTGTTGCCTACTTCGATGATATAGAAAAAGCAGGCAATGCAGTGGTTAAAACTCTTTCCTCTGGCATTTTGCCAAGTGCAATTGAACTCATGGATAGAAGTGGCATAACTGCAGTGAAAAAATGCCTCCCTGAGATAAAACTCCCTGATGCAGATGCCATGCTGCTATTTGAAGTGGATGGATTAAAAGAAGCAGTGGAGAGGCAAGCGAAGATGGTGGCAGATGCATGCTTAGCTGCTGGAGCAACTTCGGTGGCGATTCCCAAGACTAAGCAGGAGGGAGATGAACTCTGGGCTGCACGTAAAAATGTAGGGGTTGCAGTAACTAGACTCGTCCCAGAGTATGTTAGAGTATATGATGCTGAAGATGTAGGAGCTCCCATAAAGGCAATCCCCAAAGTGCTAAAGAGAATGGCGGAAATCTCAAAGGAATATGATTTACCACTGGTTAACTATGGTCACATGGGAGTGGGAATAATACACGCAGGTTTCTCGATCGATCTATTAAACAAAGAACACTGGAAGAAAGTGGAGAGAGTGAGGGAAGCGATATATGAAGCAATTCTTGAAGTAAAAGGCACCTTAACTGGGGAACACGGCACAGGTTTAACTAGAGCTCAATATATGGAGCGAGCTCATGGCAAGAGCTTTGAAATAATGAAGAAGATAAAGCGCGCGCTAGATCCAAATAACATAATGAATCCAGGTAAAATGGGGATGTGATTACATGCTACTTGAGGAGAAAATCCGGGATATATTAAAATGCACTCGCTGTGGCAAATGCGTTGCAACCTGCCCAGCTTATGAAGAACTCGGCTGGGAGTCAACCAGTGCTAGGGGGAGAATGCTTCTATCTAAAGCATTAATTGAGAAAACACCAATCACCCAGAGGCTATACGATGGTTTATACACATGTACCACCTGTGGCTATTGCAGTGCAATCTGCCCAAGTGGCGCGCAGCCTGATCACGTGGTTGAAATTGCAAGGAGAAGCATAGTGCTTCAGGGGGTGATTGCAGATAGAATAAAAATCATGAGCGAGTCGGTGGAGAAATTTGGCAATCCATTGAGGGAAGCTAAGCCTAGGTATGCTTGGTTACTAAAGGAAGAAATTGAGTTAAAGAAAAAGTCAGATCTTGTTTACTTCGCAGGCTGTCTCACGAGCTATCGCAGTCAAGAAGTTGCAAGAGCTACATTTAAGATTCTAAACAAATTCAATGCTGCGCTGCTTCCTGATGAAAGATGCTGTGGATCGCCATTAATCCGCCTAGGAGAGATGCCAAGTAAAGCAATGGAAGTTAACATGAAACAGATTAAGGAAATAGGTGCTAAAACAATTGTGACAAGCTGCGCAGGCTGCTATAAGACCTTGAAAAAAGATTACAATCTAGACATAGAAATTTTGCATAGCTCAGAGTTTATAGCGAATCACCTACAAGAACTAAATTTGTCCAAGTTGAACTTAAGAGTCACCTATCACGATCCATGTCATCTAGGCAGGCATAACAAGGTTTACGATGCACCTAGAAAGGTAATAAAGCAAATCTGCGAGTTGGTGGAGATGAAGAATATAAAAGATAAAGCGCAGTGCTGCGGTGGTGGAGGAGGTGTAAGATCTGGGTATCCAAATCTATCTCTTGCGATTGCGAAAAAGCGCATTGAAGATGTTCCAAATAAAATTGACTACGTTGTATCAACTTGTCCCCTATGCGAGAGAAACCTTAGCGATGTTGGATTAAAAGTATTAGATTTAACACAGCTGGTGGAAATGGCAATGGGGATAAGTGCATAAAATAAGTGTAGAAGCATAAAATAATTGCACACTATGAATGTGAATGTTAAGGAGCAATTGATTTCTATATTTGGGGAACGAGTTGCGTTTCACGATGTTGAGCGCATGCTCTATTCCCGAGATGTTGGAACTATTCCGGGAATTTTATTCAAATTCATAAAAACGAAGCCAGATGCCATTGTTCAACCTGAAACACTGGAAGAATTGAGGCAGCTATTGAGAATATGTAAGGAGAATAAAATACCCCTTATACCTAGGGGCGCTGGAACCTCTTCATATGGAGGAACTATACCAACAGCCAAGGGAATCGTAGTGGACTTCTGCCGCATGAATAAAATAATTGAAATCAATCCCACAAAGGAAACTGCTAGAGTTGAGCCAGGTGTTATCTGGAGCCAGCTTGAGGGAGAGTTGAACGATCAAGGCTTGGCCTTGAGATTATATCCATCATCTGCCCTTAGCAGTACCGTTGGAGGCTGGATTGCAAATGGAGGTGGCATTGGAATTGGAAGTTTTAAATTTGGTACTTTGAAAGATAATTTAATCGAAGTCGCTATTCTAACACGAGATGGAATCAAAAGGCTCTCGGGAAGCGAATTAGACTTAGTATTTGGATTAGCTGGGACAACTGGATTAATAGTAGAAGCAACCCTTGCAGTAAGGAGGAAAGAAGAGGAGCACATAGTTTTAGCAGCATTTTCAAGCTCAAAAGAATTTCAGCAAACTTTGATGGAAATAAGAAAGAAAAATCTAGATATATGGCATATTGAATTTAAAAATCCAAAAGATATTGATTTAACTAGAGAAGCCATTAAAGAAATGAAATCCTATCTTTCATTTTTCTCTAAAAAAATATCTTTAATGGAATATCCAGAGAATAGATTTATTGCAATATTTATTTGCCTTGGAAATGTAAATGAAGTTAAAGAAATTCTAAAAGCTAACAAAGGAGAATTATTAAGCGAGGAAATAGCAAAAAAAGAATGGAACGAGAGATTTCATTCAATACGATATAAAATACTTGGCCCCTCGCTGATTGCCTCAGAGTTCTTGATTCCTGTCGATAATTTATCGAATTTGATTGAGAAAATAAATCGATTGAGCAATAGAATTGCATTAAAAGGTATTATATCTAATAATGGAAAGCAAGCTCTTGTAATAGCAGGTTTACCAGCAAATGAGCAAGCATTTGGATTCACCATTGCAAGCTCCCTTTCAATATCACTGCTCGAAATAGCTAGGAAATTAAGAGGCAGTCCATATTCCATTGGAATGTATTTCACTCATTATTCAAAGCAGTACTTTGGATCTAAAATTCCAGTGATACATAAATTCAAAGAAGAAGTAGATAGAGAACATGTATTAAATCCAAGCAAAATATTCTCAGACTCAAGATTGAAATGGCTAAGTCTTTTTATAAAATTGGCAAGATTTATACCACCAAAAATTGCAATTCACTTCGCAGCAAGCAAATTCGAACCTAAGTCAAATTTTAATCAATTTGAGAGAGATTTAATCTGGAGTGCATTTGCCTGTACAAACTGTGGCTACTGCCGAAATGTATGCAGTGAATTCAATGCAATTCAATGGGAGGGTTCTTCTCCAAGGGGGAAGCTTAATTTTATAAGAGAGTATTTCAATGGCAAGCTGAATCTAGATGAAAGAATTGCAGATCTATTCTTCGTTTGTACAACTTGCGAGCAGTGCAATCAAATCTGTCAAGCAATGCTTCCCTTAAATGAGTACTGGGATTTAGCTGCTCGACCAATGATTTGGAAAAAAGGATACAATCCCTCGCTTCTATTTCAAGGCTTGGTGGAAAATATCTTGAAGTACTACAACACCGCAGGTATTTCTCCAGAGAAGAGAGTCGAATGGATGCCATTGAATGCTAGATATTCAAACTCAGGTGAAATTGGATACTGGGCTGGGTGCTTGTCTAGTTTTAATACGAAGAATATAGCGGAAAATGCCATTAGAATTTTAAATTTAGCTGGAATAGAACCAGTTTACCTCGCTTCTGATGAATGGTGCTGCGGTGCTCCAGCGATGCTGATTGGGCGTATAGCAGAGATAATGAGAATCGTGGAGCACAACATTAAAATGATGAATGAAAGAGGTATTAAAAAAATGATTGTATCTTGCCCTGGATGCTGGCTAACTCTAGCTCACTACTATCCCATTTTTGCTAAAAAATTAAATTTAAGTTATGATGTTGAGATTGAGCACATCACTCAAACTTTTGAGAACTTGATCAAAAAGGGGAAAATAGAGCCGAGGATACACATAGATCACAAGGTCACATATCACGATCCCTGCCATATAGGGCGCGCAGGGGGTATCTTTGAATCTCCAAGAAATGTATTGCAATCCATTCCGGGTTTAGAATTTGTGGAAATGAAAAGAAATAGAGAAAATGCAGCTTGCTGTGGGAGGCATACAATTAGATTTCCAAGCATAAGTGGAATCATTACAAGGGAAAGAGTTAGAGAAGCAGAAGCCACGGGAGCTTCATTATTAGTTGCAGCTTGTCCCAGCTGTGAAATAAATTTTCGATTGAGCGCTAGAGATACTCACTCAACTCTTCGCATTGTTGATATCTCAGATTTACTCGCTTTGAGTTTAGGCTTGCGAATCAGTGAATTAAGTGAGCTTGAAAAAAGAATATTTGAAACATATGATCACAAGAATAGACCAAAACTTGAAAAGGAAAAAGAACGTGGGAAATCTCTATTTGCACCCCACGGTGAATTCTATCCAGCTTTGACAGCAAGAGAAAAAGTAGAATATGCAAAGAGGGACTGAAGCATACAAGGGAAAGATTGAAGCGAGGGAGAGTCAATTTAAAACAGGGAGTTATATGAGTAAAAAGATACTTATGGTTATTGCCCCGAAGAATTTTAGGGATGAAGAGCTTCAAGAGCCTAGGGATATCTTCATTAAAAATGGCTTTAGTGTAACAGTTGCAAGCATTACCAGTGATTACTGCATAGGGATGTTTGGAGCAAGGGTGAAGCCAGATGCAATGGTTGACCAAGTTAATATTAAAGACTATGATGCTCTAGTGATAGTTGGAGGAGCTGGCTCGCCGATGCTTAAGGAGTATCCAAGAGTTATCAAGCTCATTCAAGAAGCAGTTGAGCAAAATAAATTACTAGCTAGCATATGCTTGGGCCCAACCGTGCTAGCAAAAGCTGGAGTGCTCAAGGGCAAGAAAGCAACAGTATTTCCTTCAGGTGCGAGTGAAATTAAGCGCAATGGAGCTATATATATCGCCCAACCTGTAGTTGTGGATGGGAGGCTGATAACTGCAGATGGCCCTGAATCTGCGACCAAGTTCGGAGAAGCAATTGTCAAAGCATTGAAATAAAGGAGAAACCAGTGTTTATTTTTTAGGAAATGTTGCACCAGTGAGGGTCTTAGTGGATCTCACACCTGGCACGGTCCTGATTTCATTGAATACAATATCACTTAGCTCATCAAAGTCCTTAGCTTCTATTTTGGCAATGAGGTCGTATTCCCCGAAGAGGAAATAGATTTCCTTGAACTTCTTATTCTTAATTAGCTTTTCATATACTTCTCTGTCCTTTCCTATCTCAACATTTATTAACACAAATCCAATTGCCATATTTTGGCTTTTAGATCCAATGTTATTTAGCCTTTACTATCTTCTCTATATGCCAAAGTGCTCCTTCAATTTTTTCTCATCAAGCAGCATTCTTATCTTCGGCCTGCCGAAGGGTGTTTCCACAGTTTGCTCAGTTATTATTCCCAAGTTCTTCAGGAAATCCTTTCTTCTGGAAAAAGTTGCTTTACTTGCAATTTTGTGATCCTCTCCCCATTTGGCTACATCATAGAAGAGCTCTTTATTCTTCGCTGCTGCAATCAGCACCGCTGTTACTTTGTCCACAGCTTTTCTACGCATCATACTATACCTAGTGTCCTCAAAGGCTCTGCTGAAGAGCAAAAAATCAATGATGGTTTGCTCCGAGAGATAGCCTGACATTGTTTTTACAAGCTCATTTAATTTCATTATAAAGAAATCATCAATTTTAGTTCATAAATTTTTTCATTAGCTTAAAGATAAATTGATTTTATTTCAATTATTTGCAAAAAAATAATTAAAAAGGCAAAAATTGATAGCATTATAGTAATATAATGAAAGTAAAATTAAAGCGGAGTCAATTTTTAAGACCTCCAATATTTTTTTAAGATCTCCAAGACCTCTTCCTCGCTTAAGTCATACCATTCTTGATAAGCATCAGCAACCGCGAAGACAGCTCCGCTTCTTATATTTAGGCATACGATCTCATCAACCTCTGGAGAGAGGAGTTTGATTGCATATGAAGAACCCGTGGGAGCAGCTATTATTATTTTCTCAGGATTCCTCTTCCTCGTAGACCTAGCTGCAGCTAGCATTGTAAAGCCTGATGCAAGTCCATCGTCAATGAGAATTGCTATTTTACCATTCAAATCTGGGAAGTCTCTATCTCTAAATTTTCTCAGCCTCTCTTGAATGCTTATATTTGCCTTCGCAATTGATCTCTCGATCATTTCTTTAGTTAAATGCAAATTTTTCATCAAAGATTCATTCAGTACAATCTCCCCATCCCAAGTTATAGCTCCAAACCCAGCCTCGGTGTCCCAAGGAATTTGGATCTTTCTAACTATAATCACATTCATTGGAATACCAAGCTCCATCGCCACCTCACAACCAACTGGGACTCCTCCAGCTGGTATTGCTAGAACCAAGGCTCTATCTTTAGGAATAAACTTGAGTTTCTGTGCTAAGAGTTTGCCTGCGTGCCTCCTATCGCGAAATATCAACACGCGCTCTCTATAAGCAGGTTCTTCAATGATCCTAGCGGCCATATTTATAAAAACTCTCGTGCTGCTTTAATTATCGAAGTTTGAGTAACAAGTCCCACAAGTTTTCCATCTCTCACTACTGGAATACGCTGAATCCCAGTTTTAATCATTATATCAACTATTTCCTTTATACTTGTATCCTCGGTGCAGGTGATTAAATCTCTACTCATTAAATCCTCCACTTGAATGCTGGAAACATCTTTGCCAGCTAGCTCTATATCTCTTAGAGTAATAATCCCTATTAATTTACCATTTTTTTCAACAACTGGCAAAGCACCAATGCTATATCTAAGCATCTTCAATCGCGCTAATGCAACTTTGGCTTTTCCATTTATCGTGTGAACTTCCTTAACCATTATATCTCTTGCGCGCTTCATCAACAATAATTATACCTGCAAATCCTATAATGTTTCTCAAAGTTTAAAGTCATTAGGCTAAGACCTTTCTTTCTCTACTGCTTCAGTTAAGAAATCAGCGATATTGGAAATCAATCGATTATTATCCCAAGCTGAACTATAAGGTTCAACTAAGAAGGTAAAGTCGCCTATTGCTAAAATTTTTTCATTCATCAATACCATTGGAGTTAAATTAATAGGGGTCTCGATTCTAGATGAAAAGGTATTTTGATCCGCAATGGCAATTCCCAGTTCACTTGGGTATATTGAGCAAGCTGTATAAAACGCGATTTTCTCCAGCTTCTTGGTGACAATACTTGATTTGAATTGAGTGAGATATATATATTGATAGTTGCCATCGTTTTCCCTTAAATTGTATAGATAGTCATTCCAGAATAGCACCTTGAACTCAACAGCTAGGCTATTTATCTCACTCTCCCTAGAGGGGTCTGCAATCAATAAAAGCCTGCCTCCTCTATCAACAAAATCTTTAACTGCTTTTATATCCTCCTTGGAATAGGAATTTGCAGGAGCAATTACAACCAGAGCTTTTGCTTCCCTCAATTTTTCCCTCAGGGTGCTGCTCTCGCTTAAAAACTCAAAACTAGCTCCCCTTGAAAGGATTTTAGTCAAAAGTGTATTTAACTCATGTTGAGTAAATTGATTGCCGTGAGCTTTATCTATTAAAACCAAGCCAGAGCCTTGGCTCTCTCTATCCACGTATCTCTCAATTTTTGAGAAAGGCGGGGTTATATTAATGTCATGCAACTCAGTAGTTGGAGGTATATATATTCCTCGATAATAATATATCATCTGCGCCGCGAGCACCATCAAAGTTACCAAAATCAAGAGGTGTATTTTCCTCATTTCACTCGCCTGGTTCTATATATAAGAAATAGGCAACTGGTGCAGTATTTGACTGTTGATTTAAATAGGATTCATTTACAAGCAAGGGAAAATTGGTGGAGGTAATATTGAGTTCTTTATTTATATCAATGGTTTTATAATTTACAATTCCTGCTAAACTAGCTGCTTTAGCGATGGCTTGAGAGATAGAGCCTATTTCATCCACAAGTCCATATCTCTTGGCATCTATACCTATGTAGAGCTCTCCTCTCGATAGCTCTTCCTTTGTAAGCTTTAAGCGATCGCCCCTTTGCTGAATCACTGCCCTTAAGAAGCTCTCTTTCACAGCTTCAACTGTAGCTGCGAATTGTTTTCTATCCTTACCAGTGGTTTTAAATGGACCAGTTACAATTCTATCCTCAGGCAGTGTTATAGGTTGGGGGAGAATAGCAGTTACGCCTACACTTCCAACACTAGAAGTTGGCTTTGCATAGATATAATTTGAGGCAACTGCAATGTAATATGCCCCTGAGGCACCAGTGGTGCCTATAGATGCAATGACTGGTTTCTCTCTACGAAGCTGCAGCACCTCCAAGTATACTTCTTCGCATCGTGAAGCCTCACCCCCCGGGCTGTCTATAGCGAGGACAACTGCTTTAATTGAATTTGTCTCGCGAGCATATCTAAGCATGCTTATTAGATCCAAAGTCTTTTGATCCTCAAGCACTGAGCCTTCTATTCTAATTATACCCACGCTTGGCTGTTCAAATAGGAGATTGAAAATCAAAACTCCAAGGAATATTCCAGCCACTATAACTAATATGTTCGACCCGGTTTCATTTATCTTGAACTTCATCACCTGCCCTCTATGATTATTTCATGGCCACTTAAATCAATCTTGGCAATGCTACCCCGCAGATTTTTAGAATCTCCAAGTATTCCAATTACCTCGATATCCTCACCCTTTACTAGCACTTGAATAACATCTTTCATTACAACTTCTCTCTTGCTTCCCTTTTTAAGTATAACTGTTGACTCACACATAGCAATTTATTTTCAAAACACACGGTATAAATAGCTATCTAGAAAGCTATCTAGAAGGTAACTTTTTTATTATAGTTCTGCAATTGAATATATGGGATGGATTAGAGCATATTTATATTTATAAAAGGGTAGTGAAAATTGGTGGATCTAGGAGTTGATATTAAAAATGCAATTGCAAAAACCGCTGTTGAGCTAGCTAGCGAGATCCACGCTGGTGCAATTATGGTTATCTCAGATGATGAAAGCTTGAGGGATATTTTGAAGAACTTTTTAAAGACAGATATCCCAATCTATATTGCAAGATTTGAAGGAAGGATAGAGGGAGTGCATGAAGATCTCTCCATAGATTTTATTTCAAAGCTCATGGGGTCTTCGACAAATGTAAGTCAATCTATTGGTTTGAAGGCATCCAGCCGTGCAGAACTACTTGAGGATGCGATAACTGTTGCATATGCAGATGGAAAAATCAAAAGCGATATAGTAGTGGGAGTCGTGGGAGTTGGAGTAGCTTGCGATTCAATTATAATATATAATGTTAAAGAAAGCCCAGCTATTCAAAGCCTAAATGAAAGCACGAAGCGCGTGGATCCTAACGTTTTGAGAGCAGTTTTAAGGATCGCTATGGATATAGGAAGACAAGGCAGAGAGGGCCGTCCAATTGGCACTGTTTTCGTACTTGGGGACTCGGCTGAAGTGCTGAAGCGATCCCACCAGCTTATTTTAAATCCATTTCAAGGGCACAATGGCACAGAGCGAGATGTTACGTGTGTTGAAAATTGGGAGACCATTAAAGCCCTAGCTATGCTCGATGGTGCTTTCATTATTGATGAGAAAGGACAGATATTAACTGCGGGCGCATATCTCGATGTCGATGCTAAAAGTGTGCAGATTCAAAAAGGACTTGGAGCGAGGCACGCTGCGGCTGCAGCAATCAGCAAAGAAACCCGTGCAATATCAGTTACAGTTTCGCAGAGCGGTGGAACTGTGAGGGTATACAAGGATGGCAAGCGTTTAATCGAGATCGAATCAGGAATAGAAGTAAGGCGTGCTTAGATGAATAGCTTAGTTGAATAAATACAATGTTAAACAAATACAAAATACTATATAAATTTATATTCTTTTAAAACATCAAAGGAGAGACAATATGCCTCGAAATATAGTGGTGGAGCAGATTACTCGAACACCCATCGAGGAACAAAAGATTGAATTAGTGGAGAGAAAGGGCATTGGACATCCTGATTCCATTTGCGATGGAATAGCTGAGGCTATGAGTAGAGCTCTATCAAATGAGTATTTGAATCGCTTTGGGAGAATTCTACATCATAATACCGATCAAGTTGAGCTAGTGGGGGGAGAAGCAAATCCCACCTATGGAGGCGGGGAAATAATTCGACCTATTTTTATCTTACTCAGCGGGCGGGCTACCACTTATGTTGGTAAGGAAAAAATTCCAGTGGGTAGAATTGTTTTAAAAGCAGCTCGAGAATATCTTAAGAGTACACTTAGAAATCTAGAGGATCATCAAGTTATAATCGACCAGCGCCTTGGTCAGGGCTCCGCTGATTTAATTGATGTTTTCGAACGCCCAGGTATCCCTAGGGCAAATGATACTTCATTTGGCGTTGGATTTGCTCCATTTTCTGAAACCGAGAAAATAGTTTACAATGTTGAAAGAGCAATTGTGAAAGAGCTAATTCCAAAGCAGCCTGCCATTGGAGAGGACATGAAGGTAATGGCTCTTCGCGAGGGAGATAAGATAACACTTACTGTTGCAAACGCCTTTGTTTCCAAATATGTCCATAGCTTGGAACATTATAAAGCAATAAAGGCTGAGCTTGAGGAATTCATTAAGAAAACTGCAGAGAAATATACTAATAGAAATGTAAGCGTTGCAGTGAATACAGGAGATAACTATGAAAAAGGCATTGTTTATTTAACAGTCACAGGCACGAGTTCTGAGATGGGTGATGATGGTTCAGTTGGGAGAGGGAATCGCTGTAATGGACTCATCACTCCTAATCGCCCAATGAGCTTGGAGGCCACAGTGGGAAAGAACCCTGTGAATCACGTTGGCAAGATCTACAATTTGCTTGCTAATCAAATTGCCTATAGCATTGTTGATATTGATAGCGACATTCAAGAAGTCTATGTGAGGCTTCTCTCGCAAATTGGAAGACCAATTGACGATCCCAAAGTTGCAAGTGTTCAGTTGTTACTTAAAAGGAATGCAAGTCTAGAGAGGATAAAGCCAAAAGTGGAGGCAATTGTGGATACTTGGCTTGGGGATATTACCAAGATAACTGAGATGGTGGTAAAGGGGGAGCTTCAAACTTTCTAATCTCAAATAAAAATCTAATGTTCATCACAACCTTTTTGAGATAATGTAAAAAAATAGTTTTATGGTGATATCTATGTGGAGAAGGAGATTTTTTGGAGATGAATTCAGAGAGATCGCTGATATGATTGACCGCATGCTAGATGCCATTAGAGCTGGGAGAACATTTGAGGAACCGCTTTACTATGGTTTTTCAGTGAGGATAGGACCAGGGGGAGAGCCTGAGATTCGAACTTTTGGAAATATTGAACCATCGATGAGAGAAATTCGACCGGGTACGAGAGAACCCTTCACAGATGTTATAATCGATGAAAAAGCCAATGAAGCAATAATAACAGCTGAGCTCCCAGGGTGTGAGAAGAATAAAATCAACGTTGAAGCAACTGAAACCAATATAAAAATCGAAGGTGAAGCAGAGAAGGTGAGGTATTATAAAAATGTCCCACTGAGGGAAGAAATAGACCCGGAGAGCGCTAAAGCGAGCTATAACAATGGCGTGCTTGAGATAAGGGCGAGATTAAAGAAAGCAGCTAGGCCAAGGGGATATAGAATATCAGTTAAATAATATATAAAATATATATAATATAAAAAATAAAATAAATGCTTTGGGAAAAAATAGCTGGCAGAAAAATTGGCGAGTATTTT
>JAWCLZ010000015.1:0-32703 GCA_038850275.1 Methanocellales archaeon | reverse complement strand
ATCGAACATTAGCCTAGCGCTTTCACCGCTCGCTGGGTCTGCATCAGACTTTATATAAAGTGTATCCAGCAAGTTGTAATCTAATGTAGTTGAGTTCCATCTGTAAAGCTCAACCTTAAAGGTTGTGTTAGCAGGCGTAGTACCATCTATCACATCAACGTCAATTCTGCATAACCAATTTTTCTTTGCAACACCTGTCGAAGCAAAGGGATTGCTGGAAGACAGCGTTACAGCTGTTTCCGGAGTAGTTCCAGCAGCTGGAATATCTAATCCTGCTCTCTCAACTACTGGGCTGCTTACTGATAGTTCGTCATTGCTCTCTATGATGATACCGCCATAGTTTGAGAATGTAATGTCTTCGCTGAAGATGGAGTATGAGAACATTGTCAAAAGTCCTAGAAAGATCAATACAATTCCCATTACTGGAACGGTCTTCTTAATGACTTTATGCTTCACAGTAACCACCAGCTTCACAGTAACCACCAATTATTTATATTATATAAATAATATATGAATTTTTTTATGAAAATCTTATAAATTTTTGATTTTTCAAAAAATTTTTTAAAATTTTCTATAATTTTTAGAAAAATTAGAATAATTAATTAAAATTTGAAAAATACTGAGAAAATTTGCTTTGAGGTGCAGAGCAAGAATAAGAATTTAGCGAATAGCGAGCTGCTGCAAATCCTAGGGTGAAAAAAGCTTGGGTAATGCAAATGGAAGGCAATAAGCGGCCTACTGATGGAGATCTCTTAAGAGCTCATAGTTAAAAATTTAAATTGTGTTTCAGAGAGCCTATGAAGGGTTCTGAAAAAAGCTGTTCATTTTTAGGTATTCACTCTTTTTATTTAGTCTTTTTATTTAGTCTTTTTATTTAGTCAAAGTTAGCTGTTTTTCTATTTCGAGATTTTTAGGCCTAGAATTGGAAAAAGCCTTTTCAATCCAATGTGAATGATAGAGGAGACCCAAAAAAATTTAAATTTGAGTACCTCTGGTATATCTCTGAAGTAAGTATATCTGCTCCACTTTATCAAGAGTATCAGCTTCCTCAGCGGTTTTATCGTATCTGATATTCACCAGTCTAGGGAATCTCAAGGCATACCCAGAAGCATAGTTAGGGCTCTTTTGTATCTCCTCATATCCTACTTCAAAAACTATCACTGGTTTAACAGCAACTTCTTTACCTTTACCTTTTGGGATTATTAACTCTTTAAATATCTCAGTTAAATCCGCGAGCATTTCATCACTCATACCTGTTCCAACTTTGCCAATGGAGAGCAATTCACCTGTATTTGGGTCTCTACAGGCGAGTAGGTAAGAGCCTAGTAAGTGCGCTCTCTTCCCTTCTCCCCATTCAGCGCCTATTACCACGAGATCTAATGTTTCTGATTCACGTTTGAGTTTCAACCAGTGCCTGCCTCGCTTGCCGGGGGTATATTTTGAGTTTAAATCCTTGAGCATTATTCCCTCGTGCCCTGCTGCTATTGCTTCAGTGTAAATTTTCTCCACCTCTTCCTTGCTCGAGGTAATGAATTGCTCCGCTATGGAAATTTCCCTCGAGGAAGCCCGCAGAATATTTTCAAGTATCTTGCGCCTCTCTCTCAAGGATAAATCTATGAGGCTTCTTCCATCTATGTATAATATATCGAAGAGTTTGAGGGAGAGTGGTATTTGCGCTGCCATCTCGAGCACATCGAATTTTCTTCTAAACCGCTTTAGAATATCTTGAAAGGGACGAGGCTTGCCATTGCTGGCAATTGCAATTACCTCGCCATCTAAAATTACCTCTTTAGCGTCAATAGATTTAAGAAGTTCCACTACATCAGGTAGAGAACTAGTTACATCTTCTAGTTTCCGAGAGTAAATTGCCACTTTTTCACCCTGCTTGTGGATTTGCACTCTAGCTCCATCATATTTCCATTCTACAGCAGCCACTCCATCCATTTCTTCAATCGCTGAGGATATTTCACGAGCCAACTGCGCCAACATCATCTTAACAGGTCTAAAGAGCACTACATTTAGCTTTTCAAGCCCAGAGTTACCTTCATCTCTAGCAATCCTCGCAATAAGTCCGAGGTCTCCTGTGAACATGTATGCTCTTTCAATTTGATCTTGACCTACGTTGAAAGCTTGTGCAATAGCGTCTCTCATCACTCCTTCCCCAACGCCTATTCGGAGTTCTTGCATGATAAGCCTAGCGAGATAAACTGCTTCCTCAGGAGAGGCTGAATTAAAGAGATATTGAAGGATTTTGATCTTTTTGTTCTGAGAACCACTGCCTGTGGCTCTTGAGATATTCTCAAGATGTTTATAAACTTCCACTATTGTTAGCCCTTGAGCGTCAATTGCAAAGGAGTTAAATGTAGTTTGCTTCTTCTTGGCTTTTTTAAAAATTGCTTCTTTCGCAGCTAATCCAATGTCTCCAGTTTTCTTCAACAGCTCTTTAATAGTTTCAATTGATTCGCCTGAGACAGCTGATAGTGCACTGTTAAGCAAACCCTGGCCTATCCCTAGATCCCGCTCTTCAGGGAATATTTTCCCCATTAAAAAGCGAGTGGCTATTTCAAGATCCTCTCCATTTAATTTTTTTAAAAAATCGCTTATAGTGCTCTTCATCTCCAGTAAACTAGAGATTTTTTCAATTTGCCTGCAGATCTCTGTGAATTCAGAAAATTTCTTGCTTACCTGCGCACTAGATACCATATTATAACCACTGCCACAAGAAGAAATATGATGAGTAGAAAATTAATGATCACGAGTTTAAATCGCAGGTCTACCTCATCTAGACCCTCTTTTTCCCTTTTCTCCATTATAACTCGCTATTGAGGCAGCTTAAATATATTCTTTTTGATGGTATTTACCTGATTTTTTAATAAATAGAAATTAATATAAGAAATATATTTTTATACATCTTATAACTAATAATAAATCATGAATCCAAAGACTTTGGCTATTGCAGTAATTCTATTTTTTGCCATAGGCTCTTTATTTGAAATTGTTAATGCGAGTATTAGCTGCGATGCAGATATAGCCATAACTCATAATCAAGTTATCATTAAACTCACTGGAGTTGCTGATAAAGAAATGAGCTATCAAATTAGAAAAGCTGCAGATACAAGTAACAATGGATATGTGACAGAGGAGGAAGCAAAGAGTGGAATTAGCAATTTAAAAGCAGTCTTCGGATTTGACTTGGAGAAGCAGCCTTTTTTAAATATAGATGGACTAGTAGTGAAGATCGATTCTGAAAGCGATAAATTCCCAAATCTCCCAGGAGAGGTGCTATCCCCAAATCCAGTTGTTTTAATATCTGAATATAAAACTGATCCAAACGTAGTAAGTGGATATTTTACTACAGGCAACCATAGAATTATCTTCAACTTCAAGACAAACAGCAAGGTTAGTTTCTCCTTAACCCTACCTGAAGCAATAGATGTAAATAGCATAACTTACTCTAAGGGCACGCAGGATAGTGTGAATAAGAGGCAAATTTCAGGAGAGCTAGATAGCAATGAACCTTTGATAATAAGCTTTGGAGCTCAATCAACCTCCTCAACCTCGCCATTGAGTGAGGGAACTTCTAAAAGAAGAATTACTGGATTTGAATCTCAAACAGCTATTTTAAGCTTGCTTGGCGCAGGGTACTTATTGAAAAGAAAATTTCTATAGAGCAGCAAATTCTACGATAAGAGTAAAAGCAGTTATTATTCTAATAAGAGCAGCAAATCAGTTATGTCGAAGATGTCTCTATGCATCTTGAGAGCTCTGCAGCCTGGGAGGTGTTTTAAAGCACTCTGGATATTTTCCTCTCTGGTATCTATGAAAATTACCTCCTCATTTTTTATTTCCACTCCCTTTTGCTTAAACTTGCGCAGGATTTCCTGGCAATTTAAACCTTTCTCAATGGTATTTATCATTGGGAAAGCGAACCAGTCCCATATTCCAAGTAATTTCAATACTGCAATTGCATTTCCAGCATAATTTGTGGAATTCAATGAAGCATATATTCCACGCTGATGAAGTTCCTCTAAAACGTGTCTTGCTCCCGGCGTGAGGGTTATGCTGTGTCCATAGTCATCGTAAACAGTATCATTTGCAATATACTGTGGAGGTAATACCTCTCCCAATCTACAGTTTCCCCTCAAGAGCGCTTCATCATCGAAGATTACGAGTTTGATAATATTAGATCCCCATATTTTTTCTTGGATCCCCTCATATTTTTTTTCTTGGATCCATGAGCACTTCAGGTTTAGAATCCACCATGCCTAGTGCAGCCACTGCACCTATTATGCCAAGTTCTCCTGAGATCTCAATTGTTTCAACTTTACAAGCTTTTGCAACTTTCCTCGCCTCCTCTAATGTAACATGCCTAATTCTAGCTTCATTCGCGAATTTCTTTAGCCTTGGATCGACTTCCAAGCCAATTTTAATTGCCATTCCAGTTCTATCTGAGTGAGTTTCTCTGCTTACATATGTAATTGCATTTTTTATCACAGCCTGCACTTTCTCGGGTTGTACTCCAAGTTCAATGAAGCTAACTGCATTGCCAGCGGTTTTATATCTTATCCTTGGATTGAGAAATCCCACTTTATGCCCTATTGCTTCCACGTAATCTAGGGCATCAAGGCGATCTAAAAGTGAGAGTGCAACTGCAAAGGTAGCGCCTTCCTCCTCTGTATCAGTATCATCAATTGCGATTGTGAGATGAGCAAGCGCCTCTGTTACGATCTCTCCCTCTATGAATTCCCCCTTCTTCGAGATCCTTAAATCCTGAACCCCCCTTGCATCCTTCATCATTTCCGTGAGAGCAAAAGCTGGACCTCCAAAGCATTTTATGCGTTGAATCACTTTTCTATTGTCCACCTTAACCTGCTCTATACCAGCCGAGGACCTAGGGAAATTTCCAATTGCAATGCCTGAGAAACCCTGCTTTGATTTGCATCGCAAAAGTAAGCCATCTCTACTTGCTTTAGTTATAACTCCTCCAGCGCATGTGTAGGCGAAGTTGCAAAAAGCTATGCATCCAACGCTTCTGCATTCATGGAAGATCTCCACATTATCTCCATCCACTGTTGTGAAAATTCGCTTGCAAGCACTCGTGGGGAGAAGCTTAACTATGCGCGCAAACTTCGCTGGATTCCTCCCTTTTCCATTTTCAATCTTAGCTATGCATTTTTCCTCTAAAAAGCGATTTATCCAGTCTTGCAAAGTGCTTCTAGGTAGCTTTGCTTCACTTGCAAATTCCTTTAACGTAAAATAGCCTTTATTTAAGGTTAGATTCTTCGCAACCTTGAGTAAAAATCTGCGTTTTTCAAGCAGTTTGGACATTACAAGTTATAACTACAGCCAAAGCTTTAAAATCTTTTCCCTCTTGCTCTTGCAATTGCAATTAAATCACTAATCATCGCACTTGCTGCTTCAAGTGCACCTGCGCCTTTACCAGTAACGGTTATCTCCCCAGCTAGTTCAGTTTGAATGCTTGCAACGTTTAAAGTGCCACCAACATTCAAGGGATGTGTTTTGGGAATCATTTTAGGTGCCACTTCTAATACGTAGCCATTTGAATTTATAGCCACTTCGCCAAGGAGTTTAATTGCATAGCCAATTTCATCAGCTAGCTTTAATGCCTCAGGGGTGATCTTGGTAATTCCTGTTACTTTTACATCTTCATAGGTTGCATTTAAATTGAAGATTGAATTGGCCAAGATAACAAGCTTGCAAGCAGTATCTATTCCCTCAACATCGTACGCTGGATTTGCCTCGGCTATCCCAAGTTCTCTTGCCTCACTCAAAATATGCTCATAGGGAAAGCCTTCATCTGTCATTCTAGTTAATATATAATTGCAAGTGCCGTTGAAGATTCCTCTAATGCTTTTAATTTTATAGCCAAAGAGGATTTCCCTAGCTAGGTTTATAATGGGCATTGCTCCCCCCACGGTGGCTTCAAATCTTAATTCAACATTATTCTCTCTAGCTAGGTCGATGAGTTTTTTATAGGCAACAACCAAGGGCCCTTTATTGGAGGTTATAACGTGCTGCTTATTCTTCAAAGCATTCAAAATATGGCTCAGCCCAGGCTCTCCTGTAGCAATGTTCGTAGGCGTGGCTTCAACCATTATATCAGCTTTTAAATTGTTTATCACATCAAGTGCCTTTAGCTTTGAATTTGGAGTAAACCCTTTTTCAGAGGTTTCCTTGAGCACTTGCTCGAGATTGATACCTCTTTCATCGATGATTGAACCGGGGAGGTCTACGATTGCTATAACTTTAACATCTATGCCCAAGCGATGCAGTATCTCTGCATCAGCGAGCAATGCTCTAGCGAAACCCTTTCCCACAACTCCAAAGCCAATTATTGAAATCTTGAATGTCTTCATAGGCTTCCCTCTATCGAAATTGGTTCAATCACGAGCAAATCCTTTTCCCTTGCGATATCTCTAAGCAACCTTAATGCCTTCTTGAGCTCTTCCCTACCTGTGGCATTAATTGTTATACGCGCTGAAGAAGTTTTATCCACGCCTGGCATTGACATGGCTAGGTCGACTACTTCTGCAAAGCCAGTGCTATCTATTCTGTCAATGGTGTCCCTTAAATCTGAGTGCACTATGTGGCCTATCAAGATAACTGAAATGCTCTCGATCAATCTCTCCTCGCCCACTCTTTTAATCAAAACCCCGAGTTTCTCGAGCTTGGCAATCAACTTAGGGAGGTTTTCCTTCACGATCTCAAAGGTAATTGAAACTGGAATAGTACCGCGAGGAGTTTTATCTCCATGGTGATGGACTATGCTGATTATATTGCCCTCGTACTCTGATATGGGTGTTAATGCCATTACCAACTGCCCAGGTACATCTTTAAGCTCTAAGTCTAGTGTAACTCTCATTTAATCCAGCCCGCGCATTATTTGTATTTATAGATTATAAATTTTTTTAGCTGCATGACAAGGGTTGCATTTAAATTAGCTTACATAGGCACTGAATTCGAGGGATTTCAAATTCAACCTGGGAAGCGCACTATTGAGTTTGAGATCTTCAAGGCACTGCGAGATTTGAATATAATTCAAGACCCTCGCAGTGCTAATTATCAATCCGCGGGTAGAACAGATAAAGGCGTGCATGCTTTGAATCAAGTTATAGCGTTCAACACTAGCAAAATTGAGCTTGCTCAGCCTCGAGTGATCAACAGTAGACTTCCTGATTCTATCTGGACTTGGGCTAGAGCATTTGTGCCTGAAGATTTCGATCCAAGGATACAAGCTATTAAGCGTGAATATAGATATATACTCTACAACGAGGGCTTTGCTCTGGAGAAGATGAAGAGGGCTGCTGAGCTATTCATTGGAGAGCACGATTTTGCAAACTTTTCAACCATAGAGAGAGGGAGGAGTACTATTAGAATTATTCATAAAATCAAGCTTAAAAAGCAGGGAGATTTCTTGTTTATAGATATCGAAGCAAATAGCTTTACTTGGAATATGGTTAGAAAGATTGTAACTGCGCTCAAAATGATTGGAAGGGGCGAGAGAGAGGAAAAATGGATTGAATTGATGCTTTCTCCTTCGATTCATCGCGAGGGCTTGCAAAGCGCTCCTGCTTTTGGCGCAATTTTAAAAAAGGTGAGGTATAGGAATATTAAATTCGAGATAGATACTTATGCCAAGAGAAAAGCTAGCGAGAAACTTAGGCAATGGTTCATTAGACATTACACTACAGCCAAGGTTTTAAAGGAAATAGCAAGTGGTATGAAATAATTGAATGCCAATATCTCGAGTAGAGAACTTTAGAATTTAAGCTGCTTTAGAATTCAAATAATGTTCGCTGCTTCTTTTGCATTTCCTCTGCTTCTATGCTTCCTCTTTCCTCAGAGCTCAAGCTTGCCTCGATGTGTTCTTCCACTTGCTTCGCTATTAATGCTTGTGCTGCTTGATGGATCTCTTTAACTATCTTTGAATCACTCCTTAAGTTAAGTAGAAATGCAATTTCTTCCTCCTCAAGCTGAAGTATAGCTGAAATTTTAACTGCAAGTTCTTTTTTGCTCATTAGGATTCTAAAAAATGGCAGTATTTCTGAGCGAACGTATTGCTGCGAGGTGTGACAATATCTAGCAATTTTCTCAGCGATTGAGTCCCGTATCTCGCGCATAGTTTTAGTTTGCGCGAGTTTTCTCCAGAAAGTTGGAGATGAATATGGAGTATAGCCTTTATAGCTATAATCACTACTCTTGGCATTTTGAGTTCCACATATCATTAATTCACTTGCGAATCTCCATAGAGCGTATCTCTGCCTGCGCTTAACTCTCCCTAAGAATATATCTGCTTTTGAAAGCGCTTCAAAACCTCGCTTGAGGTCTTCGTTTTTATATTCTCGGGGTAGATTTTCATCTATCCAGTGAATTAAATCCTCCGGACTTTCATCGAGACTATAGGCAGCATATAGAGGTTTAGTCAGCTTTCTGCCTTTGAAAATCTCAGCTAGAACTTGGAAAATGGTTTCCTTTACATCTCTCTTGCCCACAACTACATCTTCTATTGAAATTGAATCCTTTCCCTGAGCTATAGCTTGAAGGTCATTTATGGCTGATCTCAAATCCGTGCATTTCTCAGCAATTGCAAGCAGCGCTGTTTCATCACATTTAATGCCCTCCCTCTCGCAAATGCGCCTTAACACGCTCACGATTTCTCGACTTTGAATTGGCTTAAATTGAATGGCCTTGCAGAGTCCTCGGAGCACTGGGGATAATGCATAGAGGTCATTTGCAATCAAAATAATGGGTTGATTAGACTCCTTCACCACTTCTACTATCGCTTTTGCCCCTCCTCTATCAGCAGTTCCATGGATGTTATCAGCTTCATCTAAAATTATGAGGCGCTTTCCAGCTACACCTGAAAATGTACCTGCTTTAGCTGCTTCACCTGCGCATCTTTTAATAACCTCAGCAGTGCGCTCATCACTTGCATTTAACTCAATTACATCCCAGTTCATATCTCTAGCAAGTGCAAGGGCAGCTGAGGTCTTGCCAACCCCAGGGGGGCCATATAAAATAACAGCTTTTCTGCCTTTTTCTATATTAATTGCCCATTTTTTAAGCTCGTCAATTGCCTTATTATTCCCGATTATTTCATCAAGTGTAGCAGGGCGGTATTTCTCAGCCCAGTTTAAAAAATTACTCTTCATCTCAGAAGTCCACGCGCTCAGTAAGCGGCTTTCCTGGTGGCCAAACGCATGAAATCATTGACTCTGGATCGATGATGATATCAAGTAGAACTGTTTCTTGCATTTTTATACCTTCTTTAATCGCTGGCCCGATTTCCTCAGGCCTAGTGATTCTTTGTGCTCTAGCATTGAATGCCTCTGCATATTTAACAAAGTCCGGCACGTTGCCTATATCCTCACCTATATAGCGAGCTTTCCAAGCCATCTTCAAAACTTGTCTGATCAAAGTATACTTTCTATTATCAAAGAGAGCTATGATCACAGGTACTTCGTGAACAACTGATGTGGCTATTTCATTGCCAGTCATCATCAAGCTACCATCGCTATCTATATCAAGCACAACTTTATCAGGTCTAGCCAGCTTGGCTCCAATTGCAGCTGGTAAACCAAAGCCCATTGGAGCAAGACCACCTGAGGTTATGAAGGTTCTTGGTTCAAAAGCTTCATACATTTGAATTGCACACATTTGATGCTGACCAACTCCAGTGGTAACAATTGCATCTCGAGGTAGAGCTTGGCGTATTTCCTTAATTACTCTCTGAGGCTTGAGGGGTATATCATCGTAGTCCATTTTTGCAGCCATGGCTTTTTTCATCTCGAGGATTTCTCTAGCGCGAGGGGAGTCTTTATATTTGTCCTTTGAAATCATCTTGGAAACTACTTCAAGCAGTAGTGCAAGTACTCTTTTTGCATCGCCAGTGATTGCCACATTGGGTGTGTATACTTTTCCAAGCTCAGCGGGATCGATGTCTATATGTATTAATTTGCGATTTGAAATGAAGGTTCTCCTCTCACCAGTCAAGCGATCTGCGAACCTAGTCCCAATAGCTATGATTAAATCAGAATCATTTACGATGGTATTTGCAACTTTTGTTCCAAATAGCCCAACAACTCCAAGTGATAATGGATGATCTTCAGGGAAAGCTCCTTTGCCCATGCTGGCAGTTGCCACCGGTATTGCTAGATACTCAGCTAGATTAAGCAATTCTCTACTAGCATTTGCCCAGATTACTCCTCCACCTGCGATTATAACTGGGCGCTCTGCTTTAATCAATAGCTCAGCAGCTCGTTTGACAGCCTCTATATCTGGCTCCAATTGAACTTTGCTCCTCAGCTTCACTTCTTTCTCGAATACTTTCTCATCAAATTCTATGTCCTCCATCTGCACATCCACTGGAATATCTATATGAACAGGGCCTGGTCTACCAGTTGTGGCTATTTTAAATGCCTTTCTCACCACTTCTACGAGTTCCTTGGGATTTAAAACCAAGAAGTTGTGCTTTACGTGAGGCATTAAAATGCCAACCATATCTGCTTCTTGAAATGCATCAGTGCCAATAACGCTTCTTGCAACTTGGCCGGTGATCGCTATCAATGGTGAGGAATCCATATATGCATTAACAATCCCTGTTACCAAATTTGTAGCTCCAGGACCAGAGGTTGCTATGCAAACCCCTGGTTTGCCTGAGGCACGGGCATAGCCATCTGCAGCATATGAAGCTGCTTGTTCGTTTCTCACATGGATATAGCGAATTTGATTAGAGTCATATAAAGCATCGAACACTGGAATTATCATTGCACCAGTGATTCCAAAAATATGCTTAACCCCTAGTTTCTCCAAACTCTTTACGAATGCGACCGCTCCTCTCATAGTAAAACAGCATTATTGATTTTTATAAATAAATCTTTCGCAGCTTCAATAAAAGCAAAGGTAGATTAAATCAGAGAGATCAATAAAATTAAGATGCAGTTGGAAAAACTTGCGCGCTCTCTCCGTGAATTTGAAGGAGTGACTAGAAAGAGAACAATTGGAGCTCTTGTAAGTGCTTTTCATGTAAATAAGAATAAAATCATTGCTTCTTTTGGCGAGGATGCAGCTGTTATCGATTTTGGGGAAAAGGTATTGTTACTCGCTGCAGATGGTATATGGAGCAAGTTGATGAAGGCCGATCCATTCTGGGCTGGCTATTGCTCAGTATTGGTGAATATCCACGATATAGCTGCGATGGGAGGGGAGCCCATTGCAATGGTGAATGTTTTTTCAGTCAGCTCAAAGGAGATCTGTAAAGTTGTATCTCAAGGAATGAGCAAGGCTGTGAAGAAATTCGATGTACCAATGGTTGGAGGCCATGTCCACCCTGATACTCCATATGATTCAATAGATGTAGCGATTTTGGGAATCGCTAGGAAGGACTCTGTTATATACAGTCATACTGCTCAAATCGATGATGATATCTTGATTGGAATAGATTTAGATGGAAGAATACATCCCTCTTTTCAAATCAACTGGGATTCGACAACTCATAAAGATACCCAAACTCTCAAGAAACAATTAAAATCCATGCAAGTACTAGGCGAAGCACACTTGGTGAATGCTGGGAAGGACATAAGCAATCCTGGTACAATTGGCAGTTTAGGGATGATTTTAGAAATCAGTGGAGTGGGAGCCATCGTTGATTTAGAGAGGATCCCGAGGCCGGAAAATTTAGAACTCGAGCAATGGCTAAAGATGTACCCTGGAATGGGATTCATCGTTACAGCTAAGCCTGAGAATTCAGCTGAGGTTATAAAGGTCTTCGAAGCTCATGGTTTAAAGAGCGAGAAAATTGGGAAAATAGTTAAAGGCAGCAAGCTTGAAGTTACATATAATGGGAAGCGAGCAACTGTATTTGATTTCAAGATACATAAAATCACAGGATTGAAGCCAGTTCGTTGTGGTAGATTTTAAATTAAGATTTTAAATTGAATACTGGAGTTTTCTTGAGATAATACTTGAGGTAATACTCTCGAACTTGATAATCAACATTGATATTTTAGTAATAATATTTATAATTATAATTGAGTAAGCCTTTATCTGGGAATGAAATTGGCAGAGGTGCCCAATTCCGAGCTGATAAACGTGATCATTTGTATTGCCAGTGCTTTTGCGCTGCTAGTTTTAAGTTATCTTTTGGTGAAGCAAGTTGCGAGTTGGAGCAAAAGATATATTTAAATTAAAATATATTAATTTATTTAAATTATTAAATTTAAATTGTTTGCACTTCTCTTGACCCAACGAGTCTAAGCCCGAGTTTTCTTAAAACCTTGATTGCTTCTTTGGTATTAGTAACTCTCACTATCAACATTGCCTTCTCACTTGATTTAGTAACGAAAGCATAAGCATATTCAATGTTTATATTATTATCACCCATTTGCTTCGCAATCTCATATAGTCCTCCAGGGCGATCTGCCATTTCAATGCCAATGACATCTGTTTCTGAAACAGTAAATCCAGCATCACGCAGTACTTTATATGCCCTTTTTGGATCGTCAACTACCATTCGTATGACTCCAAAGTCGCCTGCCTCTGCAATTGTAAATGCACGGATGTTTATATTTGCTTTATATAGATGCTCAGTTACATTTGCAAGTCTCCCAGGTTTATTCTCAGCAAAGAGCGAGATCTGCTTTATAATTTTATCTCTATATCGAAATTTTTCCTTCACAGCCATATTAACTCCTTCGTTCTATATCTTTCTCTTATCTATAACCCTTTGGGCTTTCCCCATGGACCTAGGCAGTGTGCCATATCCAACGAGTTCAACTTTGGTATCGAGACTGAGCACGGTCTTCAACTTATGCTCAACCTTTTGTTTTAACTTAAGGATATCCTCAACTCTATCGCTGAACGCTTGAGGTGTAACTTCCACTTGCACCGTCAGTTCATCCAGAGCCCCTTTTCTCTCAACTATGATCTGAAAATGCTCCCCAACTTCTGGAATTTGCATGAGTACAGCTTCAACTTGACTTGGAAATACATTTATTCCTCTCACCACTATCATATTATCCACTCTACCCAATATACGCATTATCCTAGGATGGGTTCTTCCGCAGTTGCACTTCTCAGTATTCAACTTGGTTATGTCTCCTATTCTAAATCTAATCAGCGGCATGGCTTCCTTTACAAGCGTAGTTGCAACTAACTCCCCTCTTTCACCCTCTGAAAGCTGCTCTCCAGTTTCAGGATCTATAACTTCAATTAAGAATTGATCTCCCCATATATGAATGCCATCTTGATACTGGCACTCGGTGAAAAGAGGCCCCGAGAGCTCTGAGGTGCCAAAGATATCATAGGCTTTAATCCCAGTGATATTTTCAATTCGCTTTCGAGTTTCCTCAGACCAAGGCTCAGCGCCAAATATCCCAGCTTTGAGTTTAGTTTTATTGATCTTCACACCCATTCTCTCCGCTACTTCATTGATATGCAGGAAGTAAGAGGGAGTGCAGGCAATTGCTGTTGTGCCCATGTCAACTAAGAGCTCAACCTGCCTCTCAGTATTACCCACGCTGGTGGGTAGAGCACTTGCACCAATTGCCTCAACACCATAATGTAATCCTAAGCCGCCTGTGAATAAACCATAGCCATAGCTGATCTGCACAATATCCCCTCTTCTTATACCTATGGATGTGAGGGCTCTCGCCATGGAAGCTGTCCATTCCTCGATATCGCTTTTAGTATAAGCAACCAGAGTGGGCTTGCCAGTTGTACCTGAGGAAGCGTGGAATCTGATGATTCTATTTAAAGGCACGCATAGCATACCATATGGATAGGTGTCCCGTAGATCACTCTTTCTAGTGAAAGGTAACTTTACCACGTCCTCAAGCTTTTTAATATCCTCCGGCTTTATTCCCGCTTTATCAAATCGATCGCGATAAAAGCGCGAATGCTCATAGACATATCTCACTAGATATCTTAACCTCTTTTCCTGAAGTTCGATCAATTCCTCCTGAGGCATTTTCTCAATATTCGGCTCCCAGAATTCCACCATTTAATTTCCTCCTAAATTTTTTCCCGCAGGTCAATAATGCGTTTATATTTCCCCTCTACCCTTGGTAGAGTCCCGCGTTCCACCAGTACAACGTTGGTGCGTAGATTAAGAGCATTGTAAAGCTGAGTAGCTATTTTATTTTGAATTCGCTCCAGATCTTTAAGTTCACCGGTGAAGCTTTTCTCATTTAATTCCACTTTAACTGTAATCTCATCTAAATGCTTTCTTCTATCCACAATAACTTGGAAATATTCTCCAACTTCTGGAATTTCCATTAAAACGTGCTCAATTTGACTTGGAAAAACATTGACTCCACGAATTACCATCATATCATCAGCTCTTCCAAGGATTTTAGAAATCCTAACACTTGTTCTCCCGCAGGGACATGAATCCTCTAGAATTTTGGTTATATCTCCTGTGCGATATCTAATTAAGGGAAGGGCTTCCTTGGTCAAAGAGGTTAAAACTAGTTCACCTCTCTCCCCGGGGGAACATTGCTCTCCATTTGAATCCACAACTTCAACCAAGAAGTGGTCTTCCCAGATATGTAAGCCATTCTGCTCTTGGCATTCAAAGGCAACACCCGGGCCATACATTTCAGATAGACCATAGGAATCGTAAGCCTTGATATTCAATGCCTCTTCAAGTTCTCTCCTTGTATTCTCAGACCAAGGTTCAGCTCCAAAGCAGCCAATTCGAAGTGCAAATTCATTAACATCGATTCCATTTTCCTTAGCAGTTTCAACTATATAAAGAGCATAGGAGGGGGTGCAGTGGATCACCGTTACCCCGAAGTCAATTAGCATTTCAATTTGCCTCATGGTAGCGCCTGTGCCAGCTGGCACCACTGTTACTCCCATTTTTTCAGCTCCATAGTGAAATCCCAAGCCACCTGTGAATAGTCCATAGCTCACTGCATTTTGAAATACATCGCCCTTCCTAACGCCAACCATTGTCAAGCAACGTGCAATTAAATTAGCCCAATTTTCAATGTCACCTAGAGTATATCCAACCACTGTTGGCTTACCACTTGTACCAGAGGAAGCATGCAATCTTATAACTCTATTCATTGGAACAGCGAACATTTTAAATGGATAATTCCCACGGAGATCGCTCTTGGTGGTAAAAGGCAGTTTTTGGACATCCTCAAGCTTTTTTATCTCTGGTTTAGTAGTGAATTTTGATCTATAAAATGGCACATTCCTATAGACCCTTTCAACAACAGATTTTAAACGGCGAAGCTGGAGCCTTTTAAGTTCACCTCGATTCAATGTTTCGAGTTTTTTTTCCCAATATCTTGAATTCATCGGTGCGAATATTTTCGCAGCTTCTATTAAAAAAACTTGCGGAATTGATAACAGAATTTGTGGCAAACTAGGTAGCAAACTAGATATATATTCTGAGATAAAAAGTTCATAGAATGAGCCCCGTCGATTACGGCTTGCTCATATGCATCGTTGCAACTTCGATGACTGGTTTGATGACCATCATCCTTGGCTATCTAGCTCTCCGAAGTATAAAGGAAGGCTTGCTCAAAATATATGCAACATTTGTATTCATTGCACTCTTGATCTTCTCCACAGCTGGGGTGCTTCGCTCAGCACGAGAAGTGCTGGATCAAACTTTAATATTTGGCATAAACGTTGTTTACATCGAATATGTGCTCTACAGCATGACTTACCTTGAGTTAATGCTAGCGCTATATATGATCAACATAATCTCAAAGGCAACCCTAGAAGAATTAAAACTGAGGACTGGATGAGATGTTTGAAGATCCAACTCTTATAAGCTTAATCCTTATTACTTCATTCTTGGGTCTTCTAACAATTATCTCGAGCTTACATATCTTTCGAAAACTTCCCTATGGCGATCTAAAGGACTTCGCCGCTTTAGTGCTATCAGTGATCTTAATCTTCACTCTAGGGGGCTTCATCCGCTCGGTGAGAGAAATCTTCGATTTAACCCATTTGAGGGGCATAAACATCATTTATATAGAATATATACTCTACACCTTTACTTATGCCATTGCAATTTATAAGATTAGAGAGCTCATTCGAGCTTCAAGAGAGCATTCTTAAAGGTCAAGCTGCTGCTTCCTCAGCTTGTCTTAAAACTAATTCCTCTCCGCGCTCCACAATAATTCTATAGGGAGTTGGCAGCTTGTTGCCAGCACGTCTAAGAGCATCTTTGGCTTTCAAGAAATACTCAGGTTTAACCTCAATTGTGAATATCTTCTGTCCAGCTTTCACCCTCGCAGCAGTTCCAACTGCTTTGCCAAAAGCACGACGCATTCCATCTGAGACTCGATCGGCGCCAGCTCCAGTGGCTTGCTTGTTCTCGCGGAGCACATGATGTGGGTAAACGCGAAGCTTGAGATGATAGTTCGCATCTCCCACCTCTCGAAGGAGAAATCTATTGGCTGAAACACGCGCAGCCTCTAAAGCACTATGTCGAATTTGACATGCTTCTTCAGCGATTAAGCTCATTTCAACTGGAAACTCCTCCTTAACGTTGCCCATGTCAAATTGAACAACTTTTATCCCAGGCACTCCACCCATGTATTCCCGCCTAGTATAAGCTGGGCCTGAAATTCTCCGATACATCCTTCCTGGTTTACGGGACATAGCGGATTTATTTTTACCTTCCCAGTTTATATATTTTTCTTGGTGAGATTTATTAACAATTGAAACAACTATTCTCAGGATTAAGCAAAGCCACGAGGATAGCTGATGAAGATTGCTATATTAATTCCCTGCTATAATGAGGAGAGGAGAATTGAAGCTACACTCAGTCGTTTGATAGATTTTGCAGTCAAGCATTCGAACTGCGAAATAGTGGTTGAAGAAGATGGCTCAAGGGATTCAACGCCTCAAATCATTGATAGCTTCGCCAAGAAATATGCATTCATCAAAGCTATCCATAGCAAAACTCGATTGAGAAAGGGGGGCGGGCTAATATTAGCTGCTCTTCACTCCACTGGTGATATAATAATCACAACTGATGCGGACTTAGCTGTGCCGCCTGAAGAATTTCCAAAACTAGCTAGAGAGATTGAGAATGGCTGGGATATCGTGATAGCAAGCAGGCGCCATAGGAATAGCTTGATAACCAAGCAAGCGCCATTCTTCCGACGCTTGGCTTCGCTTTATTTTAATCGCCTTTTAAACCTGCTTTTTGATTTCGATATAAGGGATACTCAAAGCGGTACCAAAGCATTTAAGAGAGAAGTTTTCTTTCAAATTCAGCCTAGAATTTCCCTTGATTATGCAATGGATGTAGAGATGCTTGCTCGTGCTAAGAAGCGGAATTTAAAGATTAAGGAAATTGGCGTGCATTATGAACACGGTGAATTTAGCAGGTTTTCAATATTGAGGAATGGCAGTAAAATGCTGAGAGATGTATTTATAGTCTGGCTGAATTACATCGCTGGGAGAATTTAAATGAAGGAAGTTGATTTAAAGCAGAAGTTCTGGAACGTTAAAACTTTTATCTCATTCTTAATTGCATTCACAATCCTCTATCTCCTTTTCTCCCGCTTGGATTTTAGCAGCACAATTAAGGTAATCGCGAGCATAAATCCATTGCTCTACCTCCTTGCCTTCTTAATCTATTATTTATCATTTCCACTCCGCGGCCTGCGCTGGAGAAGTTTTTTAAGCAACGCTGGGTTTAAAGTCAATTGGAGAGATACCACTGAGATACTCTTTCTATCTTGGTTTGCAAATTGCTTGGCGCCAGCTAAGCTTGGCGATATCTATCGAAGCTATCTTTTGAAGAAGAATTACAGCTTCCCTGTTTCAAAAGCACTGGGTACTGTTTACGCTGAAAGAATGTTTGATGTAATATTCTTAATTTCCACGCTTGCAATCTCGGGATTTATTGCATTTGATAGCGCCATCCCTAGAGATGTGATTTTGGCACTTGAAATAGCAAGCTTGCTTGCTTTTCTACTGCTTGCGATTTGGTTTTTAATGAAGCGAAAAAGAAGCGAGATAGCCAGGGCTCTCCCATGGAGGGTGAAAGAACTCTTTTTTAAATTTGAAGAGGGCTCGAGTCAAGCTTTGATTCCGCCTGCAATTCCAACTGCACTGGGATATACTCTATTAATCTGGCTCTTTGAAAGCGCTAGACTGCTATTCGTGATCCTGGCACTCGGGCTAAAGAGCTCAATTGCAATGGTAATATTCACTGCTCTTTCAGCATCGCTACTCACTTCTCTTCCAATAACCCCTGCGGGTTTGGGAGCAGTTGAGCTTGCCATGGTTGCAATGCTTGGCTTCGCAGGATTAGATTCGAACTCAGCTTTATCAATTGCCATGCTGGATCGATTCATTAGCTACTGGAGTATCTTAATATTTGGGGCAGTGCTTTATATTAAAAGCAATAAAACTAGATTTGAGACATAAATTTTATTTGAGGACATTATTCACTCAATAAAACCAAGACTCAATAAAACCAGAAATATTATATAACGATATGTTATATAAATGTGTAGAATGAAGTTGAAATTGGTGGTATCATTAGCTTTATTAATTCTTGCAGCAGGATGTATTCAAGAGCCAGCGAAGCCAACTCCAACACCTACTTCAACACCAATTCCAACTCCTGTGCCGACAGAAATTCCCACCCCAACTCCAGAGCCAACGCCTTCGGTCACTCCAACAGGGGAGATGGAAAATGTTTGGATTGAAAACTATGCTTTTTTCCCGAGGGAACTTGTAATAAAGGCAGGTACAACGGTGGTTTGGTGGAACTTGATTAAAGAGCGGTATGAAGATATTATTATCCTTGCTGAAGATGGCTCTTGGAACTCCACTTCCTTTGGATATGGGAGGAATTGGAGTAAAACTTTTTATAAACCTGGTGCTTATAACTACACCGCTAGTTTCTCTGGCACAGTGTTGAAAACTGTGAAGGGCTCTATAATAGTAGTGGAATAAGAATAGTAGTGGAATAAGAAGCAGAAAGATAGCAGAAAAAAGCAGAAAAATAGAAGAAAAAAGCAGAAAAAAGCTCCAGACCCGAAATTTAGTTAAAATATATTAAGATTTTGCGTTTTTCGAATCCGAGGAATACGATAAATATATAAGCATGAATGGTATATTAACGACTTTGGAGGGGATTAGCTTGGTATATAAAATCTATGGCTTAGAATATTTAGGGAGAAAGGTGCAGAGCAAGAATAAGAATCTAGCGAATAGCGAGGCAAAGCGATTCGTAATTCTAAAAGTAACTGACAAAATGCCAACTAAGGAAGAGGTAATAGCTGCTGCACAAGCGAACCCAAGGGTGAAAAAAGCTTGGGTAATGCAAATGGAAGGCAATAAATGGCGAAAGGTCATGGATAAAATGCCAGTGAATGTGTAGGCTTTTCGCCATTTCCTTTTTATGACCAATCTTGAAAGAGAACTTGTAAAATCATTTAATATTTTTTTTGAGGAAAATAAAATCAAGGCAATAGCATATCGAGTTAAGCAGCATAAGTTCTCAACTCAATTTCTAGACATATTAGTTGACTCCTTAGACCCGGATTACTACCTAGGTATTGAGTGTAAGAGCATCTCAGTTGAGAAAGGTGCAAATTCACTCTACTTCAGTCAACATTTCAGTAGAAATAAAAATGGAGAGCATCAAATAAGACGCATCTCTAAATTTTTAGAAAAATCAGGCAGAAAAGGGCTGCTCGTAGCTGAGTTGAGAGAGGGAAGTGGCAAGCCAAAGCAGGCATATGCGATAAAATGGCAAGTTATAGAGGAAATATTCAAGGAGAACAAGCCAGGTTTAAAGATAGAGGAAATCAAGCAGTTCCCAAAAGTATTGAGAATAAAGGGACGATATTGCATTGATAAATCACTATGGAAGTAAGAAGATAAAAATGAAAGCCGTTAAAGCCCTTGAAACTGAAAATGGATGCAGGGTAGAAGTAAAACTTGCTATTGAGGAATTGAACTCAAAAATCGATTTCTATTTAAGTAAACTTGAAGAAAAAGTGGAGTTAAAGGAGCACATTAAAGCCAAATTGATAGAGTGCCTAGATGTAATTGCCCCTACCTATGACCCAAGCGATTCCTCTAAGGGGTACAGCGGTGTCTCATGGTATGCCACTGAAGACCTAGAAAACTTAGAGGTTTTCTTCAAAAAATTCTGCCCATTACTCCTGAAGGTCTGCAAAATCCTAGGGGAGGATTACTTCCCAGTGGGTATTAAATCTACTCGGAGATATAAAGAAGTGGATGGAATATATCTAGAGATAAGAGTGAGCAATTATACTCAAGGCAGCGATTTACTGGATTATCTAGAGCATTTCTACCGCGGGGAAGCTGAGGAATCAAAAAACATAGACCTGAGCAATAATGGTGACCACGTTTTAATTGATTTAATATTCGTGCATTCAATTAAAGTGGAATGGAAAACAACTATTGCTTGTCTAGAAGACATAGAAATAGCTAGGAGACTCAATGAGCTATTCCTCAGCGCTTAATTAGCTATTACTCTTTCGATTATATCCATTGCCCTCTCCAAGTTCTGCATCGAAGTTGAATAGCTTATCCTAATATATCCCTTCCCCCCTTTGCCAAATGCTGAACCAGGCACGGTGATAACTTTATTTTCAATCAGCTTTTTCGAAAAAGCTAAGTCATCTCCAACTTCTGGGAAAGCATAAAAAGCGCCCTTGGGCTCAACGCATTTCAAGCCAATTTCACTTAAGCGCTTCAATATATAGTCCCTCCTACGCTTGAATTCAGCTCTCATTTTAACCACGCAATCCTGCGGGCCTGTAATTGCAGCTAAAGCTGCTTTCTGGGAGATTGAATTTGCACATGCTTGCACATATTGATGTATCTTTATCATCTGCTCTATGTATTCGCGCTTAGCAGCAACATACCCAAGTCTCCAGCCAGTCATGGCATAGGTTTTGGAGACCGCGTTTACTGTTATTACATTATCACTGTAGCAAGCTGGACTCACGTGCTCGCCTTCGTAGATGAAATGCTCGTAAACTTCATCAGAAATAAGAGTTATTCCAAAGTCGCTTGCGATTTCCGCAAGTGCCTTTATTTCAGCTCTAGTTTGAACTGTTCCAGTTGGATTTGAAGGGGAGTTTATAATTAGTGCTTTGGTTCTATGGGTAATCCTTTCCTTCACCGCTTCTGGATCCACGCGCAGTTCACTAGTTAGGGGAAGAGACACTGGTTTACCTCCTGCGATTTTAGTGAGAGCAGCATAGGAAACAAAGCCTGGGTCTGGAATTAATACTTCATCTCCTTCTTCTATTAATGCTGAAATAGCTATATTCAAACCCTCACTAGCGGCAGAGGTAACGATTATTTCCTCTGGTTCTACATTGAATTTATTCTCTCTCTTGAATTTCTCAGCCAGTGCTATGCGTAGCTCAGGTATGCCTTGACTCTGGGTATAGCTTGTGAAGCCTTCTTTTATAGCCTTAATTGCTGCTTCCTTGATATGCTCAGGGGTATCAAAATCCGGCTGCCCCAAGCCTAGATTTATGGCATCGCTGCCGGCTGCTTCAAAAATCCTGCGTATCCCTGAGACATCGATTTCAAGCACGCGTTTAGAGAATTTCATTACATCACTCCAAGATTAGAGAATTTCATTACATCACTCCAAGATTAGAGAATTTCATTACATCACTCCAAGATTGTATGCCTCAGTTTGAGGTCTTCTTCGCTTTTATTCAACCTGAGCATTAGCTCTGCTATCAAGCCATCTAAGAATAGCATAGCTGTGAGCTCAAACATTGTACCAAGAGGAGCTAGAGACTTATGTTCCCCTAATAGCTGCCGCTCCACATAGCCTTTTTCAACTCTTTCCTTGGTTTTAACTGGTAAAACAACAGCTACATCTGCAATTCTACCTATCCTAGAATCTGGATTTGCAGTTATCGCTGCAAGTCTTGCTTTCACTTGCTTGGCTATCTCCGCCCATTCAGCAATGGATTTAGTGCTTCCTGATCCTGAGACTGCAATTACTAAATCCTCAGGCTCAAGCGAGGGCGTGACTGTCTCACCAACTACGTATACATTGAAGCCAAGATGCATCAATCGCATTGCAAATGCCCTTCCAACGAGTCCTGATCTACCTGCTCCCATTATGAATATCTTCTTCGCTCTCTGGATTTCTTCTATTAATTTCTCCACTTGTTTATTGCTAATTTTATCAACAGCTTCCTCTAGTTTTTCGATCATTTGCTTCATAACTTTTTTAACCTCGCATTTTCTCTGCATTTCTCAGCACCTCTTTCATCTTCAAAGCATCTCGCTCTAAAAAGGGGGACTCGCAGATTATAGTTGCATCATATCCACGCTCTATCAATACCTCTGCCAGGAGTTTGAAGTCTGGTTCACCATTTAAAGCTAAATGTTTTTTTTCATTTCCACCTGAGTACTCAACTGCTGTAAAGTGAATATGATAGCTATCTAAATTGAAGCTATCGAAAACAAGTTCAAATGCTTTTTTGCTCTTTAAAGCACCATTTGTTCTAGCGTGGATATGAGCGAAATCAAGCACTGGTTTAGTTCCCTCAACTTCTTCAACAACTTCTTTAATCTCCTCAATCGAGCCAAATTGACTCTGCTTCCCAGTTGTCTCAAGTCCTAGGAGGACATTTTTTATTCCAATGCTATGTAGTTCTTCGATTATTTCATTCAATGTCTTCACTATCAATTCCCGGGCATTTCCAGTTTCATAGCCAGGGTGAAATACCACCAAGTTTGAGTTCAATGCACTTGCAACCTTGGCTGAACTTATGATCCATTGCTTGCTTTTCTCCACAGTTTCAGTTTTATTTGAGGAGAGATTTATATAATAAGGAGCGTGGACGGTTAGCTCTATTTTATTTTCCATAGCAATCTTGCCAGCTCTTTTTGCACCCTCGCTACTCATATAAACATTTCTCACGAATTGAATTTCCAGTGCTTCAAGTCCAATTCTCGCTATATATCTTATTCCCTCCTCGGTGCCTTTTCCCTTCGAGGCAATTGGCATTCCAGCTATTCCAACTTTAATCATCTATTTCCTCGTTGATTGAAATTTCAATATAAAAATGAAGGTACCACTTTATCTATTTTTGGCTAGGGCTTTTTGGAATCTGACGCTTGACACTGGAAGTAGAGCTCTATGCCTCTTTCTACATCGCCAGCATTCAATATATACTCCGCTAGCTCTAGATAGAAAGCGTGCTTCTCAGCCTCATAAGCTCTAAGTTCTTGCTCTGTCTTTGCCATGCACCGCTTTGGCCTCGCTGCTAGAGGAAGCACGCAGTTCTCTCCCTTATAGAAAATACAATACCTCCTAGCCTTAATCTGTATGGCATAGATCTTTAAGTTGTTGCTCAACTCCGGAATTTTTATACCCATATCTCTAATTCTTTCGAAGTAATCATCAATATTAACTAACTTGCAGAATGTGGAAATGATCTTGAGTGGTTTCATGCCAAAAAAATTTGCTAAGTTGAGGATATCGCTAGGTAGAAGGTCTACTGGGGATTTGCATTGCTTTACATAACCTCGCTGCATAGTCAACTATTAATTTTATTATTTTTATTATTTATTTATTTTATTTATTTTTTAAACTCCGCTTAAGAGTCTATAGGCTAGGAAATCTGGTAAGCCAGCGTCCATTGTTGCTTCTATAACTCTATGTATATCGTATTCAATGCGATGGAATATTATATTCTTTGTCTTGGTATCGAAAACTGCGAACGCTGCATTTGGATTTCCATCCCTAGGCTGGCCAACTGATCCTGGATTAATGATCAATCCCTCTTTCAATGAGCATGACCATGGTATATGCGTGTGGCCTAGGACTAAGATCTCGGCTTTTACCTCCACAAGCATTTGCCCTAGCACCCACTTAGGCGTTTCTGGATAGATATATTCATTTAAACTTCTAGTGCTTCCATGCGCAATGCTTAATTTCCTCACCTTGAGCTGCATGGGTAACTTGCTTAGATATTCAAAGCTTTTCGCTGTGATATTCTCTCTAGTCCACTCTATTGCCTTAGCTGCATATGGATTGAACCTCGAGGTATCTCCATTTACCACTGCGCAATCGTGATTGCCCATTACTGATTTTATTTTCCGCCTTCTCAAGAGGCGAATAACTTCATTTGGATAGGGATAGTAGCCAACTATGTCACCTGCACAGTAAACCCTGTCCACTTTTAAATTATCTAGTGCTTCAAGCACTTTTTCAAGAGCTGGTAAATTAGCGTGTATATCTCCAATTAAAGCAATTTTCACCTTATTTTCTCCTCTTTAGCAATTTTCCTTTCCCTCAAGTAATCTTCACTCAATTTTTTTACTAAGCGAGCTAGGGCCATACTCTTGGCTTTATCTACCATTAATATATCTGCTCTCACAATCTTGATACCCTCTACATTTAAATCATCTCCCTCGTGGACTATGAATACATCTAGAAAATCTTCATAATATTTAGCAACTCCAAGGGAAGAAGCATCATAATTAAGCGCGCATAAAAACTTAGCAGCTGGCCCGCTTATTACCTGCTTGCCTATGAATGGGCTTATTGCAATTACAAATTTATTCCTCAATATCTCCCTAACGTCTCTCAAGTTAATAATTGGACCTATACTTGTAACTGGATTGCTAGGGCCTATCACCACAGCCTCTTCCCTCTCTAGAGCTTTAATTACTTCTTTGCTTGGCTTGGCTTTTTCTATTCCTCTTAATTCAACCTTCTCCACCTCAAGCTTTCCCCCGTGAGTGATCCAGAAATGTTGAAAGTGAAGTTCCCCCATTTCTTTGGTGTGAATATAAGTCTCTACTTTTTCATCGCTCATTGGCAGAACCTTTGCTTTTACATTATAGTGTTCACAGAGCTTCATAGTTGCACTAGTGAGGGACTCGCCCCTTCGAATGAACTCAGTTCGAAGAATGTGCGTTGCTCTATCTGCATCTCCAATCATCATCGCTTCTTTAAACCCAAGTGCCTTTAGTTTAGAATGAGTGTGAAAAGTATCCCCTTTTATACCCCACCACTTTGAATCATCTATTAAATCAGCCAAGGTATAGATCACTGTGTCAATATCAGGGCAGACTAGATTTCCACTTACCCATAGATCTTCAGCGGTATTCACTATCACTGTGATTTGCTCTTGGGGCACAATTTCTTTAAGCCCCCTCAATAGCTTGGGAGTTCCAGTGCCTCCTGAGAGTAATAGCATCTCAAATCTCGATATACAATTGATATATAATTAACTAGCGTTTTATGAAGCTGCGAAATTAAACATTAGCAAGTGCTCGATTCCAAAGTATATGCCAATAGTTATAGCAGCAGCAACTGGAATGGTAAGCAGCCAGGAAATAACTATGTCCCTTATAACCTTCAAACTTAAGGCTTTTACACCTCGCGCTAGTCCAACTCCAACCACTGCACCCACAATTGTATGAGAAGTTGAAATTGGCATGCCAAGTTTGGAGAAAAACAAAACAGTTATTGAGGTGCCAAATTCTGCGCAGAAGCCATTGGTGGGTGAGATCTCTGTGATTTTACGCCCAACTGTTTCCATCACTTTCATCCCTCCAACGAGGCAACCAATTGCTATCCCAGCTCCTCCGAAGGCAAGCATCCACCACTCTACTCCCACCCTCATTGAAACCTCGTTGGTGACAACGATATTGTATATAGCTGCAAATGGACCAACTGCATTCGCTACATCATTAGCACCGTGTGCAAAGGCAACGTTGCAAGCAGTTAATACTTGAAGATAAGCGAAGATTTTCTCGAGATGTAAGAACTCATATTTATGAGAATAATATTCAATTAAGAAGTAACCACTTAATGCACCTATGCCTCCTATTATAAATGATACAAGCAAAGCTCTTTCCAATGGTAGGCGCAGTCCTTTTAAACCTTCATAGAAAATTGAAAGAGTAATTACAAAAAAAACTAGGAAAATTAAAAAAGGGGATAGCTTCAACGCGGCTCCTCTCTGTTTTTCTCTACCTAAAATCGCTTTTTGAACCAATTGAAAAATGAGAAAAGCAATTATTGCGCCTAAAACTGGAGATATAACCCAGCTTGCGGCAATTTTTAGAAGTATACCCCAGTTAATATTATAAATTCCAGTTGAAATGATTCCAAAGCCAGTCACTGCTCCAACTATTGAATGCGTTGTGGAAATTGGCAATCCAAAGTAAGTGGCAATTGCTATCCAAATTGCAGTTGCCAGCATTGCTGAAAGCATGCCATAGATTAAGAGTTCTGGATTTGACGCAAAAAAGTTTGGATCAATGATTCCCTTTTGAATGGTCTCGGTAACGTGAATGCCAACTAATATTGCCCCTAGGAAATTTAAAACAGCGGCATAAATAACTGCTTTTTTAACAGTTAAAGCTCTGCTCCCAACCGATGTACCCATGGCATTGGCGAGGTCATTGGCTCCAATTCCCCAAGCCATGAAGAGAACTGCAAGCGAGGAACTAGCGATTAGGAGCAAGCTATCCAAGCTCTCACCAGCAAATATTAACCTTTCATCCTTAATCACCTTACTACTAAAACTGGAACTTTAGCGTGCTCTATCACCTTTGAAGCAATGCTACCAATTAAAAAACGATCCACTTTTCCCAAACCCTTGCTTCCAACTACTATTAAATCGCAGCCTTCTTCCTCACAGGCCTTCAAGATCTCGCTAGCTACATCTCCAAAAACCATTTTCCCTTTAGCCTTTAAACCTCTCGCTTTTAAATCCAGTTCTAGCTCTGCCACCATCTTCTCAGTCTCAGCAAAAATCGATCCATTCAACAGCTCTGCTTGAATTATGACCATTTTTATTTCCCTAGGAATGACTGAGATAATTATTACCTCGCTTTCAAATTTCTCCGCCAACTCAGCTGCTTTAGTGAATGCTTTTCTTGAATTATCTGAGCCATCAATGCCAATCAAGATTTTCTTGAAAACTATCTTACTTCCTCCATCAATTTTTGTTTATTTAATTTTTAAGTTTTATCCAAATGCTCTAAAAGCATTTCAATTTCAGCGTCTCTTAATGCAGTTGGCGGTAGCTTTGGTATTAAAATACCTCTACATGAATTAGATTGAACCTTAACGCTATAGATATACTCTTTTTCACTGCCTTTTCGAATCACATTCACCAGCAGACCAATGCGGGGGCAAGTCATGGGCAAATTCTTTTTAGCCATATCCAAGCATATTACTCTATAGAAGCAGCTATAATGCTCAACTATTATATGGTTGTCGTCTCCGGAGACCAAGTCCTTCGAATCATTATACCCTGCTAACTTGCAATCCTCAATATATTTCGATGCAACTTCAAATGGACTACCTCTAATTATTTCAATACCAGATTCTTTCTTCTGAAAACCAAGCCAGAAATCAGCTGCTCTAGAGAGGAGATGAGCGTGGGTGCTTCTAAGATCTCCAATTCCCATGCCAACGCCAAACATCCAAGCTAGAGCAACACCCTTAAAGAGCTTAACTGGATCGATTTTTGATCTCTTCTCCACCATTTAAATCCTCCTCTAATTTTTTTACTCTCTACTCTATCTTTATTCTACCCCTCTACTCTATCTTTATTCTATCCCCAGTTATCATATAATATACTCTACTTCCAATATTGCATCCGTGGTCTGCTATTCTCTCTAAATGCTGTGCTATGAATGAGAAATGCGATGCTATGCGCATGAGCTTGGGATCTTCGATCATAAATGTAATTGCTTCTCTTCGAATTTGGTCATATAAAGCATCAACTAAATCTTCCTTTTCTTGGAGTTCCATTAAATGCGAAATATCCCCAGTTTTGAAGGCCTCGAGGCCTATTTTCAAGATATCTTGGCAAGCCTCGCGCATTCTTGGTATATCTATATGTGGCTTGAAATAAACTTGACCCGCTAGCTCAATTGCAATATTGGCAATATCTTGAGAGTGATCGCTAATTCTATCTAACTCGCCAATTATTTTTAAGCAAGTAACTATAAATCTTAAATCACTCGCCATTGGCTGTTGAAGTGCTAAGAGACGCATGCAATCTTTTTCAATAGCAAATTCCAATTCATCAACTCTTTTGCCATCTTCAAACACTTGCGCTGCAATCTTTACATCCTGCTTTTCAAGTGCAGCAATGCAATTTATTATACTAATATTGGAAAGTTCTCCCATCTCTAAAACATCGTTTTTAAGCCTCTCAAGCTCCTGCCTGTATTGAACTCTTGTCATTTCACCACTTTTCAAACCAAATTTACTAATATTTATCCAAATTTACCAGTGATATAATCCTCAGTTCGCTTATCCCTTGGCTTCTCAAATATGATTTTAGTAGGCCCATATTCAACTAGCTCCCCGAGGTACATGAAAGCAGTGAAATCAGAGACTCTTGCTGCTTGCTGCATATTATGCGTTACAAGTACAATGGTATAATTCTTTTTTAATTCCACCAATAAGTCCTCTATCTTTGCAGTTGAAATTGGATCTAAAGCTGAGCACGGTTCATCAAGCAAGAGTACCTCTGGATTAACTGCGAGCGCGCGAGCAATGCATAATCTTTGCTGCTGTCCCCCTGATAAACTAGCGCCTGATTTATTCAAATCATTTTTCACTTCATCATATAATGCGGCTAATTTCAAGCTATGCACCACAATCTCAGCTATTTTATCCCTACTATGCCTCATTCCCAGCTTCAACCCAGCTGCTACATTATCGAAGATCGACATCGTGGGAAAGGGATTTGGTTTTTGAAAAACCATTCCAATTCTTCTTCGAATTTCCACTGGATCCACCCCTTCCCCGTAGATGTCAAGATCATCGAGCAAAACCTTTCCGCTCACTCTAGCTCCGCGGACTACTTCGTGCATTCGATTTAAGCATCGAATCAACGTAGACTTGCCGCAGCCTGAAGGGCCTATGACAGCGGTTATATGATTTTTTTTGATATCTAAATTTATATTCTTAAGAACTTGTTTCACGCCAAACCAAGCATTTAAATTAACAATTTTGATCTTAACATCACTCAAGGCATTACTCAAAGCAATATTCACCCTCTTTCTAACTCAAGTTATTCTCACCCTCTTTCTAACTGCAATTCTAACTCCAATATTCAATGATAAAGTCATTATTAAGAGAATAAATGCACCTCCCCATGCTTGAGCGTGCCACTCAGGGAAGGGTGTAATTGCATAGGTATAAATTTGAACAGGTATTGTTGCAACTGGTTGATCTATACCCTGAGCCCAAAATCGATTGTTGAATGAGGTAAAAAGCAATGGCGCTGTCTCCCCCATTATTCTAGCAATTGCTAGCAATATGCCTGTTACTATGCCACTCCTAGCTGTGCTTATTACTATAACAAGCGTTGTGATCCACTTTCTAATTCCTAGAGCATATGCGCCTTCCCTGAGTGAATCAGGCACGAGTTTCATGGATTCTTCCGTGGTTCTTGCAATGATTGGTATCATTATAACGCTTAGGGCAACGCCTCCAGCGAGTGCTGAAAACTTTTTGAAGTATAATACCACTAGGGTATAGCCAAATATACCAGCTACTATCGATGGCACGCCGGTTAATACATCTGCTAGAAAACGCGTGATTAAAGCAAGCTTGGAATTTCCAAACTCAGAGAGATAAATCCCTGCTAAGACTCCAATTGGAATTCCAATTAAACTTGCTATGCCCACCACGATGAAGCTGCCTTGAATTGCATTTCCAAAGCCACCCCCTTTCTCCCCAACTGGTTTTGGAAGCTGAGTTAGAAATTCAAAGCTAACTGCTGAGGCACCATTTATTGTTACATAGAAGATAATTCCAAATAGTGGAGTGAGTACTATTAAAACACAGCAAAATGTAAGTATGCGCATGGTTTTATCCGCAATTTTCCTCCATTTCTTGATCTCAATTAAGCTTATCATTCCCTTCCAACTTCCTTTTGCATTTTCCAGATCAATAATCTTGCAAAGATGTTTATCATCAAAGTAATTATGAAAAGCACTAAGCCTATCTCTATCAATGCTGAGATGTATAAATCGTTGGTTGCCTCTGTGAATTCATTTGCTATAACCGCTGCCATTGTATGAGCTGGTGCGAAAAGAGACCAAGAGATAGTTGGGGAATTGCCAATTACCATTGTAATTGCCATCGTCTCGCCTATTGCACGGCCAAAACCAAGGATTATTGCACCAAAGATACCTGGCCTCGCGTATGGTATTACTGCCATGGTAATCATCTCCCACTTTGTAGCACCAAGCGCTAAAGCTGCTTCTCTCTGGGTATCGGGCACTGCGAGGAGTACTTCTCTTGAGATAGAGGAGATAATTGGTATCACCATGATCGCGAGAATCACTCCACCTGTGAGCATTGATAATCCAAATTTAGGTCCTTGAAAAAAGGGTAGGAATCCCAATGTATTTGCTAGGAGTGGCATGATAAAATCGCGCATCACAGGCGCTAGCACGAAAATTCCCCATAGTCCAATGATAACACTTGGTATTGCTGAGATAAGTTCAATTATGAATGAAATTGGATCTCTAATTTTAGCTGGAGCAAGCTCTGCTAGGTAAATTGCCACTCCTAGGCTAAGGGGTATGGCTATGATCAATGCTATTGCAGAGGAAACAAGAGTGCCAAATATAAATGGCAATGCTCCAAAAGTCTCGGAGACTGGGTCCCAAGTTGATCTAAATAAAAAGCTGAGACCAAATTTCTCAATTGAAAGCTGAGCGCCCAATAGAAGTTCATAGAAAAGCAAGATAGCTAATATTATTATTCCAATGGCACAAATGGCTACTACTCCGTGAAATATTGAATCAGTGGAGATATTTATTCTCCACTTCAATTTTAATTTCATCTTTTTATTTTTTATTATTTTTTATTTTGTCTCTTTGATGAATACTTCTCCCTTGTAATTCATTAGCTTTATACCTTCCTCATTTAATTTCACCACTTCCTGCGGAAGGGGCACATAGAGCAGTTCTGGGGAATAATTCTGTCCCTCGTGAATTGCCCACCAGATGAACTCAGATAATGCTTTTCCCTTGGCTTGATCTTCTTGATCTTTATAGACCAAGAGATAGGTAAAGCTCGCAATTGGATACGAATTAGCTCCTGGGGGATTTACAATTGAAACTCTTGACCAGTTTTCGTGGCATTTTGGCAGCTTTGGCGCTGCTCCAGCTGCAGCTGCACGCGTGGATTCTAAGCTTGGCTCAATGAAGTAGCCTTCTTGATTTTTTACTTTTGCATATGGGATTTTTTGAATCTTGGCATAGGCAAGTTCTACATATCCAATGGAATATGGATTCTGAGAGATTATACCTGCAACTCCTTCGTTACCCTTGCCTCCTATGCCAGTTGGCCAATTCAAAGATGTGCCTTTTCCAACTTTTTCACGCCATTCTTGGCTTATTGTTGAGAGGTAGTCTGAGAATACAAAGGTAGTGCCACTTCCATCTGATCTATGAACCACTACAATATCATGGTCGGGAAGAACTACTCCTGGATTAATGCTTGTAATTCTGGGATCGCTCCACTTCTTAATTTTACCTAGAAATATGTCTGCAATTACCTCTCCAGTTAAGTTTAATCCAGAGGGCACACTTGGTAAGTTGTATACTATGACTACTGCACCTATTGTTGTTGGAATGTGAAGTATTCCAGTTAGATTGGCATATTGTGCATCACTCATTGGTGCATCGCTTGCTCCAAAGTCAACGGTTCTCTCCATAATCTGCCTTATGCCAGCACCGCTACCTATGCTTTGATAGTTGATCTGCACATTCGGTTTTATCTTGGTATACTCAGAGCTCCACTTTGAATATAAGGGATAGGGGAAACTTGCTCCTGCTCCATTTAGGGCTATAACCTCAGGTGTTTTAGTTGGCGTTGACGTTGGAGTCGTAGTTGGAGCGGCGCATCCAGCGAATATAACTGCTATTAAGCTCAGCGTTAGAAGGAGTTTTCCATAATTCAATTTTTCACCTCACGTCTCGAATAGCTTTAAAAATATATGAAATTTTTCTGTATAGAATATAAATATCTATGAAATATATATATTAGAATCAATTCTATATATTTTAATGTAGTTTTTTAGTCATTTTTTTAGTCATTATATTATTTATCGCAACTTCAGATATGTTCTTGCAGTAATCCCCAGATCTATCTATGCTATCCTTAATTATGCCTATGGCAAAGAGCATATCCGAGTCAAATTCAAACATTTTTATATCTGCCTCTAAAAGAGCTTTTTCAACTAATTGCTTGAAATTTATTGCTTTATCCGCGAGTTCTAGATCTTGTTTCATTAGCGAGTTAAAGGCTAATTCAAACATTTGATTCATAAATGCACTTGCTTTTTCCAGTTTCGCGAGAAAATCGCTGGGTATATTCTTTCCATTTAGTTTTAAAACCATTCTCGAAACCCTCGATGCGTGGTCTGCTATTCTCTCAATGTATTGGGCTGCTTCATAGTAATTGAAGTAATCAAGAATAGATAAATTAGTGGTTTCCGGTACTCTTAAGTTTGTTAGCACTGAGATTAATTGCCTTAATATGAGTAAAGAGAGGCGATCAACTTCATCGTCTCGCTGGAGCACGCTTCTCGCGAGATCTATGTTATTCTCTATAAGTGCTTGCAGTGCATCTTTATGCATGGAGGTAGCGAAGAGATACATGCGCTTTAAGCATTTATCTACTGT
>JAWCLZ010000014.1:375-34941 GCA_038850275.1 Methanocellales archaeon | reverse complement strand
ACCACTTTAAGGAGGGATAAAAAGGCTTTGACATATCCGCTTTTGCCCAGTATACTCATATTGCTACATTCCATTGTAAAAAATTCCTCTAGCTGCCTTCTAACATTTATTGGCAGTTTCGCCATCATATTTTGGAATTTCTTTTCGTCATTCATGTTTTCCATCTCTAATATGCATTCCAAGTATATAACCCTATCTATTTTATGAGTTAACACTGCGAATGCAATTTTTGGAGTAATCGCTCTCTTTACCATAGGCAAAACTAGAAGTGGTGCGATGGTTGCAGTGGATGCTGTTTTAGATACCAAGTTTTCCTTTTCCATAATTACTCTCTTTCTAATAGTTATTGTTGCAGTGGCAATTATTTCATATTTTTTAACAATTTTGATTGGAATTAATATCTCAGCATTTCTACCAAGAGTGAACTATCCAAAGCTCTGCCTTGGGATTTTAATATTCCTTTCCCTATCAGTTTTGCTATTAACTGGGCTCTTTGGATTAGCTATATTTGCAATCTCAATTCCAATTGGACTGCTTCCAATATTCATGCACGTGAGAAGAACTCACGCAATGGGGGTGATAATGCTGCCTTTAATTTTAAATCTGCTATAAGAAGTTTTATATATTTAAAATAAATATTATATGAGGGGATTGGATTTGGAGAAACTATCTGAAAGAACTCAGGTTAAGCGATATAATACTGGAGCAATAATTGGTCTTGCAGTGTTTTTCTTAGGTATAGTGCTTTTGATATTTGTTTTTCAACTAGCATATTCTCAATTCTCAGCACCTGTGGAGAATTCCTCTATTCAAATCAATCCAGAAGGCGGGCAGATTAATTTGCAATCTGACCTTCTTGCAATAATCATTAAAGCAGTCTTTTTATTCGTCATGGCTCTATGTGGCTCGTGGATCTCAAGCAGGGGCTTGCAGCTTTATCGAGCTTCAAAGACTGAGAAGGAGAAAGAATAAATTTTTATCCTCACTTTACTTTTCAAATATTAGATGGGATTAAAAGCTATTTTGCAACCAGAGCTTGAGAAAGAGGAACTTGAATTATTAAGGGATCGCTTTGATTTAATTGGCAATATAGCAGTAATTCACATACCACTTGAGCTTGAGCATAAGAAGTATCTAATTGCTAGAAAGCTCGCTGAGGCTAATAGAAATGTGAAAACAGTACTTCGAAAAATTACCTCTGCAGAGACAGAATTCAGAGTCGCGAACTATGAGCTTTTATATGGCAATTCTACTGAAACTATTCATCGGGAAAATAAATGTTGCTTTAAACTTGATCCCACGAAGATTCATTTCACGCAAAAGCTAGCGATGGAGAGAGCGAGAATAGCCTCGCTAGTTAAAGATGGAGAATACATTCTCTGCTTATTCGCAGGCGTTGGTCCATTTCCAATTGTGATCGCTCGGGAAAAGGTAGTTGAAATCCTAGCAATTGAGAAAAATCCAACTGCGTGTGCATATTTCAAGAAAAATTTAGAATTAAACAAACTCCTTGGAAAAATAGCTATAATTGAAGGAGATGTCGAAGAAATCTTGCCTCGGGTTGATAAAAAGTTTGATCGCATAATAATGCCTTCTCCATATCTCAAGCCTGAGGAAAGATTTCGATATTTAGATTTAGCATTACCACTTGCTAGAGAAAGCGGCGTGATTCACTGCTATATCTTCGCCGCTCGAGATGAAATGGCTGATTTAGAGAGAACACTAATGAAAAGATTTCCAGTAAGCGTACTTAGAGTGAAGAAATGCGGAAGTTATGCTCCAGGTGTGCATAGAGTTGCAGTTGACTTATTAAAAAATAAAAATAATGATAATTGAAAATAATTATCATCCGAAAAAATCGTTAGATGTAAATACTGGTTTTGATTAGGGTAATTAAAGCGGGATTGATCAAGATGAAAGTTCAAAAGAACTGCCCATTATTCGTTGCTCAAACCATCCTACTTAGTATAAAGAATGAGATTGATGATACACTCTGGGAGAAGAAAAGCAAGCTATTCCTCTGTATGGAGCAAGATTGCGCTTGGTATGATGAGAAGCTAAAAGTATGCGCGATAACCAAATAAAAAATAAATAAAAGAATAAAAAATTATATTTAAATTTCCCTAAACAGCAACCAGATCAATATCGATCCCTGCCCATGCAGATCTTAGTTTTTTATAAAAGCTTAAGTTAAAAGCATCCTAATATTAGCAAGCTATGCTCAAATACATAATCAAATACATAATTTATTTCCTAGCTGGAGCTGGGTTGATAACTTGTATTACTACAATTGCTGAGAAAAACTCCCCGAGGATAGCTGGGATTTTGATGACGCTTCCTACAATTACATTTCTATCACTTTTATTAATCGCTATGGAGCAAGGTTTAGAATACGCGAGTAAAGCTGCAATGTGGAATCCCATTGGCTTGATAGCTGATGTTATATTCCTCGGGATGTTTGCACTTAGCACACGAGTCTCACGTTCACTGGTAATTTCTCTATTCCTCGCATTCGCTAGTTATTTCACAAGCATATTTTTATTAAGATCTCTATCAATAGCAAATGGATTTCAAGCCTTAGCATTGCTATGGCTAAGTTGTACAGCTGCTTATGTTCAATTTCGCAAATTAAATGCTAGAAAATTCAAGGGAGTAGGAGTAAGCTGGAGGCAGATTTTATTCAGAGGAGGCTTCGGTGGAGTTGTTATCACAAGCATTGTCCTTCTAAGTGATATAAGTAGTGCCAAATGGAGTGGTATCTTCTCAGCCTTCCCAGGCACGATAACACCTGTGCTCATAGTGCTATATCATAGATATGGGAGAGAGATGACCGATGCCGTGATTCGCGATTCACCACTTGGCTTAGCTGCCACCGGTCTTTATTCTTTTACCATCTGGCTTTTATATCCAAGAGAGAATTTACCTTTACCCTGGAGCACCCTTATTGCTTTTTTAATATTAATTGCCTTTCTACTAATCATCTCCATTCTTCGCTCTCGCTTTGAACAGTAGTCATTTAACTATGGTCATAGCTAATTGTTAAGATGGAGAATATAGAATGCTGCGCGCAACAACTGCAGTTTCAGAGGTAGTGGGCTATTTATTGATGCTTGCTTTAATCGCTACTACTGCTTCTATTATAATAGTAGTTGGAATGCCTAATATAGCTAATTCTCAGCTGAAAGTAAACCTGCAAAATGTGGAGCAAGCTTTCACTGTGCTAGATTCAAAGATAAGCACATGTGCCCTAGGAGAATCGCCATCGAGAATATTGGATCTTGATTTAGCTGGAGGTAGGATTTCAATTTTAAATTTAAATGATACCTATAGCTATTTAACAATTAAAATGAGGAGAAGCGGTAATGAATATACAATATATAACAGCAACATTGGATCAATTAGATATGAACTTGGAGACGAAGAAGTGGGATATGAAGGTGGAGGGGTTTGGCATAGATATAAAAGTGGAAGCTTGCTCATTAGCCCGCCTGAATTCCACTATAATGGTGAAACACTCACTTTGCCAATTATAAAGCTAAATGGCAGCTCAGCGATAGCTGGTGGAAAAGTAACCCTCCAAGCGGCCTCTCTAAATAAACCAATTATATTCTATCAAAATACCACAATAAATCCACTCTTCCGAAACCCAGTTTATGATAGTACAATTATAGTTAAAATAAAAAGTAGATATTACGATGCTTGGGCTAGATATTTTGAGGAGCGCACTGAGTTTCAAGGCGTGGTGAGGCACCCTGATCTAAGTGAAGCAGTGGCTTATTTAAATTCAAGGCCCTCGGAGCGAACAATCTTCTACATCCCTTTTGACATAATAGGGTGCAACATCACTAATGTAACTCCAGTCATGACTTTTAAATTTGAATTAGCGAATTCAACCTCAAACTTGGAATTGAACTTAATTGCCACGAAGGAAACTGGGGAAGCGCTTGAAATCGACATACAGAAGAGCGGGGGCGATGGCACGAGAGGAGGCACTGTTATAATAAGATATTCCAATGGATCAAAATATGAGGAATGGAAATCTGGTACTGGTAGCGATGTGATTCCAATGATTATAAATGGTACCGCTACTGTTGACCTCATGAATGCTTCAACTTATGTGCGCTACATCAGCAGCGACCACTCCTGGACTTGGACAAGCGATCCCTTCTATCCCAATACTTATAGAAACTCAGAACCTGATGGCCCACTTCCAATTGCAGCTGTGATTCAGCATTACTATCGCATCATGGGCCCGAGTTTCACTTGGAACTATGGAGCGAAAAACCAAGGGTTTACTCCAGAGGGCTCGTGGATATATCATGAATATGACACCATGCCCCCTAGGATCACCTTTCTCCATATAGTGGAGCATAAAGTTGATGTAAAGCTAATGTAGCTAATAACGTTGTAACTAAGAAGCCGAAGAATTTAAAGCTATCATGCAAAATTTAGAGTATGCTTCGTCCATTTGTTATAATAAATGCTGCAATGAGTGCAGATGGCAAAATCTCAACCATTGAGAGAAAGCAGATTAAGATTTCTTCAGAAAAAGACTTTAACCGCGTGGATGAACTCCGTGCTAGCGTGGATGCAATAATGATTGGAATTGGCACTGTGTTGGCTGATAATCCAAGTTTAACTATAAAGTCAAGGGAGAGGAGAGAGAGGAGAATTAGACAATGTGGAGAAGAAAACCCAGTTAGAGTAATCGTAGATAGCAATGCTCGAACCCCTATTGATGCAGAGGTGCTTAGAAAAGGAAGTGGGAGGAGAATAATCGCAGTTTCAAAAAATGCATCAAAAGAGAGAGTGGAGAAGCTGAGTAAAGCTGCGGATATAATCATCGCTGGCGATAAAGAAGTAGATCTAAAGGAACTTGTGATGGAATTGAAAAAGCGAGGGATAGATAAACTCTTGGTTGAGGGAGGTGGGACTCTTAACTGGGGCTTAATTTCTCAGGGACTTGTGGATGAAATTTATGTCTACATAGCTGGGCTCATAATTGGTGGAAAAAATGCACCTACGTTGGTTGATGGCTCTGGTTTTATAAAACTCGAGGATATGCCTAAGCTTGAATTAATTGAATGCAGGCCAATGAATAATGGTGTATTTTTAAAGTGGAGAGTGCTTAGAATTTAAAATTTAAACTAAAAACTTAGCGCCTATAAAATTAAAGCGCTCTCGAAAGAGGCTTTGACTAAGCTAGATATATCCATTTGCCTCTCGACTTCTAATACATCTTCAAGTTTAGCATGCGTTATGGGATAACTTGGCACTGCGCTGCAGCTTGCTGCTTTTTGAATTGAAATCTCAAAAGTACCAATCTTCCTCGCTAGATCAGCTATTTGCATTTTATCGAATCCAATTAAAGGGTGATATAATGGGAAATCAAGTCCGTGGTTCTCCACATATAAATTTGAAACCGTTTGAGAAGCCACTTGCCCAAGTGAGGAACCAGTTACTATACCCAATGCTCCTTCCTTGAGAGCTATTTCCTTCGCGATGCGATACATCATTCTTTTGCAGAGCACGCAAGTTAGCTTTGGAGCTTTTGCTTTAAATATCTCTAGATTTTTACCATGAGGCACTTCATAGGTCTTCAACTCGTGCCCTGGGCACCACTGCTTTAATTTAGCAATGCAAGCTAAAGCTCGATTCCTCGTGGTTTCATCTGTGAATGGAGAATTGTTGAAGTAGATAGCGATTAATTCACAGCCCCGCTTCATCATTAGCCAAGCTGCAACTGGGGAATCTATTCCTCCTGAGATCAACGCAGTTATTTTCTCTTGACTACCAATTGGAAGTCCACCTGTGCCTTGGTAGATCTCAGTGTAAATATATGCATTGTTTTGCCTCGCTTCAATGAATATCTCATGCTTTGGATTGTTTAGATCTACCTTCACATTTCTATGCTTCAATTTAGTTAAAATAGCATCCCCTGCCTTAATTGCTATTTCTCGACTAGTATAACTATGCACTCCAGCTCTACGTGCTCTAATCCCAAATGTTTCTCCATCTTGAATTAATTCAGAGGCGATATCACTAGCAGCTCTAGCGATTGATTCAAGCTCGGGCTCTATTTCTACAACTGGGCTGGTTGATGTCACTCCAAAAACCTTTGAAGCAGCTTTAGCGATCTCCCGCGCGTTATCAAGCTCAGTTGAGATATAGATTCTCCCCCATTCTCTTTCAATATTGCTATATGAAATTCCTTGAAGTTCAAGCATTGCCTTTATATTTTCAATTAAAATACGCTCATATCTACTTCTAGTTCTATTACTCTTAATTCCAATCTCACCATATCTAATCAGCACTACTCTATATGCAATTGCCATTTAACATTCATCCTTTCATCTTATTACTCTAATACTCTAAAAATTCCTCTCATCCTATTTACTCTAAACTACTCTCATCCTATTACTCTAAGTTCCTCGATTTTCACAGTAGGAGTAATTATATTTCCCACTTTCCTCGCATCTTTTCCAGCACCTGAGATTTGCTTTAAAGCTTCAAAGATATTTCCACTTATCATAGCTGATTTAACTGGCTTGGCTATCTCTCCCTTTTCCACCATAAAAGCATTTCTAGCTTCAACTGAGAAATCGCCTGAAACTGGATTGGAAGTATGGCCTCCTATAATTGAGTTAACAATAATCCCACGTTCAGTTTCAGCTATAACCTCACTCCCTGGGATTTGGACTATTATGTTTCTAATACCAACAGATGGTACACTTGCATAGGAGCCTCTAACTCCATTGCCAGTGCTTTTAACCCCTGCTCTTCCAGCAGTATATGAATCATAAAGGAATCCCTTGAGGATGCCCCTCTCCACGATTGTTGTTCGCTGAGAAGGCGTGCCTTCATCGTCGCTCATAGCTGTGCCGATTCCCCCTTCTAGTAATCCATCGTCGATTAGAGTGAAATTCTCACTCGCTATTGTTAAATCAATTTTATCCCTCAAAAGCGAGCGCCCTCTTTGGACATTATCCGCGAAAACCGCGGGTAAAAATACATTAGCGAGGAGGTCTGCAAAGGCCACTGGTTTAAGCAGCACAGTTAAATTTCCCGTTTCAACATTCATTCCATTGAGGGAATTCAATGCAAGCATTGAAGCATTTTTTCCAATAGCTTGGAAATCTAAGTTCAAATTCCTCGAAATATCAAATTCAAAGCCGGTTGAAGTAGTTTGGTCCCTTGCAATTGCTTCAATTGATGCTTGAATAATAGTTGATTTTTCTTCGATCTCAAGTCCATTTGAATTCAATATAAACTGCGCGCTAGAGCCACACATCAATCTAGCTGAAGTTGGCATTGCTTTCTCAATTTTCGCGCTCTCAATCATTTGAAGAATGTAGTCTACGCAGCTATCTAGTTGAAGCTGGGCGATTTTGCTATCAAATGTTCCCTGTACAATAGGGTATTTTGCCTGCGGGGGGAAGCCCTTCCAGTTTGGATCCATTTTCCTAGCTTTAGCGCATTTAACCGCGCTTTCAACTGTTTCCTCAATTTTGGAGAGATCATTTGTGCTTGAGAAGCCAACTGCGCCTTTATAAACTGCTCTAATTCCCAAGCCTTGTATATAGCTCTCTCTAGCAGATTCAATTTCATCTTTCAATGTTTCAACTGTGATTACTCTACCACTGGAGTAAAAAATCTCTATTTCCTCTGCATCTTTTTTAAGGCCTAATTTAATTGCATTTCTCCCAATTCTCTCGATCAAGCACTTCCCCCCACTAGGGCATTTGAAATTAAGATATGTGGAGATCCATCTCCAACTGGAACTGTTTGCCCCCCCTTGCTGCATCTAGCTGCATTTAATTTCAAATCCCTGCCCACTGCTACCACATTTTCTAAAATTTCTAAAGTGCTTGCTGAAAGAGAGACGTCACGCAAGGGTGTTTTCAACTCACCCTTCTCAATTGTATATCCCCTCTCAGCATTGAATTGAAATATACCCACTCCTGGGTCCACTTGGCCCCCTCGAGAGCCCTTTAAATATATCCCATTTTTCATTTCCTCTAGGAGTTCTTCAAAGGAGTAATCACCTTTTTCTAGGAGGGTATTGCTCATTCTAACAATTGGTTTTGCATATCCTTGTGCTCTAGCATTGCCGGGTTTTCCACCTAATTTAGCTGCAGTTTCCCTTGAATGTAGATAGGATTTTAAAATGCCATTTTCAATTATCACAGTTCTTTTGCTCTCGATTCCCTCGTCATCAAATGGATAGTGTCCAAATCCATCTATAGTTGGATCGTCATATACCGTTATTAACTCAGAGGCAATTTTCGAGCCAAGTTTGCCCATTAATATGGAGTTGCCCTCAAGGACTGCATCTGCTTCAGCAGCGTGGCCCAATGCTTCATGTATGAATACCCCTGCGAGCTCTTGATCAAGGAGAACTGGAAAGCGCCCGCCTTTTGGAGTTTTTGCCTTCAACAGCTCTCGAGCGCAGTTTGCTGCATCACTTGCGATGTCTATTACATCTTCTTCCATTATTTCATATCCACATACACCAAATTTACGCCTTCTAGCGAGCTGCATTACCCCACCTTCTCTGGCAACTGCAGTCACACTGAAACCAATGCGCATTAACTCATATTCCCCCTCTACTCCCTCTGAACTTTCATATCTAACGCGAGAAATAGACTCAGAGTATGCCACTATAGTGCTCACTATTTTATTTAGCGATGCAGCTCTTTCGATTTCTTTTAAAAGAGAAAGTTTTTCTTCAATTGGAATTGAACTCGGATGCTTTTTAATTTTAATTTTCGATATTTTACCAATTTTATGCGCTGGAGCTAGAGAGATTTTTTCTCTTGGTTTTCGTTTATTTATATGCAGTGCTATCTTCTTCGCCTCTTCCAAAGCTTCATTTATTTTGCTTAAGTCATCTGTGGTGGTAAATCCCCAGCTACCTCCTGCTAATACGCGAATAGCTGCTCCTTGGGAAAATTTAGTGGAGCATTCCTCGATTTCACCAGTGTCTAAAACAATATTGGTATTTTGAGACTCTATTATTCTAACATCGTAGAAATCAACCAATCCCATTCCTCATTGAGGCACTGGTTTATCAGCAATCGTGGCTAAAGTAGATGTGGCATCAACTGCGATCTTTTTGACCTTCTCCAAGAAACTAGGTTTCTTGCCATATAAACTAATCTCAAGCACCTCGCTCAAGGTGGACACAGGTACTATCTTGATCTTATCTCTATAGCGATCCTCAATTAATACATCGCCCTCGTTTGCCTTTGGAATTATTACAGTTTTAAGCCCAGCTTGAGCAGCTGCCTCAATCTTATAAGTAACCCCCCCAACTGGTAAAACCTCTCCTCGCACTGAGAGCGAGCCCGTCATCGCCACGCTTTGATCAACTGGGATATTTTCAAGCGCGGAAATCACAGCAGTTGCAACTGAGATGCTTGCGCTATCTCCTTCCACGCCTTCATAAGTGCCTATGAATTGAATATGCACATCTTTATCTGAAATATCCTGCCCTGAGAATTTCTTAATCAAAGCTGAAACATTCTGCACAGCTTCCTTTGCAATGGACTGCAGCCTCCCAGTGGCTATCACGCGCCCCTCTTCCTTCGAAGCCGCCGGTGTCACTTCTGCTACAATTGGTAAAACTATGCCTGAGTCGCCGCCTACCACTGCTAGTCCATTTACTCTGCCAACTTCATAGCCCGAGTTTTTGAAGAATTGATAGTCTTTTCGCCTCTCGAGATATTGGTCTGCAACTTGCTGCTCAACTGACCGCGCGATCTTCTTAGCTTCAAGCACGTGGCGCGCAGTTGTAACTGGAGAGCCCTCTGCTTTGGCTATGTCCCCTGCTACTCTAACAAGCCCGCCTAAGTCGCGCCACTTCAATGTTAAGTGACCTTTTCTCCCAGCGCGCCTTCTTGACTCGCGCACTATTTCTTTAACTGCAGAGGCATCGAAGTGCGGTATTTTCTTATCTCTTTCAACCTCTTGAGCCACGAATCTAACGATCTTCCTCCGATTTTCAGGTGTATCTTCAAAGCTATCCCGCATGTAAACTTCATAGCCATAGCCTTTTATTCGCGATCGAAGCGCTGGATGCATACCTCTAACTGCATCTAAATTACCAGCTGCAACCATGATAAATGCACATGGAACTGGATCGGTTTTGACCATTGCACCACTACTGCGCTCGCTCTGCCCAGTGATGGAATATTCCCCCTCCTGCAGTGCAGTTAGCAAACTCTGCTGGGACTCGATTTTTAGAGTATTGATTTCATCAATGAAGAGCACACCCTTATGGGCTTTATGTATCGCTCCAGCTTCAACTCGCTCATGCGCGGGAGTCTCAAGTCCACCGCTTTGGAATGGGTCGTGTCGAACATCTCCAAGAAGAGCGCCAGCGTGTGCACCCGTGGCATCTACATATGGAGCTGTGGTTTTCCCTTCATTGGAGACAAGCAATTTAGGTATGTAGAGCTCTTCCTTTGGAGTTATATATCGAAGGGCCATGAATAGCAATGCAGCTGCAATAATTCCCATGACAAATTCACCGCGCATGAAAGAATAGCCCACTACTATGAGCACTAATATAAAGTAAATCATATTTCTAAATTGAGATTTCTTCTGAGCCTCTAACTTGTGTGCATTCACAATTTGCTTGCCCTTCCCAGCTGGAACAACTCTGATCTTAGGATTATTGGGATCCTCAGGATTGTGATAAACTAATACATCTTGAAGCTCTTCCTTTGGTAGAAGCTCAGCCATTGCCTTAGCTAGCATAGATTTGCCTGTCCCTGGGCTTCCAATCATCATTACGTGGCGCCTTTGCTGAGCTGCCTTTTTAATAACTTCAACCGCGTGCTCTTGACCAATTACTTGGTCTATTAACAATTGCGGCACCGCGATTTCCTTAGTGGTTTCAAATTTTAATCCTCCTAAGAGATCATCTTCTTCTTCAACGTGTTCCTGCATGGGAGGGGTTTGCTCACTCAATTTATCTCACATCCCGAAGTTTTTGGGAAAATTATTCCTTACTTCTAAATAAAATTGCATTTCTCTGCCTAAATATTTTCTGTATTTAGTATTTGATATTTGATATCGATATTGATATTTCTACTAGCGTTAGGTTTAAATTGAACTTGATTTAAATAAAAAAGCGTGCCACCTAGGCCATATGAAATATATTTAAAGCTCCCAGCTTTCAACTGCGGAGCTTGCAATTCATAGAGCTGTATAGCATTCGCTAAAAAGCTTGCAGTTGGAAAAGCAAGCCTAGAACTTTGCCCATTTCTAAGAAAAAAGGAAGAAATTAAAGCAATAGCAGCGATGGCAGAGATCCCGAAGCCATTATCCAGTGGGAATGCTGCATTAATCAAGCCCTGTGTTACAGCAAAGCTAATGGGCGAGGTCAGCTTGCACTTGCTGGAGGAGAGCAATCTATTTTCGGCTTCTTTGATATTTTAACAATGAAGTATTTACTCGGGCTTAGATATTCAGATCTTAAATTCTCATTTAAACTGGATCTGCAAAGCTTCAAATGCGAGATGGATCTAAAGCATTGATTTTTGAAAATGGATATATCTCCCTGCGTGAATTAAGTAGTGCTCGAGCTTTAGAGAATATAATCTATCTTTCTAAATTACTGGGGAGCTTTAGTGTGTCCTAGATGTGCTTCAGCATTACTGGAATGCATTTGTCCATCTTTAGTGGCTCCACCTTTAACTGCAGTGGGATAAAAAAAGAATTAGGCTAGAGCAATTGAATTTACTTAAGGAAAACTTAAATATACCTCGGGACCAATTGATTAACTTGCTTCTAGATGAACTTCTAGAGAGGGAGGGATTCGAACCAATTGTGATACATCTCATTTCAATAGCTCTACATCTACATAGAGCTCTGGAAGCAAAGCCTCAAGCTGAGGCTGAAGCTCAAGTGCTTTTTGAAGCAAACTTTGGATTTTAATTAAGAACTTCGATAGCTCTAAGCATGAAGTTTTATTGAGGGAAAGTGAAATATATAGAAATAGAGTTTTGAAGCGCTGTGATGAAAATTTAGTTAAATCTCTAATAATTGCAAATAGCACTTATTGCATAGCTAGTGTATTCTCAAGGTTTGATGTAAATTTGACAAGAGATAAATAGAGAAAAAGCGAAGAAAAATTAGGGAGCTTTATGGATGCAATTGAATGTTTGAAAACTAGAAGGAGTATTAGGAAGTTTAAAAAAGAAGATGTCAAGGATGAGGATTTAAAGCTAATTCTAGAATGCGCTGGTCTAGCGCCTAGCCCAGCTAACTGGCAGCCTTGGTATTTCGTTATTGTGAAGAACAATGAACTTAAGCAGAAAATGGCAAAGGCTGTTTTGGAGAAATTAGATCAAGCGCTTAAGAACCCTGATTTTGCGGAGATGCACGAGGGGATAAAGCGAAATATTGCATATATTTCATTTTTCGCTGACGCTCCAGCTGCTGTTGCAGTTTTCATTAGACCTGGAAAGTTTTTACTTGCTAGAATGGCTATGAAGCAAGGTGCAAGTGAATACGACGCGTTGAAGAACGATGGATTCGCTGTTCCAGTTGCCGTTGGAGCAGCTATACAAAACTTCTGCCTCGCTGCCCACGCGCTTGGTTATGGTACTTGTTGGATGATCTGGCCATTGCTGGCTAAAAAGGAAATCGAGGAAATGCTCATGGTCAAGCCGCCTTGGGAACTATGTGCAATTGTAGCAATGGGCAGACCAGATGAATCTCCACCTGTGCGTGAGCGCAAAAAACTGGAGGAAATGTCAAGGATAATTCCATAGTCCATGAGAGAAATACTGCGCCTCATTGCAATGGCTATTTCAGGTCTAGTAATTGGAGCGCTGCTTACACTGCTACTTAAGGGATATGTTGATCTAATTCTATCCCTATTCATCGCTATCAGCTATTTCTTAATTTCAATGATCTACTGGAGAATAATCTAGCATTAATATTCAATTCCCTCTCTAGCAAGTATTCCCTTTTGATAGGGATGCTTGATTTCTTTCATTTCAGTTACATAGTCAGCGAGCTCGATTAACTCCTTAGGTGCGTATCTCCCAGTTAAAATCAATTCTACAGTAGCAGGCTTTTTTTTAACAAGCTCAATTACTTCCTCAAGTGGAATTAATTTATAGTTAATTGCTATGTTAATTTCATCTAAAATTACCAAGTCATATACATTGCTTTGAATTATCTCCTTAGCGTGATCCAACCCTGCCCTAGCCTGCTCGTAATCTATTTGAAGAGGTCTTTCTCTGCATACAAATCCAGGTCTGCCAAATTGCTTGACCACTATATCCGGCAGTTTTTTAAGCGCTAAGAGCTCGCCATATTCAAAGCCTTTCAAGAATTGAATGATGTAGCATTTAAGCCCTCTACCTGAAGCTCTCACTGCTAGGCCCAAGGCAGAGGTAGTCTTGCCCCTTCCATCACCAGTGATCACGTGTACCAAGCCTTGTTTTAAACGCATTTGCTCAACTTAAGGTTCTCCTTCTTCAAAAAACTTGCTATATATGAATTCTTCAAAAACTTGCTATATATGAAAATTGCCAAAATAAATGCAGAATAAACAACAGAATAAGGGTAAAGGAGGGAAAAATTCTTGGATGCAATTGAGTGCATAAAAACTAGGAGGAGCATTCGCAGGTTTAAAAGTGAAATGGTGAGGGAAGAAGATTTACGACTAATGATTGACTGCGCTCGATTTGCCCCAAGTGGAACCAATATGCAAAACTGGCATTTCATTGTTATTAGAAATAAAGAGGTAATGCAGAGGATGAGGCAAGTGGTTGAAGATAAGATTCAGGAGATCGATAAATACAGCGACGCAGGTAAAAAAGTTGCTCAACTCGCTAGATATTTCACCTTTTTTGCCAATGCACCTGTGGTAATAGTGGTGTTAATTGAACCAAGGGAAACTTTTTTCGAGCAACTTGGTGCAAATAAATATGAAGCAATGAAGCAAAGTGGCTATACAGCTGCATCAGGAGTGGCAGCTGCAATTGAAAACCTCTTGCTCGCTGCTCACGCTCTTGGCTATGGCACTTGTTGGATGACTGGGCCCCTTATTGCCAAGAGTGAATTAGAGCAAATTTTAGGTGTGAAAAAGCCCTTTGAAATCATGGCACTCATACCCATTGGTATTCCAGAGAAAATACCTAGAGCGCCAGAGAGAGCGGGTGTTGAAGAGATAACCACTTGGATAGATTAAGATAAAAGTTAAAATTAAATCCTTGGAATGCAATTTTTGGTAACGTGGCTGTGATTACAAGAGAACGTTCGAGGGAAATTGGGGATGCTAAGGTCATTGGTTTAATTTCAGATACCCACATTCCAGCTAGAAGTAAGAAAATTCCAGAGAGGGTAATTGAGCTTTTCAAGGATGTTGATTTAATCCTGCACGCAGGGGACTTGGTTGATATGGAGGTAATTAGAGAACTTGAAGCAATCGCGCCGGTGGTCGCGGTTTATGGTAATATGGATCCAGTTAGCGTTAGATCAAATTTGCTTGAGATAGATTCAGTTAAATGCTTGAATTGGAGTATTGGATTAATCCACAATCCAGGCACCCTCATAGGGCTGCATGGAGCAATGAGAATTGCAAGGGAAAATGGCTTCAATGTATTGATATTTGGCCATACTCATAGACCATGCATAGAATGGAGGGAAAATGTTCTATTTGTGAATCCAGGGAGTCCCACTATTCCTCTACCTCCAATTGTGGTCAAGCCGACTATTGGCAAGTTAATTTTAACTCGCGATAAAATCGAGCCTTCCATAATTAAAATTTGAATTTTGAATTACAAATTTTTCTTACTCGCAAATTTATTTATCAACCTTTTAATAATTTTGATTTCGGAGGTGAACATCTTTGGCAAGGCAGCTGGGTAATAAATTAATTGTCGATGTTTCACGCAAGCCTGGGGAGCCAAAGATTCTCAATCTCGTGGAGTTGTTTAATAGCAATCCTAATAGGATAATTGGTGTCGCTGGCACGGTTAATGAAGATGGTACCCCTAATACTGCTCCAATTTCCTTTATATTTGCTAAAGATGAGCAAACCCTCTTGATCGCGCTTTTAAATACCAATACTACTACGCAAAATGTTAAAAGAAATGGCAAGATCTGCATTGAAATTTTAGGACCCAACGATCTTGCCATTGGTATAAGAGGTACAGCTAAAATATTAAGGGAGCCAATGGAGAGCAGCAGTGCGATGATTATGGCAGAGGTAGTAGTAGAAGGGGTGAAGCAAGATACTTCTCCTGCTCAAATAGTAATCCAAGGTCCAGCCTCCAAACCTAGGTCTGAGAAGGCCATTGCTTTTGAGCAGAGTGTTATTGCAGAGATAATGAAGGAGATTAAAAATAAAAAGTAAAAATAAGGTAAAACTTCTTTTTATTTTTCTTCTTCATTAATTATCGAGGAGGCTTTTCCCTTTAGAATAGCCCTAGTTTTATTCTCCACCGCGAAGTTATACGCTTGCCTCTCTTCTGATTTTTTACCTCTAAAATCCCCTTTTATTTCTCCTCAATCGGTAGTACTGCTTTCTTAAAAGTGGTTTTGGAATTAATTTTTAAAACATCCATCAAGCTCTCGTGGACTGCTTCTCTCAATATATAGCCTGATTTATGCAATATGGTGTCCTTCAACACTGGGTCTCTCATCATACTCGCTGTACATGGATAAGCGTGATGTGCTTTAGAGATTACATCATTTAACTCATTTACACTTGCTTCATCCATCTTATCAACATAAGTGCCTCTTAGTTTCTGCGCCACATAGTATGTGCAGCCACAAGGTGCGCTTTGTATGACATTTGCTAGTGTTATAACTCCATCTTTTACTTCTAAATCTATTTTTGGCTTGCCTATTTTGAAGTAATCCATAAATTCATCGATGATTTTACCATTGTTTTTCTCAAGTGAGCAAAATGGCTTTGGGAAAGCACATTCTAATCCCAGTTCTTTACATTTTTTGGTTATTTGATTTTGCAGTCCCAAGGTGCACCAATGCGGTTCCTCTATTGGTACTATAAGTGCTTTTGAACCAAATTTTTGAATATAATTGGGGAGTTCGATGAGTATATCAGGATGGATGTTTATCGCCACCACTAAATCATTATTAGGTATGCTTTCAGGGAGATATTTCTCTGCATCTTCTAAAAATGGAGGTAGATTTGTAGGTATTTGATAAGCTCCTATTATATCGCTAGCGTGATAGAGTTCTTTTTTCTCTCTGCATTGAGAACAAAGATCAGCGCATGAGATGCAGAATGTTCTATAGTTTATTAAATGACCTATGAATCTCTCTCCAAATGATCCATAGTAGAAGATAAAGATCTTCATCATAGCCACCATTTTGTTCGTATTTAATCGAACATTTTTCTTCAATATATATAAATACTTCTTTGCTATCATAGGTGAAAACAATGATCGATGCCCATTGCCATTTGGACTCTAAAAACTTTGCCTCAGATATAGATCAAGTGATAGAAAGAGCTAGAACTGAGCTAAGTGGAATTGTAACTTGTTCTATAACTCCAGAGGGATTTGAATATAGCTTAAAGCTATGCAGAAGATATAAAAATTTCATTTATCTAACGCTTGGCATATACCCTGCTAAAACCGCTACTATATCTGCCGAGGAGTTAGCCAATGCCTTTGAGTATATAGCTAGAGTGAGGGAAAAAATAATAGCAATTGGAGAAGTTGGCCCTGATTTTTATAGAGTAAGAGACATCAAGGGGAGAGAGAGGCAGTTGGAAGTGCTTGCTCAATATCTTAAACTTGCTGAAGAGTTATCTCTCCCTCTGGTGATTCACGCAAGAGAGGCTGAGGAGCAAGCATTAGAGGTTGTTAAAAATGCAAATGTAAATATAATTTTTCACTGCTACAGTGGGAGTGCTGAGTTAATGAAGCAGATCATCGATCAAGGCTTTTATATCTCTCTGCCCACCTTGGTTTGCTATTCACCTCATCATCAAGCATTGGCGAGAAAGGTAGACTTGGAGTATTTACTAGTTGAAACTGATAGTCCGCCACTCTCTCCATTTAGTGAGATAAAGCGCAATGAGCCATTGTTTGTTAGAGAGGCAGTTAGAAAGATTTCAGAGATTAGAGATATAGAGGATAAACAGCTTGGGGAGATTACTGATAGAAATACTAGAAAAGCATATTTAATTTAATTATAAATATAATTAATAAAATATGTGTGTAAAAATCCATAAATATATATATCTTCATTAATCATTACATATAGGCGAGGTTTATGGAGCTTACCATAGTTCAAAAAGAAATCCTCCTCACTCTAATAAATTTATTCCGGGAGAAAAAAAGAGCAATAAAGGGTGAGGAAATAGCGGAAGTAATCGATAGAAATCCAGGTACCATAAGAAATCAAATGCAATCTCTAAAAGCATTAAAACTCGTAGAAGGAGTACCTGGGCCCAAGGGAGGCTACATCGCAACTGGAAGAGCATTTGAAGCTCTAGGGGTGGAAGACCTAAAGGAAGAAGCCTTGGTGGTCATACGCAAAGGGGGAGAAATAGTAGAAGGAGTAACAGTAGATGAAATAGATTTCACCTCAGTTAGACATCCAGATCTCTGTCAAGCTAAAATAAGACTACTTGGTGATATTCGCAAATTCAACATAGGTGATACCATCCAAATCGGCCCAACGCCAGTTAACAAACTAGTGATAAGAGGTGAAATAGCTGGCCGCGATGACGTGGATAATTTAATCATATGCAATATAAATGAAATGATATCGCTACCTAAAAGAGCGGTGAAGGAATTCATAACTAGAAATTTAATCACCATAGATGCAGATACACAGATTAGAGAAGCAGCACGTATCCTAGTGAGCAATAACATACACGGTGCTCCTGTTACAGAAGGAGGTAAAATAGTTGGGATAATAACCTTCACAGACCTCGGTGGAGCACTTGCAGCTGGGAAGATAAGTGCAAAAGTAAGAGAAATAATGTCCACAAATGTCATTGCCATTGATGGCAGCACTCCATTCTATGAAGCCGTGAAAATAATGGATGAACATAAAATTGGGAGGCTAGTTATAACGGAAGATGGAAAACCAATTGGAATGATCACGAGAACAGATGTGCTAAGCAAAGTTGCAGTCATTTGATGAAGCTTTGATGAAGCTCAAGCTTGCTTTTTTCATTTTAGCAATTTTGATAGGAGTTAACTGCATTGGCTTGGAAAAGAGCTTTGAACTTTCAGCTGAAAACCTCACCATACCAGCAATCCCAGCTTATGAACCTAGGAATCTAGAGAGCAAGCCGGCTTCAACTTCTCGCATTGCACCTGGTTATAGAATTTCCATTCAAGCAAAAAGCCCTAGCTTTTATAAAGATTCAATAGGCGTGGTTAAACTATGGGTGGAGAACAATGGGGATAATTCTATATTCATCTATAAATATGGAGTAAAGCCAAGCTGGCTTGATGCTGACTGGTATGCGGTTAACAGCGGTATAACAATTCAACCGGGGGAGAGAAAGTATCTAGGCTTGGTGAGCTTTAAAGTTGAAGCGCAAAATTCCTTCCATTTAAAACCAGGGGTTTCATTGCTAGCGAGAGCAAAAGATGGAAAATGGTATGACTATGGCGACGTATTCATGGACCCCATCAGCTACACGGTTAACCTCCCCATCTCAAAACAAGAATATGAATATAAATATAATTTCCCCGCTCTTTTTAAGAAAATAAATGACTACATAACTCCCAGCGATCCCTCAGTTAGAGCTCTAGCGAGGGAAGTAGCGGAGAAATACCCAGGTAAATACAATATTTATCAAGTCTGCGCGATTTTCGATTTAATTTCAAATAGCATAGCATATACAAGTGAGCCTGAGGGTGAAGAACGCTGGCAATTTCCAAATGAAACCCTTAGAATAAAGAGAGGAGACTGTGAAGACCATGCTTTTCTCTTGGCATCATTGATATGCGCTTTAGGCGGCAATGCAAGGGTCTATGCCACTGACAATCACGTTTTTGCTTCAGTATACATTGGACAAGCTAATGATACCTCAAAAATTATAGAGGCGATAAATAGATACTATGCCACGCGTCTTGCAGTTTACTATCAAACTGATAAATATGGCTCGTGGTTAGTACTCGAGCCCAGTGGAGGGTTCTACGCAGGGTCACTACCAGTTGGAGGGAGGCCAACTTTAGATGAAGGATGGACATTGAGTAATACAACCACGCTATATGCCTTCGATGCAGTGCCTGATTGAGGTGCAAAATTGAACTATTATTATTACTAATTGTATAATTGTAACCAGCAATCATTCTTCTCCCAACAATTTGCGCATCAATGGATGCATTTCCATAACTTGTTCCTTGGCAAGCTGTTCATATAGATGATATACAATTGATACCGCAAGCAGCATCCCAGTGCCTCCAACCTGTCCAATTAGACCGAATAAACTAGCAAGTAATGTTAAAGCCCCTATGAAGGCACCACTTATATGCGTTACCTTAGGGATATACCGTGCCATTACCCTTTGAATGATTCCAGGATCTCTTCTAAACCCTGGGATTAACATTCCTGAAGCTGCAATTTTTTCAGCTGTTTCTCTAGGTCCCATGCCTGTTGTGTTGATCCAGAATATAGCGAAGAGTATGCCACCTATTATAAGTATAGCTGCATCCACTATAACGTGGAGTGTGATTTGCCATACCTCAATTCCTGGTATGCGCTGAGTTACATACATTGGAATCCAGTCTCCAGGGCCGTGGATGGGGGAGAGATAATACATTATTCCTGAAATTGGCTGAGTGCCTTGAAATTCTCCAATCATTGGATTTCTCCCGATGATTGGAAGCGAGCTTCTCCAGAGTAGCATTCCAATCATCTGTATATTTGCTTGAAGTGCTCTAACCAAGATCATTGGGAGCACACTTGCATAGATCAATTTCACAGGGAATTTCCCCCTTGCCCCCCTCACGGCACCATGCGCAAGGGGAATCTCTATCCTTACACTTTCAACATAGGTAACGATTAAGAAAACTGCAACTGTGGCAATTAAAGCAAGCACTTCCCCCTGTATTAAGAGGAAGAGTAATCCATTTCCAGTTAGCAATTGATCAAGCGAATAAGTGGTGAAAATAAAATACCACTTTGGAATTATTCCAATTGGCAGGCCAATTTGATTCAACTTCCAGCTAAATATACCCTTGACAAGAGCTTCAGCTACACCTGCAACTATGAAGAGCGATACCCCGCTTCCAATTCCCCATTTTGAAACCACTTCATCCATGAATACTATGAGCAATCCACCTATGCAGATTTGAATGAATATCAAAAAGGTTATTATACTTGTGTCAACCCCAAGCCTAGCTGCAAGTGTGGCATCTGGCTTGAGGAAGCCTCCCATTATCTGTGGAAGAGCTTCAAATATGATCATGAAGAAAACTAGGAGTTTTTGAGCTCCTTGGAAAAAAGCTTGATCTCGTGGATCTTTAAGGTCAAGCTTGATTATCTCAGCACCCACGAAGAGCTGCAGAATGATGGAGCCCATTACAATTGGACCTATACCAAGTTGGATTATAGAACCACTTGCCCCCGCAACTATGGCACGGTAGAGTTCAAACATATCTATAGATTCAGGCGAGAGGCCAAATATTGGTACATTCGCTAGAATGAAATATAGCACCAAGATACCAATGGTCCAAGCCAGCTTGCTTCGAAAGTGCACGTGTCCAATGGGTCTTTCAACAGCTGGTAGTCTCTCAAGCAATGGCTCGAGTTTATCTCTAAAAGTAGGCGCCTCGCCCCGCATGCTCCTATGCCTCTATTATTCCACCGCTAGCTGCTTCAAGTTTTGCCTTAGCAGTTTCAGAAAAATCACTCACAGTTACAAATAGCCTTTTGGTTACCCTCCCGCCACCTAGAAGTTTGTCTATGCCAAGTTTAGATAGGTCAATGTAAATAGCTTGATCTTTCACCTCAGCCATCCCACGTGCAATCAACTCTGTAGCTATCAAATCAAGGTCGCCAACATTTATAGCTTTTTTCTCCTCAACTACCTTTTGAGGACGCTTAAAGCCGGTTTTGCCAAATGCAGTTCCCTCAAGTATTGACCTTATGAAGTGATGCTTGCACTTCCCAGCATCTCCACGACCACCTCTACTTCCTCCACCTCTTCTTTTCTTATGACTTCCACCACCATGCGTTCTAGAGCCTCTGAATTTTTTCACCCTCTTTTTAACCATCTTCCTACCTCATCTTTTCAAGAAGTATATTGATCTCACTTCCCCAGTTCCCCAGCGCTCCACCAGCTTTATAGCTTCGCTTAGTGCCAGCTCCCCTCAATCCCTTTCTAGGGGGATGAAGCCTGAATACTGGTTTTAAATCAGGGAGATCCCTAAGTTTAGCCTTTCCCTCGCAAACCGCTCTAGCAAATTCCTCAATATTTTCATAGTTTGTTTTAGATTTGATGTAGTCATCGGTTAGCTTCACTCCACCAACTAGTTCACCTCTATTTCTCAATATCATAGCTAGTGCCTCTGGTGTTATTTCTCCATATGCTACAAAATCCTTCACCTTTTGAAGCATTCCACGATAGCTAGGTGTGTCCTCTATCACTGTGCAGTGATAAACTCTATTTAAATGAAGCATATCAAGGGTATCCTTAATCTCTCCTCTAGTTTTCACACCTCCCCTCAGGCGTATAACTGCAAACATCAACTAGCCTCCTTGGGCACTCTAAAGGTCACGGTTTTCCTTAAAGCATCATAAGTGGCTTTCGCAAAGTTAAGAGTAGTCCTAGTATCACCCCTCGTCCAAGTCCAGACATCTTTAATTCCCGCTAGCTGTAAAACCTTTTTAGCGGTTTCACCTGCAGCAATCCCTAGTCCTCGAGGTGCAGGCTTGAGGGTTACTTCCACGCTGCCGGCTTTTCCAGTAACTACAAATGGAACTGTATGCTCTTGGCCACATCCGCATTCCCATGAGCCACAGCCTCTTTTAATTTTCACTATATTTAGCTTAGCATCGTCTATTGCTTTCTTAATCGCAGGGCCTACTTGTACATCTTTTCCTTCACCAATGCCTATGAATCCATTGCCATTGCCAACAGCAACAGTAGCTCTAAATTTCACTCTTCGCCCTGAGTCAGTCATCCTCTGAACCATATTTATATCCAACACTTCATCTACGAGATCAGGAAGTAGCTTATCCACTATCTCAGGTTCTTTAATTGGAAAGCCTGACTCAAGAGCTTGATCCATGCTTGTAATTTCCCCATTTTTCACCAACTTTCCCAATCGCGTTTTAGGAATCCATTCAGCTTCTTCTTCATATTCAACTTTTTCTAAGACCATGAGCATCACGCCTTCTCATGCGACAAAGCTATTCTTTGCTTGATCTCTTCAAATTCTTCAGGTGAATAATTAATATGCTTACCGCGTATTCGGTCTTCGCTTGGGAGAATCGATTCATTGTGTGGAATGCTTAGACCAGCGTCTATAGCTCCTTTTAATGTTGCAAATACTCTAGCACCCTTTGTAGGCGAGTATAAACCTATATCTAAGATTGCATTTGAAAATCCCGCTTTCTTGGCTCTATAGCCTAGGAGCAATCCAGTGAGGTAGGCAGCTGGAGTGCTTGAAGTTGAGGCTCTATAGCCATATTTCAAAAGCTCTTTGGAAAATGCTGAAGCCACTGTGATATCGCCTTTTTCACTTGGAATCACGAGCTGTGCTCTTATATGCTTCAAGCTTTTTCTAACCACTAGTCTCGGCTGCTTGGATAGCAATAGCCTAAGTCTCTTTCTATAATCAGTTTTTCCCTCTCTCCTTCTTCGAAATTTAACTTTATATCTAGGTCCTTTTGCCACGCTATTCCTCCTTGAGGAGAGCTTGAGATTTTAAAAAGGCATTTAAATGCGCCACGCTTCTGAATTCTCCCCCTTTTGCTTTGAGATATAATTTTCTATATATACCTTTAGTTATCTTCCCAGCATCCCTCAATTCCCTTAATCGCTTCCTCAAAGCGCGAATGCGCTTCATCCATTGCTCCTTAGAAGGACTCCTAGCACCCTTAGCACCCTTCCTCGAGCCATGTCCTCTTCTACGTCCCTTAGCGCGCTTTAAAGCTCTCTCCCTAGCTCTCCCGCGGCTTATACCTCTAACTGGTTTGCGTTTTATCACACCTTGCTCTATTAAGCCGCGGATGTCTTCACGCGTTATTGCTTTTGCTACTTCCTCTATTTTCTCAGGGTCGATCCACACCCTAGTTTGACCAACGCCTAAAATTTCACTTGCAAGTCTCTTTTGAATTGCAAGGTCAACCAATGTTATTCCTCCCCTCCCTCGGCTTGAGTGGGATTTAGAATTTTAAATCCAAGCGATCTTGCTTTCTCTATAATTGCAGCTCGCTTCTTCATCCCAACTCTTCCACTGATCTTTATCGCTTGCCTTGATCTATCAAGCTCATCAAGTTCTTTCTCGCTGTAAACTACTACTTCTTCAAAGCCAGAGGGATGAAGTCCGCGTACCATCGCTGGGCCTCTGAAGCCTACTTTCACAGCTTTCCCCTTGGCTTTTATCTTGGATCTTACCTTGTGATGCAGCCCAGTTGGTCTCCTCCAAGCTGGATTCACGCGTTTTTTCTTATGAGAATCTGGCCCACGGAACTCAGGCTTCTTTGCTTTCAATCGCTTTCTAACAGCAAGCAGTCTTAATTCCTCGCTTGATAACTCTGGTTTTGGCTCTGCAACTTTCGATTCAGGTTTAGACTCTTCACCTTTTGACTCCCCACTCTTCGATTCTTTAGTCTTCGATTCCTCGGTTTCAGCCTCTATATTGCCACTCATACTCTCACGCTTTCACCGTTATGTATATTCCATCTTGGAATACCCTAGGGTCATAGCCCTTTATTCTAGTGGCTTGCTCAATATTTGCAGCAGTCTGGCCCACTGCTTCTTTATCTATACCAGTTACAATTACTTCATCAGATATCACTTTGACCTTTGTTTCCCCTCCCACAATCTTGGCTTTTCTAGGTTTCTTTTCCCCTAGGAAGTTAATTATTAATACCTCATCGCCTTCAACTTTAACTTGAATTGGGAAATGAGCATATACTATTTTGAGTTTGCATTCAAAGCCATCCACCACTCCCTTTATCATATTGGAAATGTGCGAAGCAAAAGTGCCAACAATGGCTCTAGCTTTCCTTCTCTCATCCGAGCTCTCGATTATGATATTTGAATCCTCTTTTTTAATGGATACTCCAGGGGAATAGAGTTCTCGCTTTAATTGACCCTTTGGTCCAGTAACTCTTATGATTTTTCCTTCGATGGATACATCAACATTTTGAGGTATTTTCACTTTTTCAGCGATCATCTCAATCCCTCAGTATACATATGCAAGTAAGCGCCCGCCGATTCCACGCTCCCTTGCCTCTAAGTGTGACATCACTCCTTGAGAGGTGGATACCACAAGTAATCCAAAATCTCGAGCGGGTAGAAAGCGCTTTTCCCATTTCTCAAATTCAGCTTTGCCAACTGAGAACCTTGGCCTAATTGCACCACATTTATTTATTCTACCCTGGAGCTTCACCTTAAATATACCTGCTTTACCATCATCGATGAATTCAAATTCAGCTATATAGCCATGTTCCTTCATTATTTTAAGTACATTGCCAATTAATTTGGAGGCTGGTCGAATTATGCATTCAGATTTTCCCACGCTCTCAGCGTTTTTGATAACAGAGAGAGCATCTGAAAGGGGGTCGATCAATGTCATAGATTCACCTACCAGTATTTTTCAAAGCCCATCAAAGGAGCGAGTTCACGGAAGCACTGCCTACAAAGATATATGCCATATTTTCTCACAAGGCCTTGCTTTCTACCGCAGCGCTTGCAGATGTTTGCACCTCTGCCAAATTTCTTCTTCCCGCGCTCCATCAAACTACCTCCACGCCAAATTCTTCTTTAACATATGCAATGGCTTCCTCCTTGGTAAGTCTATGTATCCTTGGGATTTTGCATTTAGCAACTCTTCTCTTTGCAACTCTATACCCAGGCCGCTTCAGAGATACTGCTATATCCATGCCAAATATTCCTACCTCTGGGTTGTATTCTACACCTGGGAAGTCGGTGTGCTCTTCAATTCCAAATGCAAAGTTACCTTCCTTGTCGAAACAGCTCTCAGAGAGCTTGCCCTTGATTTTAAGTGCTGTTTTTAAGAAATTTTTAGCAGCATTGCCACGAAGGGTTAATTTGCAGCCTATTCTTTCCTTCTTTTTAATTCCAAACCCAGGTATGCTCTTCTTAGCTTTCGTTAAAACTGCCTTTTGACCAGTTATTTGCTGCAGAATCTTTTGAGCATTCTCCAGTTTTTTACCTCCCTCGCCCACTCCTATGTTTATTGTTATCTTCTCAATTCTAGGGCGCCTCATAGGATTTATCTTTTCTTTATTTTCAATAGCTTCCACTTTTGCTTCACTCATCTCTGCCTCATTCATGCAACCACACCTAGGTCAAGAGCTGGCTTTGCATCGCCAATGACGTAAACGTGCTCTTCAATTGTTTCAAATTCTCTTCCATCGAGACTGGTTAATTTAACTAAATTTGGCTTGCTACTCCTAAGGATTTTTACTTCTTTTATCCTTGCGACCGCGCCTGAGTGCTCCCCCCCAACTATCATCGCTAAGCTGCCTATTTTCCTCGGCAGATGTTGAACGATTTTTCGATCAGGTAGGGATAGTACAACGCTATCTCCAGTTTTATATTCATTTGTACCAATCAAATTCCAACCATCGCTTAAATTAAGCTGAATAATGGCTTTCTTCAAAGTTGTTTTATTTTTGATCTTGCAGAGCTTCAAATTCTTATCTTGAGTTGGCTTTAAGCATATTTTTCCTTTCTCATCAATTAAAACGCGATAATGCTGATCAATAGTAGGTATTGAAATAACATCAAAAATTCCAACTGGGAAGCGATGGTCTTTTCTAACCACGCCATTTAATAAAATTTTGCCTTCGTGGAGTATTTTCTTGATTTCTTTTGCATTCTCCCCAATTTTCAACATATCCCTCAATATTACCATTAAAGGCAAGCTATATTCTTTGGAATGGGGTCCTGGAATTGGCCTTGTAACAAATTTATGGGTTTTTTTCTCAATAGGCCAAGAGCGAGGTGCTGATATGCGTTTTTGATGACCTTTCCCAGTCATATTATTACCTCTTCAATATTTCCTCTCTCGTTTTATCTTTAAGCTCAAGTTTGGTTATCATCAAATTTGAAGGATGCAATGGCCTAGGTTTTTCAGTGCCATCTGCTCTGGCAATGGTAACTCCTTCCACAATGACTTTCTCAGTTTTTAAATCTATCGCTGTAACCTTTCCCTCGTGGCCTTTTCTATCTCCACGCATCACTTTCACTGTATCACCAACTCTAAGTTGAGCACTGCGCTTGCCATATTTCTCCCGCAGACTAGGACTTAAAGTTGCCCGTAGGTATTTTTTTCTCTTGTGAAGAGGTGCTTTATATCTTGCTCTCCTCTGTTTCCTAGGCTGACTTGATTTTGTTTTCATTTCCCCTGAAGTTATTGCAGCCGACATTAAATCACCATTATATTATACAATTATTGAAGCAGCCGCTCCTATTTTCTGAAACCTCTCAGCCACTTCTCTTGCAACTGGCCCTTTTATCTCAGTGCCCTTTGGATCTCCATTTTCATCAACTATAACAGCTGCGTTGTCTTCGAATTTCACACGCAAGCCATTCGGCCTCCTAAATTCCTTAGCTTGTCTTATCACCACAGCTTGAACTACTTGCTTTCTCATTTCAGGGGTGCCTTTTTTAACTGAAGCAATTACAACATCGCCAATACCAGCTCTAGGCATGCGATTTTTAACTCCTCTGTAGTTCTTTACTGCGATTATTTCAAGAACCCTTGCACCTGTGTTATCAGCGCATTCTAATAGCGAGCCAGTATTCAACGATCGCGGAACCTTCGCCTTTAATGCCCTCATTTTTCCACCTTCTCTATCACCACAAATGCTTTAGTCTTGCTAAGCGGCCTGCACTCAGCAATTTTTACCAAATCCCCTATTTTTGCATTTATGCAAGGGGGATTGTGAGCGTGAATTTTACTTCGCCTTCGCTCATAGCGCTCATATTTGCTGATGTACTTCAAATATTCTCGCTGCACCACCACTGTTTTATTCATTTTATCACTCACCACAATACCCTCTAGTACTTGACCTCGAACTGGCAGCACACCGTGAAACGGGCAGTTTTTATCTAAGCATTCCCTATCAGGTGGTTTAACATCTAGGCCTATGTCTCTAGCCATTTTTTCACCATTTTTCACCTAATTTTTTCCACCTAAATTTAATTCTGCGTCCAACTCTATCTTCAGGTAAAGCAAGCAATAAATTACCATCTACTTTAACTTTTTGCTGATTGGGTAATTGGAAAACAAAGATGGTATCTTGCTTGGGTATTCTTCGAATTCTTCCATTTTCTATGACTAAAGTCTTCTTGGTTTCATAGATCACCTTTCCCTTTAATCCCTTCAAACTGGGATTTGAGCTCTCAAGTACTTCTACTTTTAACCCAATTAACTCGTGATAGATGAGATTTTCAGGTGTAATAGGCATCATTTCAATTCTCCTAATTCCCGCTGTATAGTTTTAATCCTCGCAATGGTTCTCCTCAACTCCCTTAGTCTACCAGGATTTTCAGGCACTCCACCACTGGATGCTTTTGCTTTTTGCTGCAGCAGCTCATTTTGAAGCTCTTTGAGCTTTGCAGCTCTCTCCTCAGGCTTCATTGCCCGTATTTCTTTTGCTCTATAGATCGCCATTTCTTCCCCTCCTTATTTTTCTGCTTTCTGCTCTACTTGTGTCTCTACTTTCTGCTTTACCTGTGTCTCTACTTTCTGCTCTACTTGTGTCTCTTTTCCTACGTGCTCGCTCGCAGTTTGCTCTGTTTTCTGTTCAGTTTTTTGCTCCTCATCTTTCTTAACTTTGAATTGATCAGGAAGAGATGCCGTTGGTAAGATAATTCTCACCTGCACACCAAGTACGCCTTGCTTTTTAATTGCTTGAGCATACCCAACCATTACATTTTCCTCCGCTGGCTTGCCAGCGTGCAGGATTTTACCTCTCACGAATTTCTCCCTACGCTTCCTAGGTCCAGTGAGTTTGCCTGATATTATCACTTCGCAACCGAGAGCACCTGCATCCATGATTCGCTGTACAGTGCTATGCCCAGCCTTGCGGAAGTACCAGCCTCTTTCAAGAGCACTTGCTAATCTATTTGCCATTGTCTGAGCATTAAGTTCTGGCTTGCTTACCTCCTGCACATCGATTTGAGGATTATCGATTTTGAAAAGCTGTTCCATATCTGTGGTTAATTTGTGAATGGTTTTACCTGATTTACCTATAACCATACCTGGTTTCTCAGCATATATTGTGATCTGCGTGCCCATTGGAGTTCTATTCACATTCAAGCCCCCATAGCCAGCGCGATTAAGCTGCTTCATGAAGTATTCACTCATTTGAGCTTTACGTAGGCCCTCTTGAACGAATTTCTTCTCCACTGCCATCACTCGACCTCCTCCGCGATCATTTCCAAGGTTACTCTATCCCTATGCTTTGGTGTCGCGCGACCCATTGCTCTCGGGAAAATGCTTTTGAATGCACGTCCCTTCTTTGCAGCTATATGTACAATTTTCATCTTCTCAGGGTCTAGACCTTTATATCTAGCATTGTTCTCAGCATTCTTAATTAGTTTTATGAACTCCTTCGCAGTTTTTTGAGGATAGCGACCTGCATCCCATCCCTCCAAGTTGCCTCTATGGGCTACATTTCTATTATATCGCTTGAATGGAACTGGGCGTTTCATTTTAATGACATCCTCTAGATAACTTGCTGCTTTTTTAAGCAGCATTCCCTTTATTGCTCTACATATCTCCCTACTTGCTTTGGGGGAAATATCAGCTTCATAGATCATCGCTTTAGCTGTTTTCTCGTTTTCATATTTCAATGAATAATCCACCCTTCCCATTTATGCACCTCACTTCAATGGTACATATTTGCTTGACCTAGTAGCACCTATACCAGCTGCGCCGTGCACCACTTTTTTGCGCGTTAATACAAATTCCCCAAGATAATGGCCTATCATTTCTGGGATTATTTCAACTGGATGAAATTCTTTTCCACCGTGCACAAAGATCTTCTTACCAACCATCTCTGGTAAAACAATCATGTCGCGGAGATGAGTGCGTACATTTGGATCGCCACTTCTGATCTTGGCAAGCAGTTTTTTATGCTTCTCCGATAAACCGCGTAGTAATTTCCGCCTCTGCCTAGAGGGCAATAACTTCGCTAATTCCTCGAGTTTCATTTTCTTGAGCTCGCTTAAGGTATAACCACGATATGTGAATTCCTCCTTTCGCCTTGGAACTTTAGCCATTTTATCCTTCACCATAATTTTTCCACCTACCTTCTAACTCCAGTTCTCCTAGCAGCTATGCTTCCAACCTTTCTCCCAGGTGGCGTGCCACGGCTAACTGTCTTCGGTCTCCCTGGATGCTGCCTTCCGCCGCCTCCAAATGGGTGGTCAACTGCATTCATTGCAACTCCCCTTACAGTAGGCCATTTCGGGGAGTGGGTTTTCATCTTCCAGTATTTCTTGCCTGCTTTCACAAAGGGCTTCTCAATCCTACCTCCACCTGCAACAACTCCAATTGTTGCCTTGCATTTTGGATCAAGCCACTTCATCTCTCCACTTGGCAGCTGTACCATTGTTTTACCCACATCGTGGGCTATGAGAATACCATATGTACCTGAGGCTCTTGCGAAGTTGCCTCCACTACCTGGATGTGCCTCAATGTTGCAGATGAGTGTTCCCTCAGGTATCTCAGCTAAAGGGAGGGTATTTCCTGGCTTTATTTCAGCGGATATACCGCATGCAATTTCATCCCCAACTGCAACACCCTCTGGTACGAGTATGAGTCTTTCCTCTCCATTGTCTAGTTTAACTCTCGCTATTGGAGCACTCCTCGCGGGATCGTGCTCAATATCAATAACTATTCCTTTTACCGTCTCGCCCTCTTTAACTTTAATGTGCTCTAGATCTGCTTTATATTTATGAGATGGAGCTCTATACGTGGGCGAGCCTTTTCCTCTAGCTTGAGATATTATTCGCTTGCCCATTATTTCACCTCAGAATAATCCTAAGCGAGTTGCAATTTCCTCAGCTTTATACTCTGAGCTTAATTTAACAGTTGCTTTCTTCCTGCCATTTGCAGTTATCATTGTATTCACACTCACAACTTTTACCCCATACAGCTTCTCAACTTCCTCTTTTATTTGCTTTTTACTTGCCTTCAAGTCAACGATGAATTGCAGGGCATTTTCTTTATCTATCAAAGCAGTTGCTTTTTCAGTGACATAGGGATGCTTTATTATCACGCGAATACCTCCTCAAGTGCCTTTATCGCACTCTCAGTCCAGAGAGTTAGCCTGCCTGGTTGAGTCCCTGGGGCTAGTAGTTCAGCATTCAATGTTTTTGGCGTTGCTATATCCACTCCTGGAAGATTTCTAGCTGCTTTGAAAATTTTATTTTCCTTTGAGGCAACTATCAAGAGACTCTTTCCCTCTTTATATACTCTTCCCCGCATTTTACCCTTACCGGGTTTTAGCTTTATTGAATTCTTCACTCTTTCAATATCTCCCCAGAGCTTGAGCTTCTCAAGTACTAGCTTCACTTCCTTCGTAGTTGCAAGTTCCTCAAATTTATCATCCACTATAACTGGAAGCTCGCCTTGGAATACATGCCCTCGTGCTTTCACAAGTGCTTTATCAATGGTTGCTGCAATAGCAGATTTGATTGCCATTTTCCTTTCTTTTTTATTTATTTTCTCCTCTAGAATCTTATCAACCTTGGGTGGATGTGCTTCCCGTCCACCAACTGCTTGGGGGACAGCAGCTGCTCTAGAGCCACTTGTTATTCTAGGCACTCGGGAAACACCGTGACCAACTCCCCAGCTCTTAGCAGAGGTATTCATGCCAGCATATGGTTTGGTTCCCTTTGGCTGTAATCTATTAGCTTGAGCTGCTAGCACAGCTCTTTTTATAATATCTGGGCGATATTGCTCTTGAAAGATTTTAGGCAACTCTATTTCACCCTTAACATTGCCCTCCAAATCCAAAACCTTAGCTTGCATTTTTCTATGCCCCCTGCTTTGACCCAAGGCTTATGAAGGTGATCTCTGGCACATTTTTGGGTATCCCTGCACTTGGTCTAATCGCTGGTCTCAATCTAACCAAGCGCTTAACTGGCCCTGGAACTGAGCCTTTTAGCATGATATAGCTATTTCTAACTATACCATAGTTTAAAAACCCACCCTTCGGGGTGATATCAACTCCTGCGCTTCCAATCCTCAAGATACGCTTGTTGTAGTCCACGCGTTGGTGATAGCCAGTTTGACCCATCTGTGGGACTCTCCAAGAAATATGTCCGGGATTCCAAGGACCAAGAGTTCCAACGTGGCGTTCCTTCCCTGTTCTAGAGTGCTTTCGCTTTTGAATCGCAACTCCCCAGCGCTGCACAGGTCCCTGTGTGCCTTTCCCTTTTGTAACTGCAAAAACATCCACGATATCTCCAGGTGAGAATACATCTGTGACATCAATTTCTTTCCCTAAAATTTGCTTAGCATAATCAAATCTCGCCTTGATGTCTCCTCCAGCAATTCTATTCTCCATTAATTCTGGCTTTTTCTTAGGTATTCCAGATACCCTCTCTGGCAAGGTATATGTTATGACAAAGAGCTCACTAACTTTATTTTGAGCTATGAGTTCTTCGATTTTTTCAAGAGAAGCTTGAGTATCGTGGTTCTTGGGAAGAACAATAGCTCTCTCAAGGTTTTTATCCAGATTCGATGCCCAAGCTTCAGCTATTACCTTCTTTCCATAGCTGGTTTGAGTATATGCTCTAATGGCAGCTACCTTCATAGGTGGTGTTTCTAGCACCGTAACCGGTACTGTGATCTCCATTCCCATACTTGGGCTATTCGGTATATCATCTACCATCGTTATATGGGTCATGCCAGCTTTATATCCCGCGAAGCCCTGAATCTTAGGAGCCCCTTCCTCCTCTGGCCACGATCTTATCCTAGGTATCTCACGCTTGGCTCTTTTCCTAGGGCTATATGCTAATGAGCCTCGCCTAGGGCGGTGTATCTTTCCCATATTTTTCCTCCTTTCAACGGAGCGAGTTCAGCAATGCAAGTGTTGCGTGAATTGCTTCCTCGCTCCTGACAGTTTGAGTACCTTGATTTGGTATTGTATTCAATATGTAATCTGAGACATTCGCGAGCTCAACTCCCTCATCCCCAAGGATCTCAGCCAATCCTCGAGTAGGGGAGCCAAAGGCAATGGAGAGAGAGCGGTTCTTGATCTCTTGAGCTATCTCGTTGAGTAGCTTGAGATTCACCGCTTCTCCCTTTTTAGAGGTAGCTATCACCAGATCATCGCTCTTGGAGAGGATTTTCCCAAGGCTCGATCCAACTTCTACGCGATAGCCCCAGTTGCAAGGAATTTCATCCTCCCTTGCAACCTTTACCTCAAGTGGTTCTCGCGAAAAGATCTTGATGGTCAAGCGCTCCCCTTTTCGCATTTTAGCACTAGTGCGAAGAAGGGCTGGGCGTTCAAGTCCAATCTCTACCCAAGCGCTTCCATCAGACCCTACATCGCGTATTATGCCTTCGCGAATGTCTCCGATATTCGATGATTCTGATCCCAATGGATGATGTTTAGTACGCAAAGGCGGGATCACACCTGCGTACCGCAGTATTTTAGACCTCGGAAACAGATATTTACGAAGATATTGAGGTGTTTCCGCATACCTCAATATAGTGCTTATGAATTTACTATCGTCGAACTCTCTATCCTTATATATTATTATTTTATTAACGCGGTATATTGCAGCGGCGCGAGCGATTGTACCAATTTTATATGTCTTTATCTTTGGGTCCTCTTTTTCCACTGTGAGCGAAGATGGAATCAGCAGCGTCAGCGTCCCTTGAGGCATTGCAATATTCTGAAATAAGTAGATGTAAGATATATTTAAAGATTTCTTGAAACTAAGAGCCGCATGCCTAGAGATTCTGCTGATTATTCCAGCCTTGGACTAAGAAAGCTATAAGTCATATGACATTATTAGTTCTCGATGAAACTAGGGAGAAGAAGAAGCTATAGCAGGGTTGATATGGTCCAAATTATCATTGATATGGTCCAAATTATCATTATCATAAATTAATACAAAAGAGCAACCCTTAATCACAAGCTTGGCATAAATATTAAATTAAAATCGAAGTGATCGTTTAGGGTAAAATATATTAAGAGCGAAGGGAAACTCAATGAAGCTCTCGAAGGATTATGTTTATATCATTAAGACAAACAAGTCTTAATATATCTCTTTATTAATTTGATTTTAATACCTTTCTAAAAAAAAATTCTCTGAAGAGGTGAGGGAAATGTACTCCCGAAATATCTCAAGCATATATATCTACTACCCTAGCGATATTGATATTTTAAAGTACTTGAAAGGAAAAACTAAGTTAAAAGCAAGAGGAGGTAATTAGTAAAAAATCATAGGCATAGTCAAAGAAACCACATTGGAGGAAGTGAATTTAATGCATACTAAAAAGTCCGCAGACTATTTATCTTCAATGATCTAAAAGATAAGCGTTAAATTGGCGTGCTCTCTATAACAGCTCTGTAACAGATTTTTACACAGCTTGTAGAGAGGTGAAGTTCGAGGGGAACAATAGCTATGCAAGAAATAATTTGGTATGGGAGAGGAGGACAAGGAGTGGTTACTTCAGCTGAAGTTATAGCTTTAGCTGCAATGAAAGAGGGCAAATATGCTCAAGCTTTTCCAAGCTTTGGCCCGGAGAGAAGAGGAGCACCTGTGATGGCATTTAATAGAATAAGTGAAACACCTATTGAAAGTAGAGAGCAAATTCATTCCCCAGATATCTTAATAATTCTAGATCCAACCCTTTTGCGAACCCTTCAAATAAAAGTTAAGAAAGATGGCTTAGTGATAATTAACTCCAAAAAATCTCTAGCTGAATTAAAGTCTAAGTTTAATGAGGCAAAGATTGCAGTTATCAATGCTACTAAAATTGCGTTAGAAACATTTGGCATACCCCTTATCAATGCTCCTATGATTGGTGCTTTTATAAAAGCCACAAATTTGGTTAATATTAACTCTGCTTTAGAAATAATCAAAAATAAGTTTCCAAGTACCGCGGAAAAGGATGAAAAAGCTATCAAAATTGCATATAATCAAGTGGAGATTGAAAAATGAAAAAACTTCCAAGTTGGAAAGAAGTAGAGATAGCTGGAATCTTAACATCCCCAGGCAACTCTATCGAATATAAAACAGGAGAATGGAGAACCCATAGACCCATAATTGACCTCTCAAAATGTGATAAATGCGGAGCCTGCTGGATCTTCTGTCCTGATGCTGCCATTTCATTAACTATTAAGGGATATGAAATTAACCTTGATTAT